>JBIOIO010000006.1:0-41555 GCA_044449925.1 Saccharimonadales bacterium (SeqCode)
GATACAGAAGGGCGATAGCAAGCGCTGGAGCAACCGGAACGTGGAAAGCTACAAAACCAGCAAAAAGACCGGCCTCAAAGCCTCCTAATCCTCCAGGTGTGGGAGTTATCGTTCCTGTGCTGATTCCCAGCGTAAATATTAGTAGCACAATGATGAACGGCAGCTGGATGCCAACTGCGTGCATTGAGGCATATAGACATATAACATTACACAGGGTTAAACATATAGAGGACAAAAGGGCCGTCAGGATACGAAGTGGGTGAGCTTTATATAATTTCATCTGGCTTCTAAATACTGCTATGTTTTTGGAGATTCGTTGTCTTGCAAATATAAGACCAACCAATACTAGGACAGCTATTGCAACAAAGGCAACCCCTACGTCTAGCGTAAGATGATGCTGAGATTGAAAAGCCAATTTACGGCTATACTCCGGACTTAGTATAAGAACAATTAACAAGAGTATCAGGTGTCCAGCAATACCTAGCAGGTTATTAACGGCAATTACGGTGGCCGCTTCTGTAGGGCGATGCTTTTTGTTTCTTAAAAACGCATAATTGGCGCCAAGGGCTCCTACACCAGCCGGCAGAAGTCTATTTACAAGCATCGCCGCGAACTGAACCAATACAAGCTGTAGATAGCGAATGCGACGTACGGAAAGAACATAGTACGTTAGTGCAGCAAATAAGTAGGTTAGGAATGTAAAGCTTATTGCGGTAAACGCCCATCCAGACTTTACATGATGAAGAATTACCCAACTTTTATCAAAACTACCGAGTTGGGGCACAAATACATACAAAGTAAGTACCAAGAAGATGACTATAAATATTTGGCGTTTATCCACCATGGGCTTTTTAGCCGATTTCTGACTCTGCGACAAAGCATCCCCACATTTAAATAAGATTTTGTAGCAATTCTTACCTTAATATAATAAACGCTATGTTTAAATAGAGCTACGGAAAAACCAAGGACAGTCAAATAAGGTACTTTTGATGCCATCAAAAAATGAATCGGAGTTTACAGCCCGAGCCATGCAGCTCGTTGGATACTTGGCAGTATTTTATATCTGTCTGATATTTTTGATGCCCGCAAACAAGCTGGTAATGCAGCATTATAACTGGACATCTAATGACTATAAGTTTGCAACGGCGGCTACTGCTCTTCTATCGATTGTGGTATGGTTTATAGCTTTTTGGGGCTACTCACAACTACAGCTATATGCTCACGCCATAAGAAAATCCAAAGAAGGTCCACACTTTAAACGTCTATCTACGGGAATAATGTGGCTGGCCTGGAGTTTACCGATATTGACTATAGCCACCTATGCTCTGAGTCACTCCGTGATAATCTGGCCCTCTTTCTATAATACCCAGGTCATTATCTTTAATTATGTTTCCTTAATATTTCCACTTATAGCATTTATATTAATTAGCACTTCAGCTGCTGGCTTAGTAGCAGAAAAACGACCTAACCTAGCTCTTTTGAGCGCCCGAATTACTATGACGGTGTTCCTAGCTATTGGTGTTATATATTGTTTCTTAGTTTTTCGAACCCTTGACCTGACATCACTTACCGGGTCTACTAACCCGTATTATCTCCCTGTATGGATACTAATAATGACAATAATAATCCCTTTTCTATACGGCTGGTTCGTTGGTCTTTTAGCGGCCTACGAAATTATGCTGTTTTCAGTACATATAGTCGGTCTAATTTACAAACAAGCCTTGCTTTACCTATCAATAGGATTAACAGTGATCATATTGAGCGCCATAGCAATTCAATATGTAAGTAGCGTGCTTATACATCCGGATACGGTGCTATACGACACTGGACTGTACCTGCTAATTATCTTTCGAATTATTAGCGCCTCAGGTTTTGTCCTGCTGGCCATTGGAGCACACAAACTAATGAAGATTGAAAAGGTGTAGGAATGGTCGACGACAGCAAAAGCACCACTTGTTATGACAAAGTCGTCGAGGTAACAAACAAATATTTAGGGCCAGCTGCTAATCGATTCATAGACAGACAAATTGAAAACCACCTACATAAGAAGCCTGAAAAATTAACAGCTAAAGACTTATTAATTCTTACGGATTGGATAAAAGTCGCTGTATCATTACTTACGGAAGATAAGAAGATTGTTGAAAAATATATTAAGGAATTAAAAGATATCGCCAAGAACTGTTCGACAAGTTCAAAGAAGAGTAAAAAGCAATGAATCCAAAATCCATGATCCCTAAATCGGATAAGCCTCATAGAGAGAAATCCGTCCATGAGCAGCACATTGAGTCTGAGGCTCTGTTTACCAGCATGGGAGACGGAGCAATTACAACTGACGAGTATGGAAAAATCACTAGAGTGAATCCCGCTGCGCTTCATATGCTCGGTTACAGCGAAAAAGAACTTATTGATAGCTGGCTGCCAAAAAAAATTATCGCCGAAAACCTAGAAGGTCATAGAGTTAACCTTATTGATCGCCCAATAACCAAAGCTTTTTTGACAGGCAAACCAATAACTTCTAAGATGTTCTATCGTCGAAAAGATGGAGAACCAGTACCGGTTGCAGTCAGCGCCTCGCCTATTATCGTCGATGGGAAACCTCTAGGAGCAATCGAAGTATTTCGGGATATTACCCTTGAGCAAGAGGTGGACAGAATGAAGAGTGAGTTTATTTCGCTAGCCTCACATCAGCTTAGAACGCCTTTATCAGCTATTAAAACATATACCCATATGCTTGCAGATGGCTATATGGGCCCACTAAATAAGAGCCAAAAAAAGTCATTAAGTACGATCATTACCGCCTCAAATAGAATGAACGAGCTTATATCAACCCTTCTAAACATTACACGCATAGAAAGCGGTACTATTGAAGCGACTTCAAAGGTAGTAAATATAGACGCCTTAATTGAAGAGGTCATGCCTGAACTGGTTGTTATGGCCGCAAACAAGCAAATTATAATAAAATTTATTACACCGAAGTCTGGCAGAAAGAAAATTAGAACGGATCCTCTCATAATTAAGGAAGTAATTACGAATCTTGGTAGTAATGCGATTAAATATACCCCTAAAAAGGGAGAAGTAAGGATAGTTGTAAAACCCCGCACCGAAGACATACTAATCGAAGTTCATGACAGTGGCTGGGGTATTCCACTCTACGCTCAGGATCAAATTTTCAGCAAATTTTTCCGTGGTCAAAACGTCGTAAAGCGGGAAACTACCGGAACTGGACTTGGCTTATACCTGGTGAAGGGCTTAATAGACGTTCTAGGGGGCAAGATTTGGTTCAAAAGCTCCGAAAGCTCGGGTACAAGCTTTTTCTTCACCATTGATAGAGCCAAGCGAAAAGTAGTTAATAAGTAAGAAATGCAACAGTGAATCTATGATCTGCTATGCTATAAATATAAGATTGCTCGGTTTCAAAAAACAGAAGGGAGGTTACAGTTAATGGCTCGGATTTTAGTTGTTGAAGATGACCGTGACTTGAACAAAGCTTACTGCATAATCCTGAAACACGAAGGGCATGAGGTTGTTAGTGCCTACGACGGAAAAGAAGCGCTTGCAAAACTCAAAGATTTTGAGCCTGAGCTCGTACTGCTTGACTTGCTAATGCCCATTATGGGAGGTTTAGAGTTTCTAAAAAGCTGGGAAAAATCTAAGCGTCAGCCCGATGTACGCATATTGATCTTTACCAACATGGAGAACTCTCCCGAGGTAAATGAAGCCTACAAGCTTGGGGCGGAGCGCTGCATTATTAAATCTTGGACAGCTCCGCACAACCTAGCACGAGTCGTAAATGACACACTTAATGGTTCTGACTCTAAAAAATCCAAAAAGAAAGTACCTTCTAAGTCTCCAAGTTAGCAACTTCTAGGTCGCTAATAAACTGATCATTCATACGGAGCATGAGTTTTTCCAAATTCAATCTGTAAAGCGTATGCTTCGAGTAATTAATAACGTCTTGTTTTTTGAGTTTGTTCAGCTCAGTCGCTGCTGTTTCTCTTGTAAGCCCGGTTAGGTTGGCAAAATCCTGATGTGTTAACTCTAAGGTGATTTCAATTATTTTTTTATCGATGGGTCGTCCATGGCTTAGAGCCAAGTAATGAAGCGTGTAAAGTAACTTGTCACTTGCGCGTGAGTGCTGCAGCGCATTTAGTCTCAGTGTTCCGCCTATCTGATCGGCCAGAACATGCTCCATTTCTTGATATAGCAGTTCAGGTCTTTTTCGAATAAAAGTTACGAACTCATTGCGGTCAATCACATATACCTCGACATCGGGAGTAAATGCTTCGTAATAATAAATAGCGCTTGAAACCTTGCCGTAAACCCAAGAAGAAGGGAAAGTTCTGTCCTCGCTGTAAAATGCTACGGGTTTTTCGTCTCCGTTAATAGATAGATTATACGATTTAATAGTTCCGGATTTTACGACAAATGCATATCGAGGCACTTCGCCTTGAAAGATTATGACTTCACCCTTTTTATAGCGTCTAAGTTGATGACGCTCCAAGAACAGATGGAGGTATTTTGTAGCTACTCTATCGCTCATATAGGGAGAATACCATTAAATGGACGTGAAAACCACCATATGTCACCTGATAAATATATTAAACGTAAGAAGTTACTGCGACGTTTTGGGGACTTGGTCATTACCAAGAACTATTATGAAGTCGGCATTATAAATCCCAGCATATGGGTTTGTGGTGGTGAAGTTACTGCCAAATTGTTTAGCGATAGCTGCTCTTGTCACTGGTTTTTTGCCTCCGGATAAGTCAATAATCTGAGTAACGGCTTGCGAGTAGGTATTAGCGTTTCCAATCTGAGAGATATGCATATTATTGTTTACAAGCTTACCCTTAACCTTATTGGCCAAGCCGTAAGTATTGGTACCATTAAGTAGCACAATATTTGCGTCTTCTTTCACCAAAGGATTATTCGAAAATTCCTGGTTAATAAATGCCTGTATATCACTGTAGTCATCTAGGCCAAGTGCCGGTATGAGAGCATCCTGTCCACCGGCTCCTAGGTAGCTTTTAAGCAGATCCTTGCCGTGTGCGTTAGTTAGGCCTATAGATTGTATCCTACTCTGTGGAATAAGTTTAGAAAGATCATATAGTCTGCGAACTTCATTTATCTTGAAGTCTGTTTTTACGTTACTACTAAAAGCGCTAATAAGATTGCTGAGTTTTTGGGGATTAGCGAAAACACTCACGTTATCGGCTTTGTTTTTTAGCGCTATTAGCATGTCACGCTGGTGTTGTGTCCTATCAAAGTCCGCTCCGGGGAAGCCGTAAGATCCATAGGCATCACCTCGTGCCCGAGCCAGATCAAGCGCCTGCTCACCGTTAAGATGGACTGGACCATTCGGTAATTTTACTAATATAGTATGACCTGCATAATCGATACTGGGGTCATAAAGTCCTCGAGGATCGCTGCTTTTGATCGTTATATCTATTCCGCCGACCGCGTCTACCGCACCTTTAATAGCACCGTAATTTATAAGAGCGTAATAGTTAAATGTAATCCCTAGCTTTTGACTTAGAATCTGCTCTAACTCGCCCATGCCTCCATTAGGATACCCGGGTGCAGAGAAGTTGTTGGTTTGACCGTCAACATATGCATCATTAATTTTCTGCCAACCGTTATTAACTGTTTGCACGTAAAGATCTCTAGGAATACTAAGCAAGAAGCCAGTGTTATCTTTAGTATTTATACTAACTATCATTATTGAGTCGGTAAGATTGGCTCCACCGTGCCCAACATCATCTGCCGAATTACCGGCAACTAGTATATTTACTCTGCCCGTATCCTCACCCTTTAGCTTAGTAGTGCTGAATATTCCAAATAGGTTGCCACCGAATAACTTGTGAATGTCATAGATTATTCGACTACCGTACCAAATCCCACTCAAAAGTATTATTCCTAAGATCAGAAGTATCGTCCGCTTTAACGTAACTTTCTTTTTAAAGCGGTCCCATCTTGAAGAAACTACATTTACTGACCGTGCACTATTTCTGGCACCGCCTGAGTTATAGCCTGACAGAGTTATTCCAATTCCTGGAAATTTTTCAGCTTGCTCTTTAGCAACTACAATATCTTGCCCTGGACGAGGCTTTATTGATCGGGGATTTGGAGCGGAATGTGGAGTTCTTGATGTCATTAAACGTGGTCCTATTATAGCGTGTTTGATTCTTTTCTACGAGCCGAAAAAGACTAAGATATCAAAGGCGCAGACCTTAATCTAACATATATAAGCCCCTCAAACGAAGACATATTTGAGTATAGTTAAGCAAATACTCAGTATTTAGGATTGTAATCAAACAAGTTCATAAATAATAATTTAAACTTAAAAAGTAAGGGCGTATAAGTTCATGAATATATTCTCCAGGGGAATCAGAAATGCATTTAGAAATAGCATACGTACCTTTTCAATAGTAATAATTCTCGGTCTTAGTATCGGACTGAGCCTTACTATGCTTATAGCACATCAAGCCGTCGGTGATAAAATTACGTCGGTAAAGGCAAACGTCGGTAATACTGTGTCTATTTCTCCCGCGGGAGTTAGAGGTTTTGAAGGAGGAGGTAATCCTCTAACTGAAGCTAACCTGGCATCTGTCCAAAACTTGCCACACGTTGTATCTAACGTAGCTACTTTATCTGACAGGCTGACAACTAGTAATACTTCGCTTCAATCATCGATTACACCCGGCTCGCTAGGCAAGCGCTTTGCCCAAAATAACGGAACATCCTTTTCAGGACCCGGAGGTGGAGGAGAGATTAGTGTTGGTGGTGGCGGAGGCACATTTAATTTCACACCCCCGGTCCAAGTAACGGGAACAACTTCACCGACCTCTCTCAATCAAGGATCTGCAGCGAGCGGCGGTAAATTTACTCTCACTTCAGGATCTGTTTTTTCGGGCAATAGTTCAGCTAATGAGGCAATTATAGGAACTGCTATAGCATCTAAAAATAACCTGAAGGTCGGCTCGACATTCACGGCTTACGGAACCACTATAAAGGTAGTAGGTATATTTAGCACAGGTAATACATTTGGTGATAGTCAGGTAATAATGCCGCTAAAGACTGTTCAGACTCTAAGTTCCCAGTCTGGCGATTTATCTTCTATTATTCTAAATGTAGACTCCATTACAAACGTTGATTCTGTAACCTCCGAGGCGACAAAAGTTTTGGGATCAGCCGCCGATGTCACTAACGCATCGACACAGGCCCAGTCGGTTATTTCTCCACTTGAAAGTATACAAAATATTTCACTCTACAGTCTTATAGGAGCAGTGATAGCCGGTTCAATAATAATACTGCTTACCATGATCATGATTGTACGTGAGAGACGCAGAGAAATTGGAGTTCTCAAAGCGATTGGCGGAAGCAATGTAGTCGTCATGGGTCAGTTCATGATTGAAGCAGTAACGTTTACCGCGCTTGCGGCGGTAATAGGAATTGGTCTGGGCGTAGTTGCCGGAAACCCCATAACAAAACTACTCGTAACTAATAGTAGCCAGACAGCGACACCAGGATTTGGTGGAGGAGGAGGCAGAGGCTTCGGCATTATACGTAATAACTTCTCTTCTATACATGCCGCCATAGGCTGGGACATCATACTCTATGGCTTACTCGCCGCACTGGTTATAGCGTTAGTAGGAAGCGGGCTTGCATCGTTTGTGATAGCTAAAATACGTCCTGCGGAAGTAATGAGAGTCGAATAATGAATTATATTGCCACAAAACTGCTTAAGAAAGGATTGTTCTCATGCTAGAGGTAAAAAACGTAAAAAGAACATTTAAGAGTGGAGATATTACAGTCGCCGCCGTAAACGACATATCTTTTTCAGTACAAGACGGCAAATTTATAAGCATAGTAGGCAGAAGCGGCAGCGGCAAAAGTACACTGCTTAGCATGCTTGGCGGCCTCGACAAGCCCACAAGTGGAAGTATTTCTATAGACAGTAACGACATAGCCCAACTCGGCGATCATGCCCTAATAAATTACCGCTGTAATAAAATTGGATTTGTTTTTCAGAGCTATAACCTAGTGCCAAATCTTACTGCAACAGAAAACGTTATGTTGCCTATGGAATTTGCCGGAGTTGCATCAAGTGAGCGAAAAGCTGCTTCTCAAAAACTTCTTAAGCAAGTCGGATTAACTGAAGATGAAATGACCAGAAAACCAGGCAGGTTGAGCGGTGGTCAGCAACAGCGTGTAGCAATCGCGAGAGCTCTCGCTAATAAGCCCAAACTAATACTGGCCGATGAACCTACAGGAAATCTAGACAGCCAAACTGGTAAGATGATTTTTGCGCTGCTACACAAATTAGCCAAAAGTGAGAATACGACCATTATTGTTGTAACGCATGATTTAGATATTGCAGGCAAGACCGATAAAACTTACCGCCTAAAGGATGGGAAGATAAAAGAGGAGAAGAACTAGATGGCAAAAGATAAGATTGTGAGCGGTGAGGAATATAGAGCCATGAGCAGAGAAAATCACTCTGCCAAAAAATACCAAATGAACATGAGTAAAAATGCTTTCTTAATAATTGGCGCAATAATCCTTCTAGCAGTGGGCTTTTTTAGTGGAGTCAGTTATCAAAAGAGCCAAAAAGTCACTGCATCTTCCAGCACAACTGCTACAAACGGTTTTGCTGGCGGTGGGGCAGCCGGCGGTAGATTTAGAAATGGCGGAGGCTTTGGCCAGGTCACAGCCGTAGATTCTTCCAGTATATCGATTCAAAATCCACGTTCTGGCACTACCAAAACATATACTATAGATAGCTCTACTAAGATTACGGATAGCGGTCAGAGTGTCTCAACCTCGGATATTCAAGTAGGTTCTATCGCATTTGTCAGCGTCAGTAGTCCGGGAAGCACAAGTGCTAGCTCAATAGATGTTAATCCCACCGGAGGACCATCAGCAGGTAGCGGAGTCGTACAATCTACGCCGGTAACTCAATAATACAGCCGACTTTATTATATAATTGGCAATTGTATATCCGAAAGGCTATACTTTTTAAGAAGTAATCGAAGAGTAGTGATGAGACTTGTTGTTCAAATACCTTGCCTAAACGAAGAAGAGACCCTACCTCTAGTCCTTAAGAGTATCCCTAAGAAAATACCAGGAATTGATGAAATAATAATTCTTGTAATCAATGACGGCTCTACAGACAAGACTGTTGAGATTGCAAAAAAATACGGTGTTACCCATTTTATACACCATGTCAGTAATCAGGGACTCGGTAGAGCTTTCCATGATGGAATGCTTAAGTCTTTAGAGCTCGGAGCCGACATTATGGTAAACACCGACGGCGACAACCAGTATCCACAGTCAAAAATACCAGATTTGGTAGCACCGATACTAAGAGGAGAAGCGGATATAGTAATATCTGATCGCCAAACCGATTCAATCGCACACTTTTCTCCATTTAAAAAATTCTTGCAAAAACTGGGAAGTCTAATAGTAAATACAGCAGCCGGCACAAAACTGCCAGACGCTGTAAGTGGCTTTCGGGCATACAGTAGAGAATCAATGTTTCGTCTAAACACAATTACTAGGTTTAGCTACTGCACGGAAACTATTATTCAGGCTAGCTACAAAGGTCTTCACATTACATCAATTCCGATTAAGACAAATCCAAAAACTCGTGAATCTAGGTTATTTAAAAGTACTGGAGAACACGTCAGAAAATCAGCTATAACGATTATAAGGGCGTATATAATGTATAAGCCTTATATGATTTTCGGCTGGCTTGCAGCAATACTATTTACAGCTGGGCTCATTCCGTTCGCTAGATTTACTTATTATAGTATTCAAGAGGGAAGTACACGCGGGCATATTCAATCGCTTCTTATTGGATCCTTATTCATGATTTCAGCCTTTATATGCCTAGCGCTGAACGTAATTGCTGACTTAGTTAGAACTATTCGTATACTTACCGAGGACGACCTCGAGCAAACAAAAAGGCATAGATTCCGTGAGCTTCACGGCGAGCACGACCATCACGCTGCTTAAAAATTACTAACGTAAGAATTCTGTTTGGAACCTATAGCCTGGTGTAATAGGTCCAATAAATCGCTGAACTGCATGATTTGCGTCATATACAGGCTGGGAGTTCCAATACCATACATCTCGGCTTCGGAGTATATACGTAAGGGATCCGCCTCCCAAGATCATACAGATAAATACCGTGACCATTAATAATACTTTTAGCCTGTACCATTTACGTAAAACTTCGTCATAAGCTAAAGCTATTACTAATATTATTAGTGGTAGAACCGGAAATATATATCTACCGTTAATAGCCACCGGTGCAGCTGTCGAAAGATATATCTGATAGTCGTCAAGCCAAAGTATGATCAAATAGAAAAGACTTGTAATTACAAATAGCCAAATCACCGGCGAATGGTACTTTTTAAGTAGACGCCGGAAAGTAAAAATCAGGGCCGCTGTACCTAAGACTATAAATATGATAGCGCTCTGTGCTGGTACTCTAAAGGGTCCTCTGGTCTCATAAAGGGTAGCGGGACCGTCCACCGTAAAGAATGAACGAAGCCACATACCATAGAACCAATCACCTATATAAGTATTAAGATGTGTCGGAACGTTATCTATGTCCTTAGCTTGCTTATTTGTGTAGTCTCTTAGCCAAGGTCCGTAATTACTACACTGCTTCTCGGTTAGAACTTGGCTGCAGCCAGGCACTGGTTTGTGGTATTTTACGATATTTACACCATAACGCTGGATGAAAACGCCAAAAAATATCAGGCTAAACAAAACCAATGCAATAAGTTGTTTGCGTGGTACTAGCGTAAATCCCTTTTTTAAATTTAGCCAAATATTTTTTATGTTGGAGTATTTTTTTACAGCGTAGTAATAAACAAATCCAATAATTACGATGAAAATTGGTAAGAATGAATACTTTACAAGACTAGTAGAAAGGCACGCTATGAGGGTAAGGAGTAGTAAGCGTACATCTATCGGCTTCTTTTTTGAAAACTTCTCCGTAAGGGAAACTGTCAAAAGAAGTGAGATTGCAGTCATTGGAATCATCAGATTGTCATAATTTATCTGGGCAGCAAGCAGTGGTACAACAGGAACTAGAACGAAAATACCTAAGCTAGCGTTAACCAAAGCTTTAGATGCACCGGTTTTTGCGAGTAGCCGTCTAAAAAACGGTAGACTCGCGCCTAACAATCCAATATTAATAAAACGAAGTATTATAACTTGAATGTTTTGATCATTAGTAAATAGGCTAATTAGCCTATAGGGAAAACTCATCAACCAATGATAAAGAAATGCCGGATCACGTGATATCGCTCCATAGGCTTCAGTTCCCGGCGGCTGGGTACCCCAAAAAGGGCTCAAGTGATGTGCATATATTCTGATAATCCCGAGATGAAAATCCTCATCAAAGGCCATTGGATATCTCCCAGACAGCGCAATCCAGAGAGCCTCGAATACAAAGAAAACAACTATTGCCCAGAATACTTTCTCAGACGACAAAAACCGTGCGAATCTATGTTCGCTCTCCGAACTGCTCTTCACGCGGTTATGTCCTTTTTGATCTCTAAATTATACTAGATATTCTTGAATGGGGCTGAAAGTTCTAGAAAAATTAGTCGACAATGACAGCACAGGGCGTGAAAAGTACGCTAATATATTAATATGCGCTCCACAATATGGCGGACTATTGGTGCCGCCCTTGTCCTCACTCTAACTATTTGTGTATTTGTATACTACTTTATTCACGATCCGAACATTAGGAACCAGCTTTCTCATACATCAATAGGCACAATAGTAATCTTGCTACTACTTTATTTTGGAACTATAGGGGCACTTATGATGGTTACGTCAGCCACACTAAGACTCTGCGGTATTAGTTTGAATAAGCAAAACAACCTGCTCCTCAACGCCTACACCACAGTAATAAACTTCTTTGGTCCGCTTCAAAGCGGACCGGCATTTCGGGCTGTCTATCTAAAAAAGAGATATCATCTCTCTCTAAAAAAATACGCTGCCGCAACACTTTTTTACTACTTCTTTTTTGCACTTATTAGTGCAGTCTTTCTGTTCTCAGGAATCCTTAAGTGGTGGCTATTGCCAATTGTCTTAGTTATCGCAGTTTTATTGTTCGCATTTCATAAAAATGCCTATGTTCAAAAGAGAATAGAGGGACTTAATATACAGTATTGGTACTTTTTGGCTTTCGCTACCCTTGTCCAGCTATCGATTGTAGCGACTATATACTTCATTGAACTTCATACTCTATCGCATGGAACTGTATCCGTTTCCCAAGCAATCATTTATACGGGTGCGGCTAACTTTGCACTTTTTGTGTCTATTACCCCTGGCGCAATCGGTTTTAGGGAAGCTTTTTTAGCGTTTTCGCGCAATTTACACCATATAGGAGGAGGTCTCATAATCTCAGCCAACATACTAGATAGAGCCATATATCTTCTTCTACTACTGTTTTTGGCCCTATTTATATTCGTATCTCACGCAAAGCAGCACTTAAATGGTAAAGATACAGATTAGCTATCAAGCTACAGCTAAATTTCATGCTATATCATATAAAATATAGTTATGAGAATTTTGGTCATTGAAGACGACACTAAAATTGCCCAGGCTGTAAAACGTGGGCTAGAACTGAAAGGATATGCGGTTGACGCTGTATTTGATGCCGATACCGGCTTTTCATACGCTTCTGACCCCGACTACGACGTCATAGTCTTAGACCGTATGCTTCCGGGCAGTATGGATGGAGTAGAGCTATGCAAGAAACTAAGAACAGACGGGGTGAATACACCTGTTTTGATGCTTACGGCTAGAGGAACAATTGGAGACCGGGTCGAAGGACTAAATAGTGGAGCTGACGATTATCTGGTTAAACCGTTTTCGTTCGATGAACTTACCGCTCGAGTCCGCGCTCTTCTAAGACGTCCCCAAGTTCAGGTAGGAACAACCATAAAGATCGGTGATTTAACCCTGGACACCCAGTCATATGAGGTTAGAAGAGGTAAGGAACCAGTAAAGCTATCGCATAAGGAGTTTATACTTCTGGAATATCTAATACATCATCCTAATCAAGTTATAACTAAAGATATGATCATCAGCCACGTTTGGGATCAGGATGCAGATATTTTGCCCAACACCATAGAGGTCTACATTGGCTACTTAAGAAATAAGATAGACCGTCCATTTCCGGAAGCCAAGCCGCTTCTGCACACCGTCAGGGGATTCGGCTATAAACTAAGTAGTGATAAATAATAGATGTTTAGGTCAGCAACATTTCAATTAACAATGTGGTACTTGGCTATTGTCATGACAATAAGCATCATATTCAGCGGCGCTCTATATAACGTAACCACAGCGGAAATACACAAGGGCATACACACCGAGTCGCAAAGAATAGAATCGCAATTTCCAGTTTTTAATAATGACCCGAGATTGATGGCACTTGGTCCAGACGAGACCGCCAGCACTCATAGAGTTCTCATAAGACTTATACTGTTAAATATACTCGTACTCATAGGTGCCGGATACCTAAGTTATATTCTTGCACGCAAGACCCTGGAGCCAATTGAACTAGCACATGAACAACAAAAGAGATTTACGTCTGATGTTTCTCACGAACTTCGTACCCCGCTTACTGCACTGAGAATGGAAAGCGAAGTTGCCTTATTGAATCCTCATAGTTCGCAAAAAGAACTCAGAAAAACAATTGAAAGCAATCTTGAAGAAGTTACGAAACTCGACATCTTGATAAACAATTTATTAAAGTTATCCCGTCTGGAAGTTGAAAAGCTGCAGGATAATTTTCATAAAGTTCATAGCAAAAAAATTATAGAAACTGCGATTGATAAATTAGCGTCCGCAGCCAAGGAAAGAGGCATTGAAATAAAATCGGATCTTAATGATTCTGTTGTATACGGAGACAAAGAAAGCTTACTACAAGTCCTAATAATTCTATTGGATAATTCCATAAAATATAGTGCGCCAAAACAAGCCATTTCGCTATCTTCCTCTGAGCTAAAAGACGAAGTTATTTGGAAGATAGAAGACCATGGCAAAGGTATACCTCCTGAACACCTAAAGCACATATTCAATCGCTTTTATCAGGCAGAGTCTTCAAGGAATAAAAATTCACAAAAAGGCTACGGACTTGGACTAAGCATAGCTAAAATGATAACTGATATTCATAACGGAAATATCATTATTGAGAGCAAAGTGGGCGAGGGAACTATAGCTACGATTTACTTGCCAAAATATATTGATGAAGCACCTCTCTCAGGCAAGAAGACCACAAAGAGCAATGACGATACAAAGAATGCTGAGAATAAGGACCGATAGACCAAACATATTTTTTGCCCAATGATCAATATCCAGTTTGTACTTTGTCCCTAAAGCTACATACAACCAAATAGCCAGTAAAATTACCGTGCTTACTAAATAAACTAATCCAACATTGGAGTAAAAGTATAGAGACAATGACGCAATACCAAAAAGCACTATGTAAATTAATATTTGATTTTTGGTACTCTTAAGTCCTTTTTTAATCGGCCATATAGGTATTCCGGCTTTTTTATACTCGTCTCTTCGAAAGATTCCGATTGAAAAAAAGTGAGCCATTTGCCAAAACACTAATATAAGAAAAAGTATTATGGCTATACTATCTATTGAATTAGACACGGCTACATATCCAGCGACTGGAGGCATAGCACCGGATATACTACCAACATGCGTCCCGTATATAGACTTTCGCTTGGCCCAGCCATAAATTATCACGTAAAAGATCAGACCGGCTACCCCGATTAAAACAGTTAAAATATTTGTAAAAATCTCCAACGCGCTAAGACCAATAATGCCCAAAACAATCCCAAATAAAAGCGCATTTTTGTTAGTTATCGCACCAGTAACAAGTGCTCGATTCTTAGTACGTTTCATTTTTCTATCTATATCTTGATCGATTATGTTATTCAAAACACAGGCGCAGGCAATAACTAAAGAAATACCGACTAGGGTTTCTATTAGAAGAAAGACATTAAAGTTTTTAGAAGAAGCTAAACAGAAACCCGCAATTGCTGGTATGGCATTTCCACGGATAATTCCAGGTTTTGTAAGTAAATAATAGTCTTTAAACAAAATGCTTGATCTACAATCCTTGCTGGTTCCTCATGTAATTATTCATCTGCTCAGGAGTCATACGATAATTCAAATTGGACATTATCCAGAGCGAGCCAAGTACTAAGATCAATAAAACGACAATCATAAAAAGCATTACCACAAACTTCCATCTAGGTTTTCGTTCTTTTCCAATATGAAGGAAAAATACCATCTGCACTACAAACTGAACTACGGCCAGAACAATTATAAAAGCTGTTAATCTAAAGGTGCTAAAAGCATGGTTGTATACGGCTAGGTAAGCAGTAACTGTTAGATAGACTGAGAAAATAAACCCAGTCACATATGAAGCCAGTGTGCCTTTTTCGGTAGTCATGTTTTCAGGCTTACTCATGGTGCTATCGCTCCCCTTAGATACACGATCGTAAATATGAATATCCATACTATGTCTAGAAAGTGCCAAAACAGAGAAAGTAAGGTAAGTCTTTTTATAGAGCTCTTACTTAATCCTTTCGTCGCCATCTGCCAGATCATAGTAGCCATCCATATCAGTCCAAAACTAATATGCAGTCCGTGCGTACCGACGAGAGTATAAAAGGCGGATAAGAAACCGCTCCGTCGCCAGCTGTCGCCCATAGCCACAAAGTGATTGAATTCATGTAGCTCGAGCCCAAGGAAGGCAATACCAAGGAGGAAAGTGACCATAAACCAAATCATGGTTTTATCCCGTTCGCCCTTGTGTGCGCTCAGCATTGCAAGACCACAAGTAAAGCTACTGGTAAGCAGTATTAACGTTTCAGCCAAAACATTTTTAAGATCGAACAGCTGAAAACCACCAGGACCATTGCCAGTATTTCGAAATAGTACGGCGTAGGTAGCAAACAAAGACGCAAATAAAATACAGTCGGTCATTATATATATCCAAAAGCCTAGAACTGGCTTGGAAATATCTTCTTGTTCCAGTGCAATCTCAGACATATCTCTTTAAGAACTCCCCATCTCATATTTCTTATCCAGAGACTTAAGTTCACTAGCAGATATACTGTATTCTGTATCTTCGTCAGTACTTCTTGTAATTACCAAAACTACCACGACTACAAAGCTTAGCGCTGCAAGCCAAACAATATGCCATATCGCCGCGAAACCAAAAAGCACTGCGAATAAACCGATGTACATTCCAAACGGAGTATTCTTTGGAAGCTCTATATCTTCATAATGCTTTTTGACTTCTTTGTGATGCATATTTTTTCGTTGTTTTTCTACCCAGTAAGTATCTCTGGAGTTTACATCCTCAAGAGATGCAAAATTATAAAACGGTACAGGGGAAACCGTAGACCACTCCAAGCTTCGAGCGTTCCAAGGGTCATTTATATTAAGCGAAAGTTTACGCCTATCCTTAATACTAATAGCGACTTGAAGAAGCATTATTCCTACTCCAAGCGCAATAATTGTCGCACCTATACCGGCTACTATAAACAGCGGTTGCCAGCCTAACGACGCGTCATAATGGTCAAGCCGCCGCGTAGCACCCATGAGACCTAGTATGTAGAGTGGAACAAAAGCCAGCACAAAGCCAACCAGCCAACACCAAAATGTGTAGGTACCAAGCCTCTCGTTCAACCTAAAGCCAGCAAATTTCGGAAACCAATATGCCACACCCGCAAAATAGCCGAATAAGACACCGCTTACTATCATCGTATGGAAGTGGGCAACCAAGAACAGGCTGTTATGAAGCTGGAAATCAATAGGAGGTACAGCAAGCATTACACCGGCGACACCACCAATAGTGAAGAGCACTACAAACCCCAAAAACCATAGCATTGGCGTAGAAAAGTTTATTCGACCACGGTACATAGTAAACAGCCAGTTAAACATCTTAACGCCGGTAGGAACGGCTATTATCATGGTCATGATGCCAAAGAACCCGTTAACATCGGCTCCGGCCCCCATAGTAAAGAAATGGTGCAGCCAAACCGTAAACGAAAGGAACACTATAGCCCAG
The DNA here is from genome assembly GCA_044449925.1 of Saccharimonadales bacterium (SeqCode). Taxonomy (GTDB): domain Bacteria; phylum Patescibacteriota; class Saccharimonadia; order Saccharimonadales; family UBA4665; genus JBIOIO01. Next base: position 17,126 of record JBIOIO010000006.1, read on the forward strand.
ATAGCCCAGACCATAGACGTATATCCAAAAAGCCGCTTACGACTGAAAGTGGAAACTACCTCTGAGAATATTCCGAAGGCTGGCAATATTAAAATGTATACCTCAGGATGTCCCCAAGCCCATATAAGGTTCACGTACATCATTGGATTTCCTCCAGCCTCGGCAGTAAAAAAGTGCATTCCAAAAGTTCGGTCTAAATATAGTAGTGTTAGGGTAACGGTAAGTATTGGGAAAGCAAAGATAACCAAAGTCATACTTCCAAGCACGCTCCAAACGAACATCGGCATTTTCATTAGAGTCATACCCTTGACCCGCATTTTAAGAATCGTAGTAATAAAGTTAATACCTGAAAGCAAACTTCCTATTCCGGCTATTTGTAAACTCCATATCCAATAATCCACGCCTGTTCCGGGACTAAAATGTAATTCAGAAAGTGGAGGGTAGGCTAGCCATCCGGCTGCTGAAAATTCACCAAACACCAATGACAAGTTAATAAGTACTACACCACCGACAAAAAGCCAGAAACTAATTGAATTTAGGAACGGGAAGGCAACATCTCTTGCACCTATCTGAAGAGGTACAATTAGATTAATAAGTCCAAACATAAAACCCATGGCAACAAAGAAAATCATTATTGTTCCATGAGCGGAAAATATCTGCTGAAAGTGATTACTCGATAGAAAGCCGTGATTTGCACCTGCCGATACAGCCTGCTGGCTTCTAAGCATCAAAACGTCAATCAAGCCCCTAAGCAGCATGACTAGAGCGACCGTAATATACATAACCCCGATTTTCTTCGGGTCAAGAGAAGTCAGCCATTCTTTCCAAAGCCATTTCCATTTCTTAAATATAGTAAGTAACAATGCGACAGTTAATACACCGCCAACTACACTTACCGCTCCTCCGGCAGTTATTGGATCCTGGGGCAGGGCATGAATTGTTAAATTGCCTGCCAGTGCATTAGCAAAATTTAACATTATTTAAAGTCCCCCCATATTCATCATCGCCGGATTACCCGTATCATATTTTGCCAGTATAGACCCATAAAGATTTTGATCATAACCGGAAAAGTATACTACATGGTTATCGGTGCTTGGCTTTGCTAGCTTAGAATAATTATTTAAAGATAAGGAATTAGGTGAGGAACGTACTTCTGAAACCCAAGAGTTAAAGTCATTCTCAGTACCGGACGAGGCAATAAAATTCATCCCGGCAAATCCTTTGCCGCTAATATTTGCCGACGAGCCATAAAAATCTCCGCTAGTATCAGCCATTAAATGAAGCTGAGTCGACATTCCAGGCATTGAATATATCTGGCCTCCGAGCTTAGGTATCCAAAATGAGTTCATGACACTGTCGGAAGTTATCTCAAACTTAACTGGCGTATGATCCGGAATCTTCAAGTAATTAACACTTGCAATATTTTGATCGGGATAAATGAACAACCATTTCCAATCCAGCGAGACCGCCTGTATTGTCATGGCTTTCTGGCTAGAGGAGATCGGTCGATAAGGGTCCAAGTCATGCGAAGAGTTCCAGGTTACAACTGAGAGAATGGTAATAAGAAAAGTTGGAATCAACCACCATATAGATTCAAGTACGGCACTATGATCATAGTCTGGGGAATATTTGGCTTTAGTATTAGACTCCCTATATCGCCAAGAAATGCTAAACAGCAATACAAAAACCGGAATAACCACAATAGCGGATAGCGACACTGCAAATAGAAGCAAGTTTCTCTCTTTCGTAGCAATCTGGCCACTAGGCTGTAAAACAGGTATCGACACTCCTGATAAATAATTAATCGAAACGCTTATAAAAGCTATAAAAACAATAAATATAAAGAGGTATTTTAGTTTTTTATTCATAGTAGCTTTTCATTTGTGTTCACAAGCACAATATTTACCCCACTTAAGCTCTAGCGAAACTGTTTATATCATAACATTTTTAAGAGCTAAAAATGATCTCGAATATGACTAAAACTGTAGTCCCAATCAGCATCGGCCTTTTTATGCGGATTGAATATATTTTGCGGATCCATTATATGCTTGGTCTCTTTGAATATGTTCAACATTTTTTCACCATACATAGCTTTAAGCCATGGTCCACGAACTAAGCCGTCGTTATGCTCGCCACTAAGTGAACCGCCATATTTGAGCACTAAGTTATTTACTTCCTTCATAGCTGGAAGTATAGTGTCTCGTTCCTTCTTATCTTCCAGTTTCATTAGAGGAATAACGTGGAAATTCCCATCGCCCATATGCCCAGCAATTGTTGCAACCAAATGATACTTCTTAATAATTGCTCGAAGCTGGGGTAAAAACGAGGTCAAGTGTGGAGGCGGAACTACAAAGTCGTCAATAAAAGGGGCAGTATGTTTGTCTTTTACTTTGCTTCTAAGTAACTGGAAACTATACCTGCGCATTATCCAGAACTTTTCAGATTTTCCTTCACTTGGATCTTCTTCAAAACCATTTATTTCATACCTGGCTCTGTGTTTAGAAAGCTCTTTGTGAAGTGCGTGTACTTTCCCCCTGACTTCCTCTTCTGTCTCACCATTGAACTCAACCATAAGAATCAGTTTTGGAATGCCTCGAAGCAGCTGCAATCCGTCTGGAATTAAAGTTATAAGCAGATGTATAAATCGTTTCCAGCCTAGTAATTTTAAGAAAGAAGGCATAAACCGGATAGATAACCAAAGCGTAGCGTCATCAAACGACTCAAATGTAGCCGGTTTTGACTCCAGTACTTTGGGTATAACTTCGCCAAGATCATCAATGTCTTTCATAAATAGGACAAGCAGTCCTGAGTGTTTTTGAGCTGGAACCAACCTAAAGTGTATATCCGTCACAAATCCTAGAGTACCTTGTGCGCCGACTATCAATTTAGTTAAGTCAAATATACCTGTATCACGATCCCAAACGTCCCATAAATTATAACCGGTGGAATTTTTTGTAACATGCGGCTTAGCTGACTTTATTTGATCATAGTGCGTATCTACAAGCTTAAATAACTTAGCGTAAACTTCACCTTCAAAATCTTTTTGTTTCATTTTTTTATCAAGCTCGGCTTTTGTAAGCGGTTTAATAGTTCGTTTAACCCCATCAGAAAATACAAAGTCCAACTGTGTGACAAAATTTTCAGTCTTGCCATACTGAAGAGACTTCTCCCCGCCAGAGTTGTTATTAACCATACCTCCAACAGACGCCAAGTCGCGCGATGCAGGATAGCTTGGCATGAGTGCGCCATGCTTGAGTGTTTCTGGTTCAAAGTCTCTGTAAAAAACACCGGGCTGTGTTTGAGCACTAGTAGATGTAACCTTTTCAATCGTTCTAAAATGTTCTCTGAAATCTACAATAATTGAAGTATTTATTGCACCTCCGGACATGCATGTACCAGCGCTTCTTGCCGTAATACTTAGATCCGGATATTTTTTCTTATTTTCTGCAACAAGTTTGGTCAATATTTCGACGTCCGATGCGTCCTTTGGCATTACAACCAGCTCCGGGCGAAGCTCAAACATCGATGCATCGTGACTATATAAATCTAGAGTTTCGGATGAAGTGTCAATTTCACCTTTAAACTTAGCACCCTTGAGCGCGCTTATTATGTTTTCCATTACACCTAGCTTAAGCGTAATAGGCGTACAATTGCAACCTAACTTTTAAAGAGCTTAAGCCGCAAGATCATCTATTCTATCAACTAAGGACCCTACCCACCGTTCTTCTAAGAACTCTCCGACTGAGTTTAGTGCCTTAACTGCCTCCACACCAATTGGCCAAGATGTCTGTACCGTTAAATAATCTGATACTTCTACACCAACATCATCCGGCAAAGGGAACATATCCTGAAGGTCCCTAATAGAGGTTACTGTTTCTCTGCCCATACTCGTGTTTATACGTTCAAACACGCGTCTGTAAAAGCCGTTAGGGACCACGCTAAAGGGGTAGGGGTGGACCAGTTCGAGCTCTCCGCCTGTTTCGTCAAGCAGAGCATGCCATCCTCCTCTGAGCGCTTTCTTAAGATCCCCGATATCATCGGGACCTTCAAATTTTAAATTTGACATCGCCATATTATATGTAAAACTATCTTTTTAGTAAAGTGCCTAAGCTTGTTTTAAAATATAACTCTAAAATAATACAATCACAAACTATTTGATATAATCATAACCGTAATGATAAAAACGCAAGAAATACTTATAGTAGGTGCAGGTTTTGCCGGTGTACAGGCTGCTCGTAATCTAGAGAATGACCCTCGCTTTAATGTCACTATATTAAGCGAAGACATGGAAATGCGTTACTATCCGACCCTATATAGAACAGCAACTGGAGGCATAAGAGCAAACTCTTCTATACCTCTGGAGAAAATATTTGAGAACACCCAGAACATAACTATTGTAAAAGGTACTGCCACTACATTAGACAAGAAAGCAAAAACTATCACGACGGCGGATGATAAAAAATATACCTATGACGTTTTAATTCTTGCACTCGGGGTTGTTACAAACTATTTTGGTATTCCTGGCCTTGCAGAATATTCATACAGCATAAAATCCCAGTCCGAAGTAGCGAGATTTAAAGCCCATCTTCATAAGCAGATTCAAGATGAAAGAAGACCGGACTTAAACTACGTCATAGTAGGGGCAGGGCCTACGGGAATTGAACTCGCCGGTGCTCTCCCAGGATACCTAAGTCATATTATGAAAAATCACGGAGTTAGCAACGCTAAGGCTATTCATATTGACCTAATAGAGGCAGCTCCTCAGCTTTTGCCGCGTTTGCCTAAATCTATTTCAAGAACTGTTCGGCGCAGGCTACATGATCTCGGCATTAAACTTTATGTAAATAGTGTGGTGCAAGCCGAAAGCAAAGACGGGCTTACGGTAAGCGGAAAACCTATACGCAGCCACACGGTAATATGGACAGCTGGCGTTACCAACCATCCTTTCTTTGCTGAAAACCACTTCGCCATTATGGGCAGAGGTAAAGTTGCCGTAGACGTATACTTGCAGGCCGATGAAAATGTCTATGTTCTAGGAGACAATGCTAATACGCCATATAGCGGAATGGCACAGACCGCATTACTAGACGGAAAATTTGTAGCCATGAACCTAAAGCGGAAAGCAGAAGGAAAAAATCCAAAAAGCTATAATGCGAAACAACCTGTCACCATCATTCCGGCCGGACCAAAATGGGCAGTTGTAATATGGAGAAAAGTGCATTTTCATGGCTATTTAGGTCATTTACTAAGACAGGCGTCAGAGTTTGTTGGTTTCCATGATTTAGAAAACTGGCCTCTTGCAACAAAGCAATTCCTAACCGAATTTAGCTCATCAGATGACTGCGAAGTGTGTGCAGCGTCATCAAATGCCGCAAAAGGGTAATCGCCGTATTATGATATTGACTTTAACTATATTTTAGTTTATTATATAAACATACTATGCGTAGCTTTTCCCGACAAGCAGAACGATATGTCGCCGGCTCTTTGGCAGCTGTTGCTGGTGCAATGGCACTTTCTGGCTGTGCTAAAAGCGGCGAACAATCTTCAAAAACACAACAAACGGTCAGAGCAATTATCCAACCATTAATGCAGAAGGTTGCAAAGCGTACGATTCAACTAGCTGAGACGGATCCTGCTGAATGCACGACTTCGAACAATACAGCCAAAGGGCTTGTCACTATAGAGTGTCATGACGAACTAGTTGCAAAAGATTACGGAGATATAAAAATTGTCACAAAAATGCCTGGCAAAAAAGCGCTCTCTGAGGCAGAGCCAATATATGAAGCAATCACCACCTTTTCAGTAAGCGGCGACAGTAACTCAGTGGCTGATTCAGGTACCGACGAATTGATTGCCCCGGGCGGTGGTAGGTTTGCTATAAATCCTGCTCATCCTAACGATGGCTGGGTTGCATACGACAGCGGCGCAGTTACTATAAAAGGTTACAACAATAATCACGGTGGCGCTATATTCGATACTACGGATTCGAGTTTCTACTCGGCCAATGCATATGGCGAGCCATCTAATCCAGGTGCGACTGCTTGGACCATTGCAGGCTATATTGAAGGGCAATACGGATCACTACAAAGTGCCGTAGACGCTATTCAGAGTAACAGCAACCCTAAGTATTAGCCGCTTTTCTACTTGCTATTAGAGGATAGTCTCTTGAAAGCAATATTGCTTATTGTTGTTTTTTATATTATAATAACAAGATGCCTCTATTTGATACGGCTCCTAAGCCACCAGCATTTTCATCAGACAATCAATATATTAGTGTAGGGTTAGCCCGCAGGGAACCCGAATATGCTCGAGCTTTAGCCGGTGAGATGACATTTGGTAACCCAGACGAAATATTTAGGCGCAATTTTTTATTAAGACGCGTCGGTGCCACAGCTTATGAAAGAGTGACCGGTGCACCAAGAGTTGTAGCGAATGAAGAATACCCGAGAATTTTACTCGCAGATTCCAGCGGAAGTCTTGTCGAAGTATCAGAAGATGTTTTTGAGGACATGCTTTTAGATAGCAGATCGGCTCTAATTGATAGAGAAGTCGACGACTGGCTTCCGTGAGATACACTTAATAATCTAGTTAATAAGTTCTATACCCCTGTACAATAGGTAGTATGGATAATTCGTATAAGGAAGCTTATACAAAATTAAATAAGGAGCAGAGGGAAGCCGTCGATACTATTGACGGTCCACTCTTAGTTATAGCCGGGCCCGGAACTGGAAAAACCCAGCTTCTAAGCACACGAGTTGCAAATATACTTCAGAAGACAGACACTGACCCAAGCAATATTTTGTGTTTAACCTTTACTAACTTCGCTGCAATTAATATGCAGGACAGACTACTATCGCTAATTGGACCGAGTGCACATAAAGTTATGGTGCGAACGTTCCACAGCTTTGCCGCAGAGATAATGAATATATTTCCGGACTACTTCTGGAGCGGAGCCGAGCTTCAAATAGTTCCTGATCCCATTCAAATAGAAACAATTCAAAATATTTTATCTTCATTACCGCTGGATAACCCGTTAGCCTCAAGGTTTGCCGGAACTTTTACTGCAATTGGAGACGTGCAACAAGCACTACGCCTTACAAAAGAAGCCGGTTTAACACCCGAGAAGCTTAGAGCTATGATTGAAGTCAACTCAAAATATATAGATATTGTCGAACCACTTATTGTAGATATTCTGGGACCCTCATTATCTATTAAGAAATTACCGGATATCCAAAAGAGTATTCAGGAACTGCCTGAACAGCCTATAGACCAATCAGTAGCTCCATTGGTTTCGCTAAGCGGAGTAATAAAAGACAGTCTTGAGCTGGCCATACAAAAAGATATAGATAGCGGGAAAACACTATCAACTGGCGCCTGGAAACGACAATGGATCCAGAGCAATAACGGACAAAAGGCAATGTTTAACGAACGGAAGCGCAATGATTGGTGGCTAGCACTTGTAGACGTATATAGGCAGTATAGAAATCAACTTCACGAAAGAGGTTTTTATGATTACTCCGATATGATCGTTGAAGTAATCACCCAAATGGAGCAGCATTCTGATCTTTTGTCGGAAATTCAGGAGAAGTATCAATATATCCTAATTGATGAATTTCAAGATACCAACGCCGCCCAACTTCGTTTGAGTCACCTCGTAGCCAATCATCCTGTATACGAGGGAAACCCAAATATTATGGCGGTTGGCGACGACGATCAATCAATATTTGCGTTTAATGGCGCCGAACTCAATAACATGATTAGGTTTCAAAAGACGTATACACAGACTAGAACCATTGTCTTATCGAAGAATTATCGTTCAACCCAAGCAATTCTCGACACAGCAAGCTCAATTATTTCTCTAGCTGATGATAGATTAGTATACCGTGAATCAATTTTAGAAAAGAAATTATCAGCCGAATCAAAAGTTGCTGCAGGCAAAATACTGCATATGAAATTTCCTACCAAGGAACACCAAATGAAGGTGATTGCAGACTCTATTGCAAGTACCTGGAACGAAAACCCAAATGAATCTATAGCAGTTCTAGCAAGAAACCATGATAGTCTGAGAAGCCTTAGCGCCTACCTACATGGTAAGGATATTCCGATACGTTACGAACAGCAGAATAACGTGCTTGACTTACCGATTGTTAAACAAATAATTCTGATTGCTGAAATTCTTGACGGATTGCTCTCTAACGACAAATCACAGGTAAATAAGTCCTTGTCTATGCTACTCAGATATGAAGAGTGGGGTATTAGTCCGCTAGATTTATGGAATTTTGCGCTCAATTCATCTAGGGACGGTGATTGGATTAAAAACCTTGTAGAATCTAAAAATAAACAGGCTAATAAAATAGCCGACTGGCTGCTTTGGCTGTCTAACCTCGCAAGCAAGGAACCGTTAGGCGTAGTACTGGAATACGTAATAGGTCTTCGAGACGGACCGAAATTTACCAGTCCATTGCACGATACCTATATTTCATCTAATTCTGTGGATTCAGTCTATCTCGATGGGCTATCCGGCCTCCGTGTCTTACTGCAAACTGTTTCAGAAATAGCTAAAACACAAAACAGAGTACCGACGATCGTAGATTTTCTGCAGTACATAAATATTAGCTCGCAACAAAAGAAACCATTGACTGATGAATCATGGTTCGTAAGCGGAGAAAAAGCCGTTCAGCTACTTACTATATATAAAGCAAAGGGGTTAGAGTTCGATAGTGTATTTATGGTTGATGCAATAGACACAAACTGGCAGCCAAAGCGGGTAGGACGAAAGCCTCCGGCCAACTTACCTCTGCAGCCTTACGGGGAACTTTACGACGATTACGTAAGGTTGGCATACGTTGCTGTAACTAGAGCCAGAAAATCTTTTGTTGTGAGCAGTTATGGATATGATGGTAATGGCAAGGAACTTTTAGCCACACCGCTAATCGAGTCGTTACCCGTACTAGAATCAAAGCCAGAAGATCTACCACGCTCGCTGGAGGTTCTTGAGTCTTCTCTAACATGGCCACGCTTATCGAGTAAGGATGAAAGATCTTTGCTGCAAGCGAGACTTAACGAATACCATCTCAGCGCAACCGGCTTTTTACAATACCTTGATATACCCCACGGCGGACCAGCTCATTTCCTAGAACGTCAACTTTTACGTTTGCCGCAAGTAACGACCGTTTCTATGGCATTTGGTACGGCCATACACGCCTCACTCCAAACTGCCCAGCTTTTGACTAACAAGGGCAAATTTTCTGTTAATCATGTAGTTGACTCATTCAAACACTCGCTTAGCCTCCAGAACCTATCCAGCTTAGAAAAGATGCGTTTCGAGAAACTCGGCATAGATACTATAGAAAAACTATTTAAAGACTTAGATTTTAAATTGCCTAAAAATGCTTTTCCAGAATATGTCATTAACCAATCCAGATTAGGGACTGTTAGGCTTCGTGGCAATCTGGATCACGTGTTAGTTAGAGATAATGACGTACTAATATCCGACTATAAAACCGGAACTCCTCTTACAAGTTTTGAAACCAAGGATGCAACAAAATCGCTAAAAGCCTGGAGACACAAGAACCAGCTGTTGTTTTATTACTACTTATACAAACAAAGTACACATTATAAAAAGGGAGGTACTATTTCTACTCAGATGATCTACTTAGAAGCAGAGCGGCCAAACCAGCTTATTCTGTCTCTCAAACAAACCGATGAAGACTTACGGCGAGCCGAAGCACTCATAACAATAGTATGGAAGAACATTATGTCAGGTAACTTTCCCGATACAGAGAAGTATCCTAAAACAATTGCCGGGATACATGCATTTGAGAATGATCTATTAAAAAACTACCCGGGATAAACCGGGTAGTCCTAAAATGTAATAGTATTTCTACTATTATTTCTTTTTTGCAGTGGATTTCTTAGCAGATATTTTTTGCCTAGACCCACTCGATTTTGAAGAAGTACTAGACCCAGTCGTTGTAGTCATAGAAATACTAGAAAGCAGGTTGCTTCCAGCGTCTGTGAATAGCAATACATAAAGCTGAGTACCGACAACAGCACCAAGTATTGGGCCGACGACATATGTGCTCCATACCCATGCACGAACTCCGAGAGCCAATGCTGGGTTTAGAAGACCAACTGAACCTGATGATGCAACTAACGCACCTATAAATAGTCCGATACCGATGTATGCAGACTTAGATGGCTGAGTTCCTTCGCCTTTTTCGATTTTATTTACAGCTGAGGCAAATACGAAACCAAAGATTGCAGTTCCTACTATTTCTGCGATCAAAATACGTGCAGAATACTTTCCACCGATTTTTCCAAGATGATTATTCACTAGGTATGTATAAAGGAAATATGCCGCCCATGCACCAAGTAGCTCTACTGCTACATAAAGAATGGTGGTTACGGTAGCTACTTTACCTGCAGTCCATTGACCAATAGCAATAGCAGGGTTGAAGTATCCCCCAGATGACTCTCCGACTGCGTACGAAAACAATGCAACTGCAATACCAGCCGCCATAGCTATGAATAACGGATATCCGATTCCCGAATGCTGCACGCTTAATACAGTCGCTGTTAATATGCCCGTCCCCAAAAACTCTGCCACTAAAGCAGCTAACTTACGTCTTCCAAACATGTTTGGAACCTCCACTTATTAGTTAATGACGTAAGAATACCGTAATATCATATGCTTGTAAAGTACGAGGCTTCGATGGGTTCTAGATATTACTGGGCAGGAACTCGAAGTACCAATTTTTGAGAAGCGTCTGTAAGTGCCATTAGCGTTGATACAGTTTCCATTACACGAGCCGTAACAAACCTCTCTCTTTCAACATGCTGGTCTGGCCGAGGCAGTAACTTATTAGCCATTTCCATCGATCTCCATAGGTCATAACCAAATGCTTGCAAACCATCGAATTCTTTTGAAAAACGGTTCGATGAAAGTGTAGTTCCAGGAACTGTGTTAACTATGACCAAACATTCTTTATGATGCCCCTTTAGTACGGCAACACTCTCGGGCTCTTTTTTCTCTAAGAAATCGATAATACCCTCACGACCACGAAAATAGACTTCACTTCTTCCGTTTACAACTACTGCCGCACCCATAACCCTCAGATAATGATCGCGGTTAAATTGTTCTCCAAGTAATAATTTAACGACCCTCTTATGATCATCTACTAAATCAGGTCGAGTCATTATAGCCAAAATCGAATCCATTCCATCAATGGCACCGCATCCGACTGAAGATGATCCATCGCTATGCTCATCGCGATGACCACCAGGCGCAAATCCTAGTCGAATATAGTTACCGACCATCGCTTCTGCATCAGTCAAGAAGGTACCACGAGTGAGATCATCTTCGTCTACGCCGAGACGATAGGCAAGAGCCGCTCCTGGAGCACCACCGGGCACTTGTGGTCCAAGATAGGCTTCATCAAGCTCTGGATCGTGCCTGCCATCAATGCACCTGGTCCTGGCACTGCGATGTACAGGTACATAAAACTCATCCAAACGTTCAACTGCATAGTCCATGATTTTCTTTGATGTAACGCCCTTTGTAATCATATCTTTTGCTGATACTTTTCCGGGCCACTCAATATCGCTCAATGAACCACAATCAATAATGACTTGTTTCTTGCGCTTCAAATTCTTTGTATCGTCTTTAATCATAAGTATTGAATACTAGAGTATTGGGTTATTTCGGTCAAGTAGCTTTTGATAATTTTGCTCCGACTCCATTACTCGTGTTCGTAATACTTTTCTAGCAAGCGCTATACCGGCTAAACCTAATACAAACAATCCGGAACTTGATGCATCTAGCTGCCAATCAACCTCATTATTTGCATATCCGCCCAGAAAATCTGTAATCCAGATTGCCGAAATCCCTAATCCTGCTAGCCACGCGTATCCGTGTTTTATAGTAAAAGGTTCACGCGCTTCTAGACCATTCACGTATTTTATATTTTTTGCCTTCTTTCCTTTGAATGCTTCGACAAGATGCTTAAGACCTTGGGCATTCGGATGTACAGAATCATATTTTGTTATGCATAACTTGCCCTGAACCAGTCCAACTATTTCGCTATTTTCATCAGGATCTTCAAGATAGGCTTCTGGATCATCTATAAGAGATATGTCCGTAACCGCACCATTCTCAGGATCATGCTTTTCAATAACTACTGCATCAAGTTCATCAAGTGGAACTTTCTTTAATGCCATAGGCTCTTCAATACCTGGAAAATATATTGGAAATGAAAGGACATTTGGGCCGTACTGTAAGCTGCTAGGATATACAGCAACAAACGGTGCATCATTCTTAGGTCTTTGCACACTAAAGACTAATTTTGCACGTAAAGCACCATCAATTATTTCTTCTAGATTTTCTGCATCACCAGATTCAAACTGCATTTCAATCCTATGAGAAATAGGCTCAACATAGCCGATCATACTACGAATAATTTCTACTGTTGGTCGATCAAGATCTTCTGACGAAGATTTCAGTAAGCCTCCAGCTAATGCACCTGCATAAAACATAGTTTGAAATCTTCGAAGGGTATCGCTGTCATACATTTCATCAGAATGTCTATTTCTCTCAAATTCACTACCCATATGGTCTTGGGTTGACGCAAGACTAAACGCCAGCACATCCGAATGCGCTCTTTGTACCTCAAGATTACGTAGACGCATAAATAATGTGTAGTTGTCTTGGGCAGAATGCGAATCTAGACCACGATTGGCATCCTCCATCTCGCCGAGCAGGGTCATAGGCAGTTTTTCATAAGTATCGCTCTCTGGTCCATCTGCCGGATCCTGTCGATTGGAATGAGATCTTGCCGCGATTAAACCTCCATACATAAAACCAATATCAATTGCTCTAACTAATTCTTCACGTAATGGATCGTCTTCGGATATAAACATATGGTGAATGATTGACCTCGTAACAGGGCTTTCCATAGAATGAGTTTCTGCGCCGAGTGCCATAGTTGTAAGATGCGTGCTATTTATGAGGCTACCTGCATCCTCGATAACTTTAGGGTCAAGCCAAAAAATACCGCCAGACTCAAAAGTCTGAGCGGGCACTGTTAAGTGTTCGGTGGTTTTTGGCGTTTCTATACAGCTCATTTATATTGGTACCGTGCTTAAATGACTATTTGCTATAACTAAAATATATTATATCATTTATGTACTCATTAATCAATATTGTAATTTATTTAATATTTTTGTAAGATATATCACATATTAATCGTAAGCTAACACTGAAAAACTATTTATGTCAGAAGTTGCGCATACTAATGTAATCCCATTTGCAGATTTTACTGAAAGAGTAGAAAGCGGACTACTCGTGCCAATGCACTCAGGAGAAGGCTTAACGGTCATAGATTGCGGAGATCATCGTGAACTTACAGACGAATCCCTGGAAGTTAGAAGAGAAGCGATCGGAGACATTGACGCAACTGGGCGATATTTCGGAAGCGAAATTGGTTTGGCAGCAACATCATTAATAGCCGTTGCTGCACAAGTAGGATCAGAGAAGATACATCAGTTTGTAGAAGAGTACAGCGCACGAGGCTTTATGGAATTCGCAGCCGACTTATCAGAAAGAGCACATCGAAGACAAGATGGGCTCTTTTTAGTTAACCATAGTGCAGACTCAAACGAAGGTAATCCTAGTACACTTTCTGATACTTCGCATGAACAAGAGACAGACCTTGGCTGCAAACTTGCAACACACCTAGGATATGTAATCCGTTCCGCAACGGAAGCTTCAACTTTAGAGCATGCGCAGTTTATACAATCGAGTATCGGAAGAGAAGGCTTGCCGCTCAGAGAAGTCCAAGAAGGAGCCGAGATACTAGCACAGTACTTTACAGATGAATTCGGGATTACCAGAGGTGCCCTCCTGCATGCTAAGTCGGGTAAAGCACATCACGCTCCTACTGCAATTCTTAAAGATTCCAGTAGACCTATCGGAGAAATCAGCATAGTTCACGATATGGCAGGCTTCAGAAGTAGCGCACGCCTCCACCATAGTTCAGGAGTACCTCGCTTTCATCATACCCCCCAAATCGCTAGTGAAACTATTCCCGGTTTATTAGAGGAATTTGCTCCAGACCCTCTCTTACTAGAAGCCAGCGGTTCACTTATGGGCTCAGCCACCCATAGAACCCTTGAAGATAAAACCGGTCAGCACCCGATTCGAGGCGAAATAATTCCACCCGAATATTTAGCCGCAGTCGCGGCTTAAGCCATATCTTATCTACTTATGGTGTCGGCGTTTTAGTCCGGCTACTTGCAGACGAACTTCATGACGATCAACTAGTGACTGCGCATGCTCAAGACTTATCTGATCTTTTGCTTCAGCCTTCATTTTTTGAGCTCTTTCAAGAGCTTTTTGGGCCTCAACGTCATTAATCTCATCCTCATGATCAGCTTCATCTACTAAAACTCTTAGCATATTTCCATCTACGTCAATAACTCCGCCGCTAGCCGCGTAATACTCTCGCTTCGAGTCAGGATCTTTTTCATTCCTTCTAATCGCTATAGCTCCTGTCGTAGCAACGCTAACAAGTGGCATGTGGTCTTCAAGAACACCAATATCTCCGTCTAGAGTCGGTAAAATGACTTCATATACATCGTCATCGAACTTTTTACCACTAATACTGACAAGCTGGAAATGAAACACTACTTTGCTCCGGCTTTTACGTCCTTAATTGATCCCTTAAGGTAGAATGCACTCTCCGGTTTATCATCATGTTTTCCATCAAGTATTTCTTTGAAGCCCTGAATAGTATCAGATAGCTTCACATACTGACCAGGGTTATTGGTAAACTGCTCGGCCACAAAGAATGGCTGAGATAAGAAACGCTGTATACGTCGAGCACGACCGACAGTTTGCTTATCCTCATCAGAAAGCTCTTCCATGCCAAGGATAGCAATAATGTCCTGTAAGTCCTTATACCTCTGTAGTACCCTTTGTACTTCACGAGCGACCGTATAGTGCTCTTCGCCAACAATTTCAGGATCAAGAATAGTAGAGCTTGAGTCGAGAGGGTCTACTGCTGGGTAAATTCCAATTTCTGTTAATGCCCGGTTTAGTGAAATAGTTGAGTCAAGGTGAGCAAAGGTTGTCGCTGGGGCAGGGTCAGTCATATCGTCTGCGGGTACATAAACTGCTTGGACTGAAGTAATTGAGCCTTGCTTAGTAGAAGTAATCCGCTCCTGTAACTGTCCCATTTCCTGAGCAAGGTTTGGCTGGTATCCTACAGCTGAAGGCAAACGACCAAGTAGGGCAGATACCTCGGCTCCCGCCTGCGTGTATCTAAATATATTGTCTATGAATAGCAGCACGTCATTACCTTTATCGCGGAAACTTTCCGCTATAGCAAGTCCGGAAAGTGCTATACGTAGTCGAGCACCAGGAGGCTCATTCATTTGGCCAAAAACAAGTGCGGTGTTCTTAAGTACTCCGGACTCTTGCATCTCAAAGTAAAGATCGTTTCCTTCACGGGTACGCTCACCAACGCCAGCAAAAACGGAATAGCCTGAGTGAAATTTTGCAATATTATTGATGAGCTCTTGGATTAAGACAGTCTTACCCACACCGGCGCCACCGAATAGTCCTACTTTTCCGCCTTTTACCACAGGGCAGATTAGGTCAATGACTTTTATGCCGGTTTCAAGTATTTCTATACTCCCCGCCTGATCAATAAGCGGGGGAGGTGCACGGTGTATTGGCGCAGTTACGGTAAATTTATCTCCCTTACCATCAATAGGTTGTCCTGTTACATTAAACATCCTGCCGAGAGTTGCTTCACCAACCGGTACGCTAATTGCCGCTCCAGTGTCAGTAACTTCAGCACCTCTCTCAAGACCATCGGTTGAGCTGAGTGCTATGGCTCTTACGCTTGATTCGCTCAAATGCTGGGCAACTTCAAGAGTTAAATCTTTTCCGTCAAGTTCAACGGTCAAGGCATTATAAATTCCAGGCAGTGTATCAACACTGAATTCTACGTCTACAACTACCCCAACAATTTGGGTAATTTTTCCTAACTTAGTCTTTTGTTTAGTCTCGGTCGCCATATATATCTCCTTTATCCATTCAATGCTTCTGCGCCACCAGTTATTTCTGCTAATTCCTGAGTTATTGCTGCTTGGCGGGCAGTGTTAAGCTCCAAAGTGTAATCATCAATCAAATCATTGGCATTGTCTGTAGCATTTTTGGTGGCTATCATGCGCATGGCATGCTCACTGGCTAGACTCTCTAACAATGCCTGCCATATTTGAGCTTCGACAAGTCGAGTAGTAACCTGTTCTACCACCGTTTCTACGTCAGGCTCAAAATTGCTTATAGCGAGGTTAGCATCTTCGGTATCCGGCAATGGAGCAGGCAGTAGCTTAAAATTAAGTGCTTGCTGTGAAATAGTTGAAACAAACTGGGTGTAAAGTATGCGGACATCATCTACAAGTCCGTCCTTATACTGGCTCATTACCGTATTGAGTATCGGCCTGACATCGTTGGCAGTAGGATGATCACCAAATGGAGGATAAGCAGCCAGCAGGTTTATATTAGAAAGCCTACGAACAAAATGAGCGCCCTTGCTACCGATTACAATTACGTGACTTTTAACATGCTGAGCCTCGTCTTCCTGGATTCCTTGCACCAGCTGTTTGAGTACGTTTGAGTTATACGCACCAGCCAGACCAGTGTTGCTGGTAATAACTATGTAGAGTCGATTCTTGACGTCTCTTTTTTTAAACAATGGCTGCTGCTCAACTTCATTCATAGCGGCAAGTTTACGAAGCAGGTCATAGGCAAGATCCTGGTATTCGCGGCTTGCAAGTGCATATTCTTGTGCACGACGTAGCTTACTAGCAGAAACCAACTGCATTGCCTTGGTTATTTGGCGCGTACCTCGAATAGATTTAATTCGACGTTTAAGTATTACAGTGCTTGCCATTTGAGTTTACCTACGCCTTCGGCTTCTTAGACTCGACTTTATATGTGCCGCAGACAGTTTTTGCTACCTTCAAGACGGTTTCATTCTGTGCATCGGTTGGCTTATTGCCAGTATTCAACTCCTCAGTAAGTTTTTTATGCTTCGTAAGAAGTTCGCGGTGTATAGCTTCCTGGGCAGCCTGAATTTTTTCGAGCGGAACAACATCAAAAGCTCCACTGTTTGCCGCGTAGAGAGTTGCGTACATCTGCCAAACAGCGTAAGGAGAATACTGAGGTTGCTTAAGAAGTTCTGTTAATCGTTGACCTCTTTCAATAGTCTGACGAGTATCGGCGTCAAGATCTGTCGAAAACTGACTAAAGGCAGCAAGTTCTCTAAACTGCGCAAGATCTAACTTTAGTCCACCACCAACGGATTTAATGGCCTTTGTCTGGGCGTCGCCACCAACTCGAGACACTGATAGTCCAACTGAAATAGCCGGACGTATACCCTGATAGAACAGGTTAGTTTCAAGGAATATCTGACCATCGGTAATGGAAATTACGTTGGTTGGAATATAGGCGCTAATGTCTCCAGCTTGCGTTTCAATAATTGGCAACGCAGTAAGTGATCCGCCGCCTAGATCGTCATTTAGCTTTGCGGCTCTTTCAAGTAAGCGTGAGTGCAGGTAAAAGACATCACCAGGAAAGGCTTCACGTCCAGGCGGCCTCCGAAGAAGAAGTGACATCTGCCTATAGGCTGCTGCATGTTTTGTAAGGTCGTCATAGATAATTAGAGCATGCTGCTTGTTGTCTCTGAAATATTCACCCATTGCAGAACCTGCATAAGGAGCAAGGAAAAGCATGGCTGCCGGATCAGAAGGACCTGTTGCGACAATAATAGTCTGGTCCATTACGCCTTCTCGTTTTAGTCTCTCCTTCAAAGCCGCAATCTTAGATAATTTCTGACCGATTGCAACGTAGACGTTTATAACTCCGGTTTTTTGACGCGCTTGATTCACCATAGTGTCTATGGCAACTGCGGTCTTTCCAGTTTGACGGTCGCCAATAATAAGCTCCCTTTGCCCACGTCCAATAGGCACGGTAGCGTCAATAGCCATAATTCCGCTCATCATTGGTTCAAAAACGTGTTTTCGTTCCAAAACACCTGGAGCATGTCGTTCGACTCGGTAAGTTTGCTTGGTTTTAATCGGGTCTCCGCCGTCCAAAGGATTACCTAAAGGATCAACGACTCGGCCGACTAGTTCAGGTCCGACTGGCACCTCCAAGACGTGACCACTCAATCTGACTTTTGCGCCTGCTTTCACTGACTGGTCATCGCCCAGGAGCACAGCACCTATTTCGTCTTCGCCTAGATTGAATGCAAAAGCAGTGACTTTCTGTCCATCGGCACCCTCAACCTCGAGCATCTCGTTGAACCCAGCTCCGCTGAGTCCATAAACCCACGCTACGCCGTCTCCAACTCGAGTAACGACACCAACATTTTCAATGTCTGGACGTTCTTTTAATTCAGCAATCGCAGCCCGAATGTCAGCTGATAGTTCTGTAATAGATAGATCTGGCACGTTATACATCCTTTCCGGCAGAAGTTAAGTGTTTAAACTTGTTTAATTTGGCTTCAATTGATAAATCTAATTGTTTATCCGCAAGGTTAAGACGAACGCCCCCTATAATTTCAGGGTCTCTAATTTCGGTAACTATAATGCGCTTGGCGTTTGGGTAATATTTCTTTATCCTCTTCTCAATATCCAGCTTAGTAGATTTATCCAAAGGAAATGCGCTGGTAGCTAATACCTCGACGTATCCGTTGTTGGCCCAATCATTTTGAACATCACGAAGGATCGAATCAAGATCACCAACCCGGTGCTCAAAAAGTAGCAAAGCAGCAATTTCTTGAAGTAGCTTTTTGGAAGAACCAGACTTTAATACTTTGGATGCAATCATTTGAGAAATTTGGGTTCGTGGTTCTTTCATATTTATCCCCTTAGGCCGCCTGTTTTTCTTTTAGTGCTTTTTCAATCATGGCGCCGTCTTTCTTGGCATCCACTTTCTCTTCAATAATAGCCTCGGTAGTATCGGCAATAAGCCCTACGAGTTCTTTTTCTAGTGACTTGCGTGCTCTCTGGGTATCAAATACAATCCGTTCTTCAGCCTCTTTTATTATGCCGTCTGCCTTGAGCCGTGCCTTGTCTTCACTATTACGAATAATTTGCTTAGATGCATCTTGAGCTTCGGAAATAATGCTGTCGGCTTGTTTACGGCTTTCGTGTAATATTTCTTCTTTTTTAATTTCAAACTCAGCCTGTTCCTTTTTCATTTGTTCGCCGAGCTTAACGCCTTGTTCAATCGTTTCGCGTCTCTCCCTCAGTACTTTAATGATTGGCGGAAAAGCATATTTTTTAAGTACGGCAAAAGCCAATATAAAAGTGACCAGTTGAATTATGAACGCTTTGCCATCAAAACCAAGCGCACCTAGTCCGGAGCTACTATCGGCGAAAGTGGTTAGGGTTGTAAGCATGCTAGTGTTATCTAAAAATCCTATTTAACAATGAATATTGAAGCGAAGGCTAGGAGACCAAAAAGCTCCACGATAGCCACAAAAATTAAAGCCTGTCCTAAGAACTTTGAAGCTTCAGGGTTTCGCCCAACGGCAGACAAGTAGTTGCCGCCAATTATACCGATACCGATACCTGGTCCAATAAATCCTCCACCTATCATTAATCCTTTTCCTATAATTGCTGTGTTGACTGTATCTGCGATTGTCATATTACCTATCTATCTCCTTTATTACGATTTATATTCACTTAATATATGGTCCATATATAAAACTACCCAAAAACTCATGCCTTTGAGGCCTTTAACTCTATTGTTTCAGGAAGCTTATCTTCGGTCAAGTGTTCGCTCTCATTATGATCAGCAGCATGGTTAACTGCTATCGCCAGGTACATGGTCGCTAGAATTGTGAATATATATGCCTGCAAGGCGGCTACGAACATTTCAATAAGGGTAAAGGGCAGGGCAGTTAAAGGCGCAGCTATGTGACCCAGGTACGCAAACACGCCAATCAAAATTTCACCAATTGTAATATTTAAGAAAAGTCGAAGCGAAAGGCTAATCACACGGGTTAGATCTGTAAAGATTTCTAACAGACCAATAACAAAATATAGGGGATTCTTAGGGTCGCCGACAAAGAAATGACGAAGATATCTTAAAAATCCGCCTGATTCACGAACAGAAGCTCCATAAACAAGCACCATTGTGAAAACTCCCATGGCTAGCGTACCGTTTAGGTCACCCGTAAATGGGCGAAGCAGCGGATTGGCGCTAGATTTAAAACCTTCTCCAACAAAGGGCAGAAGTCCAAGCCAGTTATTAAACAAGATGAAAAAGAATATGGTTACGAAATAAGGCACATATTTACGTCCTACCTCTTTATCGTCAAAAGCATTTTCAACAAGATTGCCTATAAAATCTACGCCAATCTCTACAAACTGGGTAAAGCCGCCCTGAGGTTTTACTTTTACCTTTCGAGCAACAGAAATAAGCAAAATAATAATGGCCACCGCGCAGATCCAACCATAAAGCATCGAATTAGTTATTGGCAATGAGCCAATATGAAAGACCGGCTCTGGAGAGACATGAACAACGGGGCCGCTATCGGCGAAAGTTCTAAGTAGAGTTAAGCTCATGACTTCGGTCCTTTATTACTAGGAGTTACCTTAGGGGTGACCAACTGAAACTGCTTCCAAACTACGACACCCATACCTATCATTGCTATAAAAAACCCCACGATTGTGAGTAGTGGGGTCATATTCAGTTTTTTATCAAGCTCAAAGCCACCAATAATTGGAATAAGCACCACAAGGGCAAGCTGCCAGCTCATGTTTAGAGTAGCTGATACAAATTCAGCCTTAGCGGTTTTTATATTTCCCACCTCAGAAGCCACTTGGGAATGTCCGGCATCGGGCGAGGGCGTCTTGGTAGGCGTCGTCGTCTTCTTCATTCCTTCATAGTATAACAGATGTGATATCCGTCACGCAACCTTCGTAACATAGTAAAAACTACTATTATGCTAGTATTTCACTTTACTTTGTATAGTGCTATAATTAAATCATGAGTAATACAGCTACAGACACTAAAATAATAATCTACGGGGCAGAGTGGTGTGCATTTTGCCATACTGCTATGCACTATCTGGACGGAAAGAATATTGGCTATACCTACATTGACGTGGATAAAGACCCGAAGTTAGGTTTAGAAGCTATTGAAAAATCCGGACAGCGTGGAATTCCGGTTATCGATTTAGCAGGGGATATAATTATCGGATTTGATCGACCTCGAATTGACGCCAGCCTCAAAGCTCATAACCTTGTTTAGAATGGGTGAATATGAGTTATGTCGGCTTCGCTCTTACCGACTTCCTCAACTGAATTAAGAACAAAACTGACAAATCTTCTAAACATTGACGGTTGTTCGGCATCAGATTCACCAACTGGTTGAGGTAACTCGCCAGGCTGACGAACATCTATACTGCCTACTTCTTCAGGACTACTCACTAGCTTAGCCTCTTAACAATCATGATTATAGTATCATGAGATTATGTCGTTTGAGGATTATAAAAATAAAGAATCCGTCGTAATTGTCTATACGGGGGAAGGAAAAGGAAAAACTACCGCCTCAATCGGACTTATGGCAAGAGTACTTGGCAACAGGGGCAACGTTGCATTTATTCAGTTTATTAAATACTGGGGCGTCAGCGAGCATATATTCATAAGAGACATTCAATCGACATATAGTGACCAGCTATTCTTTTTTAAGGGCGGCAAGGGATTTTACCAAGCCGGCGATCTTAGCGAACAGCACATAACTGAGGAGCAGCATAAACAGGCAGCCAAGGAAACATATGATATTGCGCTTAACTGTGTATCAAGCGGAGAATACGATCTGGTTATTTGTGACGAAATTAATAATGCGGTCCACGACAAACTTTTATCCGTCAAACAAGTTGAAAATCTAATCAAAAAACGAGCAAAAAATACAAGTCTGTGCCTGACTGGAAGAAATTTTCCCAAACCTCTACTGAAGCTTGTTGACATTGCAACCGACATGAGTAAGATTAAGCATCATTTTGATGATATGTATCTAGCCAATAAAGGAATAGATTTTTAAGTATTAATCTTTGCTACAATTAAGCATATATGGCGACTCCAACTCTGTATCTTTTTGTAGGGGTACCTGGCGCAGGCAAAACGACGACTGCTGAAATTATTTCAGAAAAAACCGGTGCAATTCACTTGTGGGCTGACGCCGAAAGACACAAACTTTTTGCCAATCCTAACCACTCCTTAGAGGAAAGTGAAGAACTTTATGCCAATCTAAATAATAGGACCGAGCAGATGCTAAGTAATGGCGAAAGCGTAGTTTTTGATACCAATTTTAATTTTTACTCTGACAGGCAAAAATTACGCGATATAGCTAGTAAATACAACGCCAAAACAGTTCTTATTTGGATAACCACACCCCTAGACATTGCTCGCAAACGTGCAGTTGGAACTCATCATTACAGAAACGGCTATATGAATGTGATGAGCGAAGAACAGTTTGATGCGATTGCCGCCAAGCTAGAGAATCCAAAAGACGAAGAACAACCAATACAAATAGACGGCTCAGACGTAAAAAAAAGCGATATTATCCGAATACTAAATATCTAAACAATATTGATCGTAGGATCAATACGAGTCCTTGATGGGCTAAATAGTTTGTTTAAAGAAAACTCACCCCTTGAATGATCATAACCCTTATAAAGTAGTCGCGCCGGAATATATGCCCCCCAGGCAATAAGAATAATTGGATACATGTGATATCTGCTCGATAAACCGTGCACTTTATAGGTACGTGGGCTTATGAGGCTATATCTGACATATGACTTAAAATCGGTATCTATTCTTCTAGACGAAACAGACGCCAGGAGTCCCGGCTCGTATGCAACTAAACATCCTAATTCCTGTAGGTGTATGGCCAGATCGAAATCTTCATGAATATCTTTTTCTGCACATATTGAGGAGCGGACCGACTTCCAGGCCGATCTACGAATAGCCATATTTGCTCCCCACAAGAAATTATTTGAGCCAAGTTTTTTAGCCAACCTACTTCTTAAAACGGAATCAATTTGATCGGCCAGCCCTGACAACACAAAATCATAATAATGAGGTGAACCGGAAACAGCAGACAGAGAAGTATTAGACTCAAAGAGATACTTTACTTTCTCAATCCAATTTGATGGAAGTATAGTGTCAGCATCAATACGTCCTATTACATCGCCACGGGCCTTGTTAAATCCTAAGTTGCGAGCATGAACCACACCTTGACGGGATTCATGCAAGACTTTGACGAAAGAATATTTCTGGGCAACCTGGACACTCTGATCAGTTGAATTATTATCTACTACAAACACTTCTAAAGGCTCGGTTGTTTGGGTAGCGATGCTCTGTAAACAAGCGTCGAGGCTATCTGCTTCGTTGTATACTGGGATAACAATACTTATGTTCATAATTATCTAAGCTTTCATTATATGGCAAAACCTTCATCATCTTATAAAAATATTCTGGAAAAAAGCTTATATAAACCAATAGTCATATATTGGAGAAAAAATGTCTTCCATAAATTCGTATGTGTCTTTGTTGTTCTTTTCTTCTTGTGGCTAGGTACTATCTTCACGATTGCACAGTGGTATATACATACCCAAGATTCTAAACCCTTGCATCTAGGCGTCAGTTTCATTCCTGACTATGCCCAAAGTCTAGGTGTTGATCCGAAAGCCAATATGGATGCACTGCTTGGTATAGGCGTACGCCAATTTCGACTTGTAAGCTATTGGAGTGATGGTGAACCGACCAAAGGCCAATATGATTTTTCAAGTCTAGATTGGCAGTTTCAGAAGGCTGAAGCCAAGCACGCTAAAATTATTCTTACAGTAGGTCTGCGTCAACCCAGATGGCCCGAATGCCATATACCTAGCTGGGCGACGAGCGAACCAGTATCAGTCTGGCAGCCTCAACTAGAGAATTATATGAAGTCGCTCGTGGAGCGATATAAGAACTCGCCCAGTCTGGAAAGCTATCAGGTTGAAAATGAATACTTCCTGACCGGATTTGGCATATGCACAAATCTCGATAAAACCCGCCTAATCTCTGAAGTTAATCTAGTCAAATCATTAGATCCAAGCCACCCAATAATTATTACGAGAAGCGATAATGCAAACGGCATAGCAGTCCAACCCCCCAAGCCAGATATGTACAGCATCTCCATATATAGAAGAGTCTGGGATGCTGCAGTCACGCATCGTTACCTGGAGTATCCGTATCCGGCCTGGTACTACGGGTTCATAGCCGGATGGCAAAAATTAAGCGACGGACGCGATACCATGATAGGCGAGTTGCAAGCTGAAGCTTGGGCACCAAATCAAAAATCTATTAC
>JBIOIO010000007.1:0-25160 GCA_044449925.1 Saccharimonadales bacterium (SeqCode)
GCGCTCCAGCTCAGTTTTATGCTGTGCCTGTTTCCGGTATTCTTCGACAACTGTTTTCTGATCAGCAGAGGTAATCGAATCTAATAAAGGATGCTCAGGGGCTAGAACTATAAATGTCACTCCGAACTGCGTGTCATGCCTGGTTGTAAAAATTGTTATCTTAGGAATAAGGATTTCTAATACTGAGGGTTCTGTTTCGGCAACAAAGTGAAGTTTTTTAGCATTGACTTTAACGAGCTCACAATTCAGCTTATCTGCTAGGAATTCGAGATACTTACCGCGGTAATCAGATTCGGCATTATCTGAGAGAACTGTAATCTTTCCAGCCTTCTCAGCTATATCCTGATAGTTGTATGTAAAGCTGAAGGTGTCCCAGAAAACTCTTTTTTGATCTGGGGCGAACTTGGGTTCAACAGCCGGTGCTACTAGCAGTAACTCTCGTATTTTGTGGTCGAGCTTTTCAAGTATTTTCATCGCTACAGCTCCACCAAGACTATGGCCAATGATTACAGTATTTTCGTCGATCTTACAGTTTTCCATCACATAACCAACCTGCTCGTCCTCTTTTGGATTATCGGTATTAGGCATTTGTGGTGTTTGAACTTGATAGCCCTTATCCTCAAGCTTCTTTTTAAGCCATGGGAGGAAATTTTTATCGGCATATCCTGTCCATCCATGGAGAATTAGGAAGTTAGGCTTATTCTCAGCATTATTATCAGTTTCTAGTGGGAAATCGATCTCAGCACCTTGACTTCTTCCGATCCAATTCCTTTGCATTGACTTTATGGCTTCTGACCAATCGAGATCATCAAGATCATTTAATAATCTGTCTGCGTAGTCTGTGATCTTAAAGAACCACTGCTTGAGTAGTTTCTTTTCGACTACCGCTCCACTTCTTTCAGCTTTACCATCAATTATCTGCTCATTGGCTAGGACCGTTTTATCTATAGGGTCCCAGTTAACTAATGCCTCTTTCTGATAGGCTAGGCCTTTTTTAAAGAGTAGAAGGAAAAACCACTGAGTCCAGCGGTAGTAATCTGGATCAGTGCTATCGATTTCCCTGGACCAATCATAGCTGAAGCCCAGCTGCATAAGCTGTTTTTTGAAACGTTTGGTATTTTCGTCTATTGCAACCCTTGGACTGACATTGTTTTTTATGGCGTAGTTTTCTGCCGGAAGCCCAAAAGCGTCCCAGCCCATGGGGTGTAGCACATTGAAGCCTTGCATACGATTACTTCTGGCAATGACATCACCTATTGTGTAATTACGAACGTGTCCTACATGCATAGCGGCACCACTGGGATACGGAAAGTATTCTAAGACATAGCGTTTAGTCCTACTTGGATCCTCGCTAGCCTGGTAGATCTTGTCAGCTTCCCATTTGGCTTGCCATTTGGGCTCAATTTCCTTTGGATTGTATCGTTGCATCTTGCTTCTATCCTACCAGTTAATTTGGCTGTCTGCCTAGTTATACTTATGTAATCCAATGACTTCAATTTGTTAATAATACAATGCATAACCACTTTACAATCAATTTTTGAAGTCTAAACTTTAGGTATAAACATGGAAATTCGGCCGGAAGATCACTCACAGGAAGCTATAGGTACGAATGTACCTGAAAATGAAAACCAAGACTCTACATTGATGAGCTCGGTTCTTGGTAACAGAGTTGTACAAACAGCAATGCGAGCATTGGCCTTAGGGGGCGCGGGTATAGGCTTTCTAGGAGCGCCTTCAGCAGTGGAGGCCAGAGGCGTGGATGATCAAATGGTTCAGCCAACTGCACTTACAGCCGGTCCACACCATACTACAGGGAAACATCATGAGCATCGGTCGTCATCACATACTGGTCCACAACATGTAGAATCCACTCCAATAGTAGATTTTCCAAAAGGCTACTTCTTTGGCACCGCGTATTCAACCAGTAGAATTGTTAAGCTTGGTGAAAGCAATCCGAGCGGTTTTAGCTATGGAATGCTAATTGTTAACGGGGTATATAAGTGCGGATGGATAAAAGACGGGATTGTCCCAAGGGAGCGTGGTCCGCATAAAAGTGCTGGGTATTGCCAGCAATATTATAAACCGCTTACTTTTAATGCCCACGCCTACTTAAAGGATCTAAACTGTGACCCTGGAGATTGTCAGGATGGCACACCTACTAAAGAAGATTCGGATTGTAAGCCGGAAGCATTTGCTAATTTCACGACAAGTGATCGCTCAGTATTTAATGTCTACCCTACTGGTAAAAGTGGCCTAGTAGAGCCAGTGGGTGCGCAAACAGGCAAAATATACTACCGAGCAACTGTCAAACAGAGTAGCGACCAAGGCTTCGCTGCCGTAGTTAGAGGACAAAAAGGCTGGAATCTTATGTTTCAAACCTGCGTGCCTACGCCTTTGCTTATAAGCAGCCATTCGACTAATAACAGCCCATCAATAAAACTGGGTAATAGCCTTCAGCCACCGCTAGCTCCCCTCCTGAGTAGTTCAGACCCTACTCCCACTCAGTTGTAGCCGGAGGCTTATTCGTAACATCTAAAAATACTTGGGTTATGCCGTCTACTTCGCTTATTATTCTGTTTGTAACTTTGCGCAGAAATTCATCAGGATAGTCTGGGCCTGGAAGCATTGCCTGGACGGTCATAAAGGTCGAGGTTTTTACTGGTCGAAGAACTATTGATCGACCACCAACTTCCGAACAAGATATGGGCAAAAGAACCACTGGAAATTGGTCTATTTTACCTAAGAGATTATGTGAGCGCATTTCTTCATAAACTATTTTATCTGCATGTCTTAGCTGTTCACGTACATCGCGGGTTAAAAGAGTTTTTGTTAGATGCAATGTATTTATAGAGTTTGGACCTAGGGCAAATATTACCCTATTTACATCGTCCCTAAAATGGGCTGGTATTTCATGGCCGAAACTAGCTAGTAAATCCCCTGACATTATGTTTGCCTGCAGTGCAACAACTGACTTATGCGACCGCTCGTCGCCACCGACACCGATACTTTTTATTGGCAACAGTTTTGCTGAAATTGGTTGGCTAATTAGCGTTTGAGCATATGATTGAATCTCTTGGTCTATATCATTTTTTTCAATGGTGTCTTTACTTTCTTCAGCAGCAAGAATGCGTATGGCCAGCCCGGGACCTGGAAATGGCTGTCTTTGGACTAGCTCTTCGGGCAGGCCCAGCTCTTTTCCTAGGCGCCTGATTTCATCTTTAAACAGGTCGTCAATAGGTTCTAATAATAATCCGTCCTCTTTTAGCTGCTGTACTTCTTTGACCTGGTTATGGTGAGTTTTTATGGTCATTGTGTTTGTATCGCCCTTGCTATGACCGCTTTCAATACGATCGGCGGCATTAGTTCCTTGGAGCAGAATAGCCTCGGTTAGATTTAGTTTTGTAATAAGGTTGTTTTGAATATCTATAAAAACTTTGCCGATAATTTTCCTCTTCTGCTCTGGATCAGTGACATTTATGAGTGGACCATACGTTTTACCATCAATTTCTGTCGTTCCTTTTTCAAATTGCTCAACAGCATCTACCCGCTCAACTGGTATTCCAGCTTGCCGGAGGGCATCTACTACTTGGTCGTCTTCATCTCTCATAAAGCCGCTATCTATGTAGAAAGCATGCATTTTGTCTTTGTTAATTACTTTTGCGCTTAGAGTTGCGGCTACACTGGAATCCACTCCGCCACTAACAAAAGCTATGACATGCCTTTCACCTACAACTTGCTTGATGTGTTCTAGTTTGGTTTCAATTAATGAACTGGCTAGTGTATGTACGAAATTTTCGTCCGGTACCAGTCTGGCTATATCCAGCAAGAAATTCTTGAATAGCTGGTATCCTTCAGGCGTATCGTCAAAAACTTCCGGGTGAAACTGGACCCCCAGCTTATTATCTTTCGCAATAGATGAATAAGCGGTTAAGCCATCACTTAGCTTATGCGAGCCAATCGTTTTAAAGCCTTCGGGTAATTCTTTTACGAAATCTCCGTGGGTAAAAAGACCGGTCAGCTCTTTTTTTGTGCCTTTAAATAGGGGGTGAGTGTTGTCTACAATTGTCGACACCCGACCATCTTCACGAATAGCGTTTTTCTCTACTTTACCGCCATAAAATGTCACCATCGCCTGCATGCCGTAACAGATGCCAAACAACGGTAAGCTGCTTTCCCAGATTTTTGGATCGGGCTGAGGTGCTTTCTCCTGATGACTTATATTGGCTGGACTTCCGGATATAATAATTGCCCCGTAGGACTGCTCTATATTTTCGGCACTGGTATTTAGAGGCAAGACCTCAGCTTCGATGCCTATTCTCTGCACTGCTTTTTTTACTAAATCCACGTACTGCCCACCGGCATCGAGAATCGCCACTTTGTTTGGCTTTGTCATAACTAATTGTAACAAAATGATCTGTTACTATACAACTAATGTCAGCCAGCTGGAGAAAAGTTTGGCTTCTTGAAAAAA
This sequence comes from Saccharimonadales bacterium (SeqCode), assembly GCA_044449925.1. Taxonomy (GTDB): domain Bacteria; phylum Patescibacteriota; class Saccharimonadia; order Saccharimonadales; family UBA4665; genus JBIOIO01. The sequence continues at coordinate 4,472 of JBIOIO010000007.1, forward strand.
AGCAAGATTGTAGCCTTTTTGTATCTCTAATGTATAAGTTCCTGGGACAGACTTACCTATGGGTCGCCTATCGACAGATTTTACGGGGACGATCTTCATGCTACTGCCACATAAAAAGATTTCATCAGCAATGTACAGTTCGCTCCTGTCAATATATCTCTCTTCGGTTTCGATACCACTGGCTTTAGCGATTTTAAGAACGCTATCCCTGGTTATGCCTTCCAGAATGTCTGTAGAAGTGTGCGGTGTTATGAGAACATTGTTCCTTACCATAAATAGATTAGCGACTGTGCTTTCAGTAACATGTCCATGTCCGTCCAAAGCTATTGCGTCATCATATCCATTAGTCTGAGCTTCGTGTTTCATAAGGGCTGCATTTGCATAATTGCCATTGATTTTTGCGCGAGCTGGTATGGCATTATCCGGTGTGCGCTGCCAACTGGAAACCATTAACTCGGCACCTTTCTTGGTAATAATATCCGTCATAGGGTATATAAATGCCGAAACACTGTGCCTAAGTCCCTGTATCCGTGTGCCTTTTAGGATGTCGTCCACAAAAACACTGACTCTGACAAGAGCGTCACACTGAACATCATTGAGTTTTATAAGCTTAGTTACTTTTTCTTCAAATTTCGGATAATCCCAGGCTTCTAGGAAGTCATTAAAAGCCATAATTTTAGCCGAATTCTGCAAACGTCGGAAATAGTCTTTCAGTCGAAATATGTATAACTTGTGAGTTCTTTTATCCCAAAACACCGGTATTACCGTGTAGACACTAAGACCGTATAGCACGGGTGCACTGGCAATGCTTAGGTTGGCGCCTTTAAAGTCAATAAAATCGTCACGAAAATAGGCTGTTGTGGTGTTTATATTTTTCATAGTTTTGCATAGTATTTAGAACTGTTGAAGATAATTAGTGCCGAAACTTGTAGTTAAAGCCTGCCGCCTGGTGTGACGTTCCTTGGCAAAGCCAACCAGTTTCTGGACTAGGTCTACGCTGCTTATTCCTGCAGCATTCCAGTTATGAGCATAGAGGCCTCCGGGAAGGGGATTAACCTCATTGAAATATACATCACTGGTTTTCTCATCGATTAGCATATCGACTCGGGCAATACCACTGCAGCCTAGTGCCTTGTAGACAGAAAGACCTGTTGCTTCGGCCTTAGCATAAAGATCTTTAGGTAGTTCGGCGGGTATCTGGCTATAACCTTGGGCGCCCTTAGCTCCTCCCTTTTTGCTTCCGCCTTTCTTGCCTCCATTTAAGTATTTAGTTTCAAAGTCAAAAAAGTCTTCTGGTTTAGTTAGCGGTCGCTCGAGTAATGCTGGTTCTGGGCGGTCATTTCCCATTATTGGCAAAGTAACCTCAATAAGGTTTGGTACAGCTTCTTCAACGATTACCCGGTCGTCATAATGTGATGCAACCTCAAGAGCATGCCTAAGTTCAGTATCGGACTCTACTTTAGAAATACCTATGCTTGATCCTAGGTGTGCTGGCTTAACAAATAATGGGTAGCTTAGGGATTTTACGGTATCTTTTACGGCTGAGCCTAGTTCGCGTTCCAGTTCACTCTTAGTGAATGTTAGGAATTTAGAAACCGGAATATTGTTAGCTACAGCCAGTTGTTTTGCTAATACCTTGTCCATCGCTACGGCTGATGCGCTAACACCGCAGCCAACATATGGAATACCAGCCATGTCAAGAAGGCCCATTAGTGCTCCGTCTTCACCATAAGTTCCATGCATAGCCGGGAAGACAAGGTCAATTTTGCGCTGTTGTTTTCGACCAGCAATACCACTGGCTTTAATAAGTGTCATTCCGCCGTCAAACTGCACACTAGCCGGGTGAGTTTTATGTAGAAAGTCTTGAATATCTCCAGAAGTGAACAATTGGATATTTTTTAGTTTTTCATCCCAGTACCAAGATCCATCTTTATCTATATAAACAGCTTCAACGTGGTACTTTTTAGTTAACTCTAGTGGTTTTATGATACTGGCTATAGCCGTTACGATCGATACGTCATGCTCGGCTGATCGACCACCGAAAATTACTGCAATTGTTTCCATGGGTATAAGTGTAGCATTAATGAAATTGCAATTCAATACTACAATTAATATATACAATTAATGTTGACATTTAAAATATACTGGTCTAGAGTAGTGTTTTGAATATCTAAGGATATATGATGCCAATTAGAAGTGTAGAGATACAAGATTTCGCTAAAACACCGATTCCAGAAATCCCCTCTGTAGAGGGCTGGAAGGACGTTCCTATATCCGAAACTGATGAATCGTTGGTTAGTCTGGATGAAATTGGTATATTTTCGGCCTCTTTCTACGCTGGAGTGCATGACTTTTCTCCATACGGTCACGATTCTCTCCCTGGAGCCTTACAGAAAGTATATGTTCGCGAAGGTTTAGGTCATGCTCTTCTAAAAGCGCAGGACCTTCTTCCTGACAATTTGTGTTTAGTAGGACTGGATGGGTTTCGCCCCAAACCAGTTCAAAACTCGCTATATAGTTTCTTTTTGGAGCAACTCAAAGACTTAAAACCCGATTGGACCGACGAAGCAAGAGAGGAATATACCCAGAAATATGTATCAAAACCCTCAATAAATCCAGTCAGACCAGCACCACATACAACAGGAGGCTCTATAGATCAGTGGATACTAAAATTGCCGGACGGCTATAGTCGACATGACATTGTAAATGAGGTGGCATTAAGCACTAGTATGTGGCTGTCAGCCGGTGCTGCATTCGATCACGGTGGAGAACGTTCGGCTTTGCGTTACTATGAAGAGCACGATGGTCCTGGGGCAAAAGTATTTCGTGTAAGTCGTAGAATAATGTACTGGCTGATGCATGAAGTGGGTATCGAAGCATATGAAGAAGAATTTTGGCATGGTAACTTCGGTAATCAAATGGCCGCTCAAACTGCCGGAATTGAAGCAGCTTCCTACGGCGTTATAGAGCTAAGCGCCCATCAGCAACAGGCTGAACAGATTCTACAGGCCCAACGCAGTCGGTACGGGGAAAAGATACTGACTAATTTAGCTCCGGGCGAAATAATAAGGCCTGAATTTGACGCTTAAGCGTAGTTGTCTGTCCAGTCATTCTGCATAACTACCAGATCACCAGCTGCTACAAAGTGTGAAAGATTAGTATAAAAATCTAGCGGGTTATCTTGAATCAACAATTGTCCGCTGAATTTCTCGTTATTCAGACCTTTCTTAATGAAATCTGTGACTGAATTCTTCATAAGTACCACTACATCCGGTTTAGACTGAGCGACGAGCTTACCAACTTCTATATGTACTCGTTCGGTTTCTTCCCCTTGATCAACTAGACCGGGTGTAACGTAAAGCTTCCGTTTGGCATCCAAGTCCTTTAGTAACTGAGTCCCGGCTCTTATACCTTCCAGATTGCCATTATATGTATCGTCTATAATCCATGCTCCCGACAGCTTGTAAGGCTGCATCCTGTGCTCGAAAGGTTTGGTCTTGGCAACACCTTCTATTACCTGCTCCTCACTGAGTCCAAGACTGAGCGCAAAAGCCGAAACAAAAGCCAGAAAGCCTACTTGGTGTTTTCCTATAAGCTGACTATGAAGCTCGAGTTTCCGGTCGCCTTTTTTCATAACAAAGCTGGTTCCGTCATAATCTACTTTTACTTTGGATACATCCCAGCCGAGAGCCTTGTCGTGGTTAAATACATCGTAATCTTTCTTAATAAAAGATTTTGTTTCACCTGAATCTCCATTTACATAGACATTCTTGCCTTTTAGATATTCACCTAGTGTAAATATATCTTTTCCGGCAGCTTCGAGAGTTTTGTACTGATCGAGGTGTGCAGGAGAAAGTCCGGTAATTATTCCGTGAGTCGGTTTGGTAATATTTACGAATTTTTCTATATCACCAGGCTCCCCTTCGCCGTATTCAATGATGAGTACATCTTCATTGCCACTCAGTTTTGATACGAATTTAGCGTGAGAGCTACTGACATTTTTATTGGCAGGCGTAGCAGCAACCTTCAATCCTTGGCTCAAGACAGTATTTAAAAGTTCCTTCATAGTAGTTTTGCCATAACTTCCGGCAACGGCTATTTTTATTGCCTTATGGTCTTCAAACTGTTTTTTAGATTTAGTAATAGCCTTCTCTTTGGCCGGTTCGATTACAAACGCCCTGCCGAGTTCTAGAGGAATGACAAGTAGAAAAGGCCAGACTAATGGATAAGACAGTATTAGCGCAATTCCAAAGGGGATTCCGCCGACGAGAGAGTGTTTAGCTCCTAGATATATAAGACAGATACCTATGAGTATTTGTAGTAGTATTCCTCCGTATACTCCAAGTAATAGCCCCTTTGCAGCTTTTGTTTGCTCTAATGATCTTCGGTTTGTTACTTTGGAAAAATCTTTTGTCCTTATAAGCCAAAAGAAGTAGTCCTTGGTTCTGTATTCAGTGGTCTGCAGCATATACACCAAGGTCTTTGGATATCTAGGGGAATAAAGGCTCCATAGTTCTTTAAGCATTATTGTTCTTTATAAACCTTTCGATTAATTCTAATACTTTTTCTGACTGATCAAGGTGAATAAAATGACCGGAATCATCAATCTCTTCTAGTTTAGAACCTTCTATGAGTTCATGAAAGCGACGGCCATATGCAATTGGGACAGCTTCGTCTTTTTTAGCATAAATTAACAGCGTTGGAATTGTTATTAGCTTGGCATCTTTTTGAACGTCTTGACGAACCGTCTTTTTAAAAGTTTCTTCAAGCTGGGGCATAACCAGTAGATCCGAGCCAGCTGCCCCATACAGGCTTTTCCTTAGTGCTTCCCGGTAACGTTCCGGCATCCAGATCGTTGCGGCGTTGCCGGTTTTAGCCAATACTTGTAGCGCCATACGCTTGGCAGTTTTATTGTTTCGGATACCCGATGCTGCAATTAGCACCAACTTTTTTGGCTCTAGAATATTTAAGGATACAGCCCTTATAGCAAGGGCTCCGCCGTTACTGTGCCCAATAACTATTTCCGGTTCATCTAACTCAAGTTTTTTAATCACGTTGGCTACAAAATAGGCATAATTATCCAGATTCCAAACTGTTTTTGGAGCGTCGGTTTTGCCGAAGCCCGGCAAATCTAAAGACAACACTTGGTGATCTTTGGCTAGCTCAGAATGAAGCAGACGAAGTCCCTGTAGATTATCTCCCCAACCATGCAGAAGCAGAGTTAGCGGTCCCTTACCACTCAAGTCACAGTTTGTCAGAAGATCATCAACAACTACTTGCATACGCTTATTATACCCTGTGAACTATAAGCTATAGCGCACTACGCAATATTTGGGCAGCCGCGTTAAGGTTTGCTGGTTTAGCTGGTTTAATGGGGGTAATTAGTTTTCCTAGTGGAGATGGGCTACTGCTTGGTGGTGCAGAGAAAGCGGGCTCTAACTGGTTTATGACCTGCTCAGCCGGCAGAGCACCTTTAGGCACCTGGATTGGCGGCACAGTGTATCCAAAGCTAACATTTAAGTCTCCTGAGGTTTTTGTGCCTGAGATAGTTTGAGCTGCTGGCTTAAAGTAAACTTGAACAATTCTCTTATTGCTCTTGTCTACCCAGAAGATTATATCTTCGGTTTTACCATCACCTTTTACTGGACTTGGGCTTGAATTAGAGGACGATGAACTTGAACCGCAAGACTTAGTCGATTTGCCTATGTCGGAGCCTTCTAGTTGATTAATGAAAGCCGCTGCCTTGTTGTTATCTATGGTTGTCATGTACTTATCTGCATTTTGGCCGTTAACGTTGTCTACAGTATCTGAATTAACCTTGAAAAATGTATTCTTCATATAGGCGTTTTGGATAGTTTGCTCGTCTGACTTTGAAAGGGTGATGCTGGGGTCCGTAATACAACTTAGATTTGCAGAAGCCAGGAGAGTTTTATCTATAGATAGCCACTGGTTAGACAGAGTCTTAGCAGCGAGATTAGCAGCAGTGGCGTACTGCGGATATAGAGAAGAAACGTACTTGGCGACTTGAGTTAAATCACCGAAGCGTACATAAAGACTCTGATTTACTATGCGTCCTTGGACACTAACACTAAGACCACTTGCCTCGGTCGTGAGAGTTGCATCGGCAGCTTTGGCAACCGCATCAAAGCTCCCATCAAGATTTAACTTAATGGTAGCAGCAGTGGCCGAACTGTCGATGACATTAATATTGACAGTCGATTTATATGATAGTTTATTTTGCTCAACTGTATTTACTATAGATTTGGCTAGGATATTTTCTGGTTTATTCGGTAGTATGTATCCGTAATATGCTCCAGCTGAGCCGCCGGCAATGACTATTATTGCAAGAAGAGCAACTGCGACTATCTTAAGAAGTTTTTTCTTGCCTGAGCCTCCGCCAGTGCTTGCTCCAGGAACCTGTGTTGTCTGACTGACAAACGGGGTTGAATCCGGAGAAAAAGGCTGTGGAGGACCGCCCGTAGGAGACGTGGGCACTGATTGGTTTACACTTTGCGGCGGTTGGAATGCAGGGGTTTGAAGGGTATTAGCACTGCCCTGAGGCATCGGTGGTGCAGGAGCCGGAGTAGGATTCGGAGCTAACGGTTGAACGCTAGGAGTTACTACTTGCGGAGGTGCGGGTTGATTTATTGATTGTCCAGTTTGTGCAGGTTGTATATTTTTGTTTTCTTCCATCTAGAAACTGTCCTAACGTCAGTATAAAGATATATGTGCTTACGTTGTTCATTATACATAAGCGGAACTAATTACCAAATCATGGAACAAAGACTTACATAAGTATTTCAGACTAATCCGTGGTGCGCGGGGCGGGAATTGAACCCGCACGACCAATTGGTCAGCAGATTTTAAGTCTACCGTGTCTACCTAATTCCACCACCCGCGCATGATAATGTAACTGCCATAGTTTAATAAACTATGGAGGCGCCGACCAGAATTGAACTGGCGTAAAAGGTTTTGCAGACCTCTGCGTAACCACTCCGCCACGGCGCCATAGCGTTCGATTACATCAGACGCTATTATATGCTAAAAAGTAGGCTAGCTCCATAACCTATCAATGCAGTCTTTGGCACAGAAATTAATATGATATCAACTGATTGATGAAGTTACTTAGTTTTAACTGTCTTAAGATTCGGAAATACTATTTTGATGGCTTTAGTCCAGTCTACATACTCAGTAGAGTCATGGGTATCCCAAAAATCTGCCTCTTCATCAAGGCTCTTAAATTTAGGAATTGGTTTCAAGTTTTTCATAAGCTGACTTCTCCTTAATGCGGAAAGCACCCAATCGAAGTGCGACTTACCAGCGGGCGCTATTACGGCTACTGTCTAGGCGAGATATCAACTCTCGCTTTCGCCAACCTCTATCAGTATAAAACATTAACAACGACTTATAAATACATACGTTACTGTGTAACTGACATATACTGTGTAGATATGAGTTCGACTTCTGGATCATCCAGTTTCCGTTATTTTTCGCATAACGGCAAGTTACTTCCTATTGAAAAAGCTGTTATTCCAATTGATAACCTAGCCTATTCATATGGGTTTGGGGTTTATGAAACGATCAGAGTGGTTAATAAAAAAGCGCTGTTTTTAACTGAACACGTAGAGCGTTTGATACAATCGGCTAAAATTATCGGGCTTTCGCATCAATTTAGTGAAGAATTCGTGGAAAATGCAGTTATTAGCTTAATAGATAAAATTGAGGCACCATCAATAAATTGTAAGTTGCTTCTGATCGGCGGAGATTCACCTGATCTCTATATAAATTGTCATAATCCACACTTCCCCGATAGAAAACTCTATGCCTCCGGCGTTTCATGCATTACCAGAAAGTTTGAACGCGTCTATCCTCAAGCAAAATCTCTGAACATGCAACAGAGCTATATAGCTTTTTCTGAAGCTAAAAAAGCCGGCGCCTTTGAGGCTCTACTTGTTAATTCTGAGGATGAAATTACCGAGGGTACCCGTTCAAATGTATTTGGAATTAAAGACAATACCCTTTACTCACCTCCTTCGAGCCAGGTGTTGCTTGGAGTAACCAGGAAACACGTAATAGAAATTGGTAAAAGTATGGGACTTGGCTATGAAGAGAGGCCTTTTCCGCTTGATGCTATTTCCGATTTTGAAAATATTTTTATAACCAGCACTTCGTTTAAAATTATGCCAATACGTTCTATCGATTCATATATTTATGAGCGTCCGATTAGTGAAACTTTGAAAGACATATCTAAAAAGTACGACGAATATATTAAAGCCTAGGATTTAAGCAGTTTAATCAGTGGCAGGACAATGGTCTTAGGACGGAACTTTTCTTCAGCTAGAGTCCTGGACTTATTCTTAAGAGTTTGGAGTTTAGCCCGGTCCTTTGCAACATCATTGATTGCGGACGCTAGCGACTTTGGATCACCCGGCGAAACATATATAGCAGCCTCGCCAAGAGTTTGTTTTTGTGGCCCTGTAGAGCTAGTTATGAGAGCACAACCGGCTGCAGCTCCTTGGAACATCTTATTAGGCACGACTTTATGGGACTTTTTTGTGTCTCCAAATATACCGAGACAAACATCATGATCGGCAACAATTTCTGGAAGCTCGTAACTTTCTACCCAATCAAACCAGTGAACGTGAACCGATGGACTTTGCAGCAATGCTATAGTAACCGCGTCATCTTTGTCTTGACCGCCGCCCACCATCGATAAATGAACTTCTTCGTTTATAAGAGCCAAGCTCTGAGCTATTACCGTGGCTCCTTGGAGTGGAATATAGTTTCCAAAGAATATTACTTTTAAAGGTTCGGCTTTTTTATGAGTTTTCTTGGGTGAGACAAACCATTCGTTTGGTGCCCCGACTGATATAACTAAAGACTTTTTTTTAAATTTTGCAGGTAGTTCTTCTTGATGCTCCTTAGTATCGACAAGTATTGTGTCGGCTTTTTTAAGAGCCCAATTATCTATTAACGTTAGTATCTTAATTAATAGCTTGCCATTTTTACCACGATCCTTCGCGGTTGATGCAGCTGAAATCATATAATCTAGCACTACATGCTGGTGTCTATAGAGTAGTTTTGCCAGGTGAATATCAAACAAGCCAAGATGACCGATTAGAACATAGTCACTTTTTGGTACATGACGTTTCTTTTTTATCAGACTCATCCAACACTTTGAAATATTAAACATAAGACTGGGAATTTTCCATGGAGAGCTTAAAAGGGCTACTCGTTCTTTGGTTGAAACGGGCAACGGCTGGTTGCACTCGTTAACAGTAACCCCATTATCTTCAAGCCCTTCTTTAAGTACTTGTATCCTTGGAGTTGTTCCGGTGTTATATGTGCCGAAAAAAGTTATGTTCATGAGAGAGTAGTCTAGTCTTGGCGTCGAATGGTAATTGACCCTAAAATTAACGCTCCTATGCCGTATGCCGCCACGATCACCAAGTCTCGGGTAAGTGTTGAAGTCCAGGTTGGATTCTGCGTTACCTGCTTAAGAGCATCTACACTATAGGTAAGTGGCATAACGTCTGAAAACCATTGAAGGGCCTGAGCCATTTGGTCCCTCGCTATAAATAGTCCACAGGTAAGGAGTTGCGGGAAGATGAATGCCGGCATAAATTGTATTGCCTGGAATTCACTTGTTGCAAAGGCGCTCGTAAAAAGCCCGAGTGAAGTGCCCAAGAAAGCCGCAAATACCGCCCCAATAATAGTAGGTAATGCTCCACCAAGCACACTTACATGAAGAAGTCCCATCATGACGGCTCCTGCAATTGAGGCCTGTATTAGGCCGAGTAGCGAAAAGGCTAGGGCATAGCCCAATATGAAATCCAGTTTAGACAATGGCATCGTCATAAGTCTATCGAGAGTACCGGTGGTCCTTTCTCTTAATGTGACCACTGAGGTAATTAGAAACATCATAACCATAGGGAAAATACCAAGCAGCATCGGTGCTATGTGATTAAACGTTGCACTATCACCCTCGAAGACATATTTAAGTATTGTTATTAAAACTGAAGGCACAACAAAAAGAAGAGCAATAGTTCTTGGATCATGCCTGAGTTGGGCTAGTACCCTTTTAGCTATCGCCAGGGTTTTTCTGATGCTCATTCGCTGTCTCCAACAAGTTTTAGAAAGCTTTCCTCAATTGACTTAGAATTCGTCTGCTTCATAAGATCATCTGGAGTACTGTGAGATAGCAGTTTTCCAGAGCGTATGAGAATAAGGTCGTCACAGCGATTGGCTTCGTCCATCGAATGGCTTGAAACGATCAGAGTAGTACCCTGTTTGGTTAGACTATGAAAAAGTTTCCATAGTTTTTCCCTCAGGACAGGATCAAGCCCTATGGTAGGCTCGTCGAGTACCATAAGTTTAGGTTTTCCCAGTAGTGCAACCGAAAGCGATGCTCTTTGTTTCTGACCTCCCGAAAGATTTCTTACTAAGCTTGACTCTTTTTCTTCAAGCTCCACTTCGCGCAGAATACGACGAACTTCATCCTTGACGTTACTCTTCTTGATACCGCACATCGTAGCGAAGTATTCGAGATTTTCTCTAACGGTCAAATCTGAATAGACCGACAGCTCCTGAGTCATATAACTCATTTGACTTCTAAGTTCCGGGGATCCGGCGGGCTTACCGAATATAGATATTTCGCCGCTGCTTAAATGCGTTCTGCCGACAATGGACCTAATGAGTGTCGTTTTGCCGGCACCGGAGGGCCCTATAAAACCTGTGGCTTTGCCCTCGGCCAGCTCTAAGCTGATTCCGTCGATAGCTACAACGTTGCCACCTAGAATAACTGAAACATCTTTAGCGACAACTGCGTGATTCATCTAACTTGTATGATATCAAATATTGGAAGAAATTATTTTACCTGGAGGCTGGAAAGCAGATCATTCGTATAGAAAGCCTGGTTTGCCTTCCAGTCGCTTTCCTGAGTAGAAAGTACGAAGACGAACACAAATCCATTCTTTATAGCCACGAAGCCTTGGTCATGATAAAGCGTATTAGATCCGGCCGGCGCATCAATCGGTACACAGTCAAAGCCCACGGTTTCTTTAACTACATATGGTGCTGATGTGTATGATACATTTACACTTTTATTGGTGAGGGATGAACAGCTCTCGTCTTTTGCGGTCAAACTTGGAGTAATGAGAGATGTAAACTTTGCTTTTGTTGCCGGGTCTTGCAAAGAAGAGCTTAGATCGCTATCTGAAACTCCGTCGCTCGTGTCAGCAGCTAGGAGAACCGATTGGGCTTGGTTTGTCTTAAGATTAACCTTATAGGCATAGGCCTTTAGATCGTTAAATCCACTGTCTAGCGCTCCGATCTTGCTTAGCAGCTTTGAGTTAGTAGACACATCTGTCCACTGCTTCGGATATGAAATTGAGTAGTTTTGGCCTGATGCCGGTACTAAATCGTTTTTGGAATATTTTATGGAGCTGTTGATTATGCTTAGAAGTAAGAAGACTACTGAACCGACAATGATAAAAACAAACACTCCGCTAAGCCCTATTAGTAGTCCTTTTCGTCCTTTTCCGGCAGCCTGCGGTGAACTTGAACTGGAAACACTGTTTGGATACTGGGGTGCCATATCACCTACTGTCGGCATAGCCGACATATCCGAACCTATTACTTGAGGAGGAGGTGCTTGACCGACTATTGCTTGAGGCGCTGGTTGTGGAGTGGTAATTGAAGGATGAGGAGTTGACGCTCCAGGACTAATAATAGATCCCTCAGGGGCTAGCGCAACTGGTGGTTCGTTCAGAGGAGATGGCGGAGGCTGTGGAGCCAAGGGAGGCTGTGGCGGGACGGCTGGTGGAGTCGGGGCTTGTGCAGGCTGCGGCGGTACCGGTTCGGGCGAAAGTTGAGGACTTGGAGGCACCGGTGGCACCGGCTGCGAGGCATCGTTTGGATTCATGCACTTAAGATATTTAGATTAATATGATCTTAAGTGTAACAGCCTGCTTAAAATGGTCAAGCTTATCTGAATAATACATATTGTTTTTTGTTTTTACTGGATACTGAAGCTGTTTTCAACTTGATCCCAAATCTTCTGGTGGACGAGGTAAACGCTTTTTGGAAGAAACAAGTTTAGTCCGTATTGATAGTTCTTATCCAGCCCTATTATATGAGCTATGGTGCCGACTCTTCCGTTATATGTGCAGATAATAAATGTTCCGGGACTATTGGGTGTAAAGTCTTTGCAGTTATTAAATATGCCGTCATAGGTTCCAGGATAAGTGTTATATAGGTAGTTTAGATATGAACCTTTATTTGCCTTGAGCTGGGTAATTATATCGCTAGTTGAAAGTTTAAGTGTTTGCATGGGTTTGTGTATTGGGATGTAGGTAGCGTTGACCATAACAACGTCTTGGTCAGATATGTTATAGGTGTACGCAAGCGGTGTGTTATCTAGCTGCGATTCAATGGTCTTATTATTCTGAAGAACCGCCGGATAATTAAAGCTGAAGGAGACACCTTTGTGGTCGTACGTAGTTATGGCCATTTTTTTATAAATTGAGTTGTAGTGAAGGTTGTACCAAGAAAGAGCCTGAAAACCAACCACCAAAAAGACTAATACAGCGGCAGCTTGGCCTAGGTGTTTTCGATTAGTCTTAACGAATGATTTAACTTTTCCGTCTGGCTTGGCTTTTTTACGCTCGGCTATTGTAGGCGCGGGATGTTCGGTAGGAACGGGGCTTTGAACCGCAGGCTGCGGAATTGGCTGGGTTGAATACTGAGGTGCCGGCTGTGGACTGGGAATTGGCGTTGGCTGAATGGGCTGCGGAGGTTGAGCTGGATGGCTCTGTTGATAATACAGAGGATTGGATTGGAATCCGGTGTCATCTTGAGCTGCGGCAGTTTCGGAAGGTCGAGGCTCGGGTGTGGGCCTGGGTTGAGCTTGCGGAGCTTGGTATGGGCTCTGAGATGGCTGTTGAACATTAGGGTCAGGCTGCAAAGGTCTCGACTGAGGTTGCTGTGGAGTTAAAAAGGTTCTATTTACCGGTCTATATATAGGACGGGCATTTGGCTGTGATCCTAGGCCGCCAGGAGACACGGGTCTTTGAACCGGTCTGGGCTGCATGCCGTCCATTGAACCATAGTTTGGTCGTGGAGGCGTCTGAGAGGATGGAGCTGGTTCTATCGGCTCGGTATTATCTGGATTTTGGTTATTGGGTATTTGTTGGTCCATATCCGTCTATTCAACTATAACAAGCATATAGCCGAGGTCAATAAATTATTTTTTATTTTTTTGGAACTCTATAAGCAGTATACATGCTTTTTGGGCAATAATTAAAGCTGGATATATTAATTAGCAGCTTTTACGTAAAAGTTTGCCGAGCCTTCGAGGGTGTATTGATTCTGGGCTAGTTGATGTGCATAAACGCTGACAGACTTGCCAACACTTATGGCTGACAGGCTGCTATATTGACCCCATGGGTGCGACGGAGCCATATTTCCATGTAACACCTGAACATCTTTATTTGAGTCAACGACTATACTACAGCCGACGTCACCAATTGGAGCGGTTGAATTATTGCAACCGTCTGTAGTTACTATGCCGCTAAAATACACTCCCTTGGTGTAATCCGGAGAAATAACCGTTGTCTGTGCTTCTTTTAGTTTATTGTTCTCATCTTGGAGCTTATTGATCTGAGATTGCTCAGTCTTTACTTGTTGCTGAAGGTCGGTTACCTTCTTGTGCTGCGAGGTATAAACAAGGGCAAGTAGTATTGCTATGATGCAAAGAAATATGTAGGCAAAAATAAAGTTGTGTGCGTGATCTACGTGTAGAGGGGCTTTAGGACTTAGTAGGCTTTCATCCTTGTTTTCGACTGCCATAATGGTTTTAGCATAACCCTTGTGACATTGGTATTGCAACTTGATACACTACTTACTGTGGTAAAAGCACTGGATTTTAGAACGCTAATAGAACAAACAAGTTTTTACTTTAATTAAATGAAACATAAGAATCCGCATAAGAAGGCAAACAAAGAGCCAAAAACGCATCATGAGCTCCATCATGCTCATATAAAAAAGTCCAAAAGACTGAAGCGAACTGCGCTTCTTATGAATATCCTCTTTGTTTTGACAGCCATTTATACTGGTCTAGCTATATATGTTTACTTTACCGCCCATTCAAAAAGCGGAATCGAAAGCATTCGCTCGGAGCTGGGCCTAAACGACACCTCATCGAAGTATCAAACAATAAACTCCAGCGCCGGTTTTTCTTTGACATACGACAACAGCGCCATTACCGCCCAAGGTCTGGTATTCAGCGATCTAAGTACAAACCCCAGTTTGTATTCGTCAGGAACGGGACCTACAAAAGCCTATGCAAGTACAGACCTTGGAATTACAAGGGATTACGGTGTTGTTAATTTCTGGACCTCTGCCGATTCGACATCGCTCGTCGCTAGCAAATCTCAGAAGCCTTGGCAGATGCGTTTTGTTAGCGATTCCCGTACTCACATATTTGACGAGGGCCGAAAACAATACGGATCGTCGCTTTCTGATCTTGACCTGGCCGTAAAACTTTATGCACCCGTGACTCAAACTAATTCGTATACAACGATTACACCAAGCGAATCGAGTCAAGCGGACGTTACTATAAGCAATCTACATTATAGAAAAGTCGTGTACACGATGACTGATTCGAGTTTTCCTACTAGCTCCTATAGCGAAGTTCATTATGTAACCGTTCAGAACGGTCGTCCCTATGCTTTTATCTTAATTATTAAGAAAGATACTCCGCAGGGAGATATTGATTTACTGCAGCAAGTAATACGTGCAATACACTACAATACAGCCGACCCTAAGGCCTTAGTTTCCTCTGCACTTTCGCAAACGCCCATTAAGTTGGCCGCTGTTTCAAATCCTCTGCCCAGCGGCTCCATAAATTTGCCGAGTGTACTGAGCGACGGTGCATTAAAAATAGTCGCAAATAACCAGCCAGCAGTCGCTCGGGTTGCCTCGATTTCTTGTTACGATTTTAATCTTCTCTTGCCGAGTGGTTCAATTGCATATTCTGTTAAGGATGCCTGTCAGGGGATAGTCGGTAGTGGATCGATACTTTCGAATGACGGTTATTTGTCTACCAACGGCCACGTAGTAGATGTTACTCCAACCATGGCGTTTCAAATGTTTATAGAACTTTCGACATCTAACGGGAATAACCAGCCGCTTACGGACTATCTACATTATCTTATTAATACCAACGTAGCGACCAAGGCAGATCTTAACGCACTTATTGCGGCAATAAAGGGCGGTGATCAGAATGCATTACAAACCTTATTTGAGCTTACGTCTTCTATCCCAGCTAGTGACTACCAGTTAACTTCCAGTAAGACAGTATTTGGCGTACAGCTGTCTGATGTTCCAGTAAAAGTAACCATCGACGGTACGCATTTGTCTTTCCAGTACTCAAGCACGGTTGTTCCGGCTACCCTTATAGGCGATAACTATGACGCCACGGCAAATGTTCGCGGTGGAGTAAATTTTACTACTTATTCAGGCACGGACGTAGCCTTGTTAAAACTTAGCGGCAAAAATTTTCCTGTAATTTCACTGGGCAAGACTGCAGGAATTCAACCAAATGATTATATTTACGATATTGGCTGGCCAGGATTTGTTGACGGCGGACTTGAAACAACGAAGTCCACTACCATTCCAACTGCTACGGCTGGAACCGTTGTTTCTATTCAAAATGAAGCTTCAGGTCCTTACAAGCTGATCGTTACCGATGCTCCAATTGCCGAAGGAAACAGTGGAGGCCCAGCCTTTAATTCAAGCGGACAGCAAATAGGACTTACGACTTATGGTGTTGGCTCGGCCGACCCTAATAGTGGCGTGAGTAAAGAATCGCCCGGTGGTGTTTTAAGAACTGTGGATGATATAGAGGGGCTATTAAATAAGTATGGAGTGACGCTTAAAACTTCGTCTCAAGTAAATACACTTTGGAGTAATGTTATTAACGACTTTATTATTGGACACTTCAAAAATGCCGTGATTCTTACCGACCAAGTTCATAACTTGTATCCGGCCAGTTATCTGGCTGATAGTTTTAAGCAAGCTGCTCTTTCGCAAATTGCCCAAGGGCACGATACGTCAGGACCTAATTTGAAAATTATTATAGGAGCAATTGTGTCGGCTGTATTCTTGATCGCCGGTGCAGTGGTAATAGTTATATATATCCTCCACCACAGAAAAGGAAAGACTATGGGCTATCACTTACCTCTTGGCTCTCCGCCTCCGCTTCCGTCTCAAGCTAATGCACAGGCCTACGCTCCGGCTCCTTCTCAGCAACCACCGGTTGTTGTTAGCCCCCAGAATGTTCAAGCAGCTCCAGTGCCTCAGCCTCCCTCACAGCCCACCGTACAACCACCCCACAAAAATCCACCTGCATAAGGATTATCCAGGCGCTTTTTTGATATCTCTTATGTTTAATTTTGCTAATCGGATAGGATGTTCTTTATAATACTGCTTACGTTATGCGTATACCTGATGGGATTGTAGAAAAACTACTAAAAGGAGCAAACAAAATCTCCGATGAACAATTGACTGTTCTTCGTGAGCAGGAAGTTGCTGAGAAAAAATCGCTGCAGGAGTTGGTTATCCAGAGCAACATTGCGTCGGATAGGGACCTGACAAAGATGTATGCGGCCGAAATAGACATTCCTTTTGTTGATCTAAATCCGCATGAAGTTGATCATGAACTCCTAGGCCTAATTCCGGAGAGAATGGCAAAACAATATAGGGCCGTCGTATTCGGTACTAACGATGACGGATCGTATCGTCTTGCCATGGAAGATCCCGACGATATCCAGGCTATTAACTTCTTACAGAAACAAATCGGCGGAAACTTACAGCTTTATGCCGCCGCCGACTCATCAATTCAAGAAGTTCTTGATTTATACACTGAGGGCGATGAAACAGACTTAGCTAAAGTACTTGTTCCGGAAAATACTGACGAAGAGACAGAAGGTGAAGTCACCGAGGAAGACCTGGCCGAGGACTCACCTATTACCCAGACCGTTAACCTACTTATTCAGTACGCCATAAAAGCTGGTGCTAGCGACATTCATATTGAACCAAGAGAAAAATACGTTACAGTCCGTTACCGGGTTGACGGTGTACTTAGAGAGGCAAATAAGCTTCCACGTAAAGTTCATAATGCCGTAGTATCTCGTATTAAAATCCTGTCTAATTTAAAGATTGATGAGCGGCGTGTTCCACAGGACGGTAGATTCAAGATTGAGCTGGATGGTCAGGCCTTTGCTCTTCGGGTATCGACCCTTCCCATTAGTGACGGTGAGAAAGTGGTAATGCGTCTTCTAAACGAGTCTTCAAAAGCCATAACTACAAAGGATTTAGGAGTATGGGGACCGTCACTAGAATTCTTTAACCAGGCAATATCCCAGCCACACGGGCTGATCTTGGTTACGGGGCCTACAGGATCTGGAAAATCTACTACGCTGTTTAGTGCACTTACTCAGCTTAATAAACCGGCAGTTAATATATCCACGGTAGAGGATCCTATTGAGTATAAAATACTGGGGGTTAACCAGACTCAGGTCAACACTAAGGCCGGAATGACTTTTGCAAACGGGTTAAGGGCTCTACTTCGTCAAGATCCGAATATTATAATGGTTGGAGAGATCCGAGACCGCGAAACTGCTGATCTTGCTGTCCAAGCAGCTCTTACCGGTCACTTGGTATTCTCAACACTTCACACCAATAATGCTGCGACGGCTCTTCCAAGGCTTCTCGACATGAACATAGAGCCTTTCTTAATCGCCAGTACAATTCGGGCAATCGTAGGTCAGCGGTTAGTGCGTTGCTTATGTACCAAGTGTCGAGAAGAATTTAAACCCGACCAGGCTACACTTAAAGAAATTGCCAGCATCTTCCAAATTACTACCCATGCAACGATGAAATATGTTCATGGTCTTGAGAAAGCCGCTCTGCAGGAAGGAATAGGGGTTAATGAAACTTCAACGGCTAAAAATAGCGAGTCGAAAGATCTTTCGACCACCGATGATGATATTGTACGCCTCTGGAAAGCTCATGACGGTGGCTGCGATCGCTGTAACCATACCGGCTACAAAGGAAGAATCGGTATATACGAAATACTATCGGCTAATACGGCGATTCAGGACTTAATAGTTAAAGGCGCAACTAGCGATGTTCTTCAAAACAAGGCAATAGAAGATGGTATGATAACTATGCAGCTTGATGGTTTCATTAAAGTGTTGCGCGGGCTTACAACAGTTCAGGAGATACTCCGCGTAACGGTAGAGAAATAAATATGCAATTCAGCTATGTAGCAAAAGACAAGGATGGGAAGACACTTCAAGGTGTCCTGGATGCTCCTTCACACAAGGAAGCGATGGATCTTCTGGCTCATCAGAACCTCCATCCGCTAGTCCTTAAAGAAGCCAAAAGTAAAGAGATTAGTTTCAATATTAGTAAAAGAGTTGCCTCAAAAGATCTTGTGGTCTTCACAAGACAACTATCGGTTATGATTTCGGCCGGGGTTCCGCTTGGGCGAGTTATGGAAACTCTTACAGGCCAAACAGACAACAAGTATTTTAAGACCGTAATAGAATCAATTGCTAAGGATGTTGAAGGTGGAAAGCCTTTGGCTGACTCGTTTGCTCAGTACCCGAATGTCTTTTCAGAAGTGTATGTAAACATGATAAGAGCAGGAGAATCGGCAGGAATTTTAGACGAGATACTAAAACGACTGGCAACACAGGCCGAAAAAGAGGCCTCTATTAGGAAGAAGATAAAGAGTGCTATGACCTATCCGACTGTGATATTCGTGATTATGGTCATTGCCTTCTTCTTTATCATGATCTATTTGATGCCAAAAATAAGCACCATTATTAAGAATTTGGCTGGTCCATCGGCCACTCTTCCAATACAGACACGCTTTTTACTGGCAGTCAGCAGTTTTATGCAGCATAACGCAATACTTATAATTGTGGTTGCCGTAGTTGGTACATTTGCCCTGCTCCGTTATATTAAAACGCCTAAAGGCAAGTATAAGTTTCACTATTTTCTACTTAAGATGCCAGTTATTGGACCGGTAGTACGTAAAATTGCCGTAGCCAGGTTTGCACGTACCTTCGCATCACTTATGTCTGCGGGTGTGAATGTGCTTGAAGCTCTAGAAGTAACTGGAGGAGCAATTGGCAATAAAGTTTTAGAGGCAGAGTTAAAAGAAGCTGCTAAGGAAGTAAAAAATGGTAAACAGTTAAGCGAACCATTCTCAAGAAGTACTAATTTTCCACCTATTATTAGCCAGATGCTTGCAGTCGGTGAAGAAACTGGCCAGATTGAAACCGTTCTTGAGAAAGTTGCTGGTTTTTATGATGAAGAAGTCGATGCAACTATAGATGCTCTGAGTTCTATTATTGAACCTATATTAATCGTCATCTTAGGTAGCGTTGTAGGCCTAATTGCTGCCAGTGTTATGGGTCCAATAGCTAGCCTGAATAAGAGTATCGGCAACTAATACTAGCTATTAATGTGGGTAAAAGCTTGACTCAATACGGCTTATGCTTAATAATCTCCATCAGAGTACTGTCGCTATAGCGGCATGTCCTTTAGCAAATTAAGGTTACGTAAATAAATCAGAAGGAGGGTGGGTCTCCATGATCTCACTAAATCGTAAAAGGCAAGAAGGTTTCACCATTGTGGAACTACTCATAGTAATCGTAATAATTGGTATTCTAGCAACGCTAGTTATCGTTACGTTTACTGGAATTCAACAGCGCGCACGAAATACTAAGCGAACAACGGATATTAACGCAATTGATAGCCACCTTGAGGCATACAACGCTAATAATGGCTTTTACCCAACTTTGACTCAAATGAACACTGCATCGTTTGTTTCAGGAAATCTAAAGGGTCTTGATCCATCAGCATTGCAGGATCCACAAGGTTCAAGTCCAACACTTGTAGATACCCCGGCCGCAAAGGCTTACGCCTACCAGCCAACAGACGACAATAATAACGCCTGCGACGACGTTACAACCAACTGTACGAAGTTCACTTTAACAGCTACATATGAAGGTACTGTTAATAACTCGCCAACTTACATAAAGACTAGTCACTAAATTTAGTAATACTAGCTAGAAGAACCCGGTCTTAGGATAGACTGGGTTCTTTTTAATGCAACTATTTTTACGGGCTTAGACCAATTTTAAAGGTAATGAGCGTACTTAATTATTAAACCTATGATTGCCAATACAATTAACAATACTGTAAGAATTCTTTGTGATCTATTATTTGGAAATAACCTAAATAATGAATATCCTGCCATACCGGGCGACGCACCGAATCCTTCAGTAGAATTATGAACATATGGATCATCGCTAAGGTCATTCCTATCCGGCAAGTTTTTAATTTCGTCTTCAGCTATCAGCTCATTAGCTTTTTGAACGGCAGCAGCGTTTGCTTTATCTAGCTCATCTGGATCCAATACTTTTACTTCTGATGATTTATTCTCTCTTTCACTTGCTGGACTATTTTCCACGTTTATTAAGTTATCTCTAGCTTCTTCTTCAACCTCAGCCGAAGGCTGAATTACTTTCAATGGTTCTTGTTTTTGATCATCCATGTTGTTTTAAGTATAAATCCTCATGATTATTTATGGCTTTGTAAGAACTTCTCGCCA
>JBIOIO010000008.1:0-22546 GCA_044449925.1 Saccharimonadales bacterium (SeqCode)
CCCGTCATATAAATCAAGACTCTCTAATATACTGCTTACTCCAGCACAGTAATGGGCTGAGTGTCCCAAATATACAACTGCAGTATCCCAGTCCCGGGCTTGTCGCGCTATTTCACCTATTGTCCAGGCCATCTCAAGGGCACCTAAAATATCTCCTTCGGCTTCGTATATCTGTAAAAGAGCTTCAGTTTCTCCTGCGATTATTGGAGCGTCTTCGCTTGGCACTTGTTTGACTCTGGAACTTACATCTAGAACAAAAGAAGGAGCTCCATATTCGTATGATCGACCAACATATTTCGACAGCCTTCTGGATTTTACTGGATTGCCCGTACGATCATAGCCGCTAAGTAGGGTCTTTGCTTCGGCTGCAAATTGCTTGAGAGGATCAATTAATGGCTCTAAGCCTCCATCCACTTCTCCAGCCATTTCAGGATAAAGATATTTCATTGTTGATTGCTCCTGATTAACTAGGCTTCACCAATTTGTTTGCCTGACTCAGGTAACTCTAGCCTCACGTCGCCCATACGAAGTATGACGTTAACAAAAGGAGGCTTAACTGCCCAAGCCACTCTAGCCTCGGCTTCTGTTTCACAAACAATCTGATAAAGCGGTCTGTTATCTTCGGGGTATACATAATCTGGATCTGATGATAAGCAATGCATCCACCATGCAGTGTATAGTCTGCTCCTGGCCTGGTCTACATCTTCTCGTCCTAAATCTTCAACGGTTATAGGGGCGTTTACAGGGAATATACTTTGCGATTTAGTAGGATCATAATCTCTCGTTTGTTCTGGCATACTTAATCCTCTCTAGAGTCTCAATAAATATAGTAAAGTCTATAAATTGCTAAACTGCAAGGTTAAGCGTATTGGCGGTCCGTAGCCTTACAGGTATGGAACTATTGTGGTCTCGATGGCCCTTCTAGGTCAATTTGCGCCCAAGCCTCTTGATAGTCAGTAAGGGGTCTTCCTTCTGCTCTTGCTTGAGCGATTTGTTCTCTGGCAACATGGGCAGAATGTAGCCAATTTAGAGATGCATAATCATCATCAGGGGCAGCAGTGGCAATTGCCTCAAAGTCTCTTTGAATATGCTCTTTATATGCCTCTACGCTTTGGTTCATACAAATAGTATGTGACATAAATTATTTAGACGCAAGCATAAGCGTCTTGGCTCCTCCTGTTAGACGTGCTTCGCAACTATGACCCAGATGCTAGCTTATTTATGAGTTGATTTAGTTCTTGACGAGAATGAAGTTCAATAAGCTTATCTGCACAGGGAGAATGCTCAATATTGTTGATGCATTTCTTAAGCGAGCCGTCGAGTATGTAAATTTGCCATAAATTTTTTAAAATATTAGCGAACAGTTGCTGCCCATGCGAGGACTCGTTATTGGATTTCTTAAGCCTATACCTTTTATAGATATTTTGCCTAAGCTCTGTCCTAGGTAAATTAATATAAACTATATAATCTGCTTCGCCCCATACGGTTGCGGGCATCCGCTTGCCTGCGTATCCATCTATTATCCATGATGTCTTGCCATCGAGGAGTTTATTAAATGCTTTTCTGTATGGTCGTTTAAGAACGAAATACACCCAGTTGTGCAATAAATCATCTATATCTACTTCTTTGGTCCCAAGTTGTTTAGCAAGCGTGCTTGCGGCATAGGTTTTACCTGAACCCGGGTGGCCAATAAAAACTACCTTCATGGTCTTAGTTTACCAAATCAAGAATGCTCCCCAGAAACACTTTAACTAAATGCTGGCAGGCAGATTTACAGTCGGTCTCAGATGGCTACGGTCATAGCGTGGCTCAGGACCGTCCATTAAGAAACGACCGGGATTGTCTTCAAAAAAGCGGCAATAGCAAGGTTACCTGCAATACCAACTGCTTCTTTCTTGTTGAATCGCTTTTCACCAAAACGTGATGCCAACTAGTCATAGAAGTTGGTGACATCAACAACTATCGGGCGGTTGCAAACGGTGTTATAGCCCAAGTTACTGGCTGTTAGAGTCAGCATGTGTGCGCCGGACGCAAGATTCAAATTGGAGGCAGTCAATCTAGTGTAGCCGAAGGTTGGCGCTACGGCAGCCCGCGTGATGACATTCACGCCATCTACATCAACCTTGAACTTAGGGTCTTGGACACCGCAGGAACTGGCCTCAACGTTGACTGATAAGGCCGTAGCCGCTGATGATAGGTTTACCGTTCCTTTTAACGAGGCATTCTTGGTCATTTGGACAGCCTCTTTGTTGGAAGCAGTCAAGTCTTCAATAATATTTGAACCGGCAGGTAACTTCATATTTTCTGCTTCAAGCGTGCCGGCTATCGGTGCATAGGTTGTAGCCGAAGCGATACCACTATCTAAGTAAGTACCTGTGGCATTGGTGCTGCGGTAGGTACTAATTCTGACGTAGAAGGTCTGATTACTGGTTGTTGGGTTAGTAACACCGCGCAATTGGTACATTAATGCCGTGCCGCTTGCTATTGATGATAACGTTCTGGTTAGGTATGGAGCACCGTTAGTTGTATTAACAATCGTGAAACCAGTTGCTCCAACTTGGTAGCCCACGGTCGCTGCAGTAGTGTTTAATCCCGCTGGAGTAGTACAAGTGCCCGTAGGCGTGGTGCAGTACAAGAATTGGATGGAGCCTATATTGCCAGTAGTGGAAGATGTAAAGCCAAAGTTGTCATTGGAAACCGCTCCCGGCAGATAGCCATTGCTGCCAGTCGTAGGCTGTAAATCTAAGCTAACTTCAATTAATTGGGCGGCAAACACTGTGGTACCGGCTAAACTAAACAAAGCAATAAGTGATATAAGTGTGGCGCTGGCAAATTGAACGATTTTTTTGTGCTTAATCATAATACGATATTAACACAAGCTAATATATTTTTGACACTATAGGTTATTTTAGCTCAGCGTCTCTTGCCTTTAAAGACCGCATCGCCGAAGGAAGCAGCTGGCCGGGGATGCTCAGCGGCAAATAGCCTTTCATCATAGCCAACAATCGATTCTTCTGGTGACATAAAAATAAATAACCATATAAAGCGGTATTAGGCAAGTCTGGCTCCCTCTAGTGGACGTACTTCGCAATAATGAGCTTAATATTCATACGTAGGTTTTCTTTGAGGTGGTGCAGATATTTCAACTATAGCAAGTCAGAAAGCTCATGTTTTGCAATTACTCCAGAGAGAACAGCAGCTTCATTGCAATGCTCTGCTGCATTATTTAAACCGGAAAAACCCCACCCTGCAAAACCGCCTGCAATCACCCCTGAAACTTCTGGGGTAATGGATTGGCCATGTTTTCCAGTGGTGTAGGCTAACACAGCAAATGCACCAAAACCACAAAATCGATAAACAGCCCGCTCCCGCATAGTATTGGCAATCTCTCTGTGGGCTGTGATTTCACTCTTGAGCTGTTCAATCTTGTCCATAAAGAATACATTAGCATAATAGATATTATTAGTCAATGCTAAACATAAAAATTAATAGTAAATTAATCGGTTTGTTATGCTTTTGTTTGCAAAAAGCCTCAGAAGGTATAAAACTAATTATGTAATAGGAGTCTACTGATGGCTAATTTT
Source organism: Saccharimonadales bacterium (SeqCode) (assembly GCA_044449925.1). GTDB lineage: Bacteria > Patescibacteriota > Saccharimonadia > Saccharimonadales > UBA4665 > JBIOIO01. Next base: position 3,585 of record JBIOIO010000008.1, read on the forward strand.
TGTGAAGAATGCCCGTTGCGCGGTAAATGTGCTGGAAAAATCGAGGGATTAGTCAAAACTGTTACTTCGAGTTTCTCAGCTGAGGCTGGCGCGACTGCTTATAATGTTGGTGCGTTTGAAGATGTAAAAGGTTTTAAATCTGACTTCATTAAAGTTCCATTTGATATGCCAGACGCAGCACTAGTAGATGCCGTAGGCGATTGCGAATACCCTATTTTTCAGAATGAAGGGTTTATAAGAAAACGAGTCGTTGTTAGCTGTAGGGCATTAGGTGAGTACGCTCTGACGGACGAAAAGGCAGCTGAGAATGCAAAAATACTACTCAGTATGCGTAAATAATACACTTACACTTATTTTGGGACTAAAAATGCTGCGTAAATTATTTACTTATCAGTGTATATCCCAAATTTTCTTTGTGTGAGCTCTTTCTATCTCGACTATTTCTGCGCGATCAGCGGCACTAAAAGTTAATGGACCCCACCCAATTGTTTCATCATTAGGTGGATTACCGACAATCCTATTAAACACATGGTATACCGAGCTGCCCAAGGCACCCTCTAAGACGTCAGCCACCCACTCTGCAGTTTCCTTTTTAGCTAAGCCAGCACTAGCAAATACTGCGTACATCCCGGCTATCTCAGGGTGTGTTGCGACTACATGCCCGAAATGAAAGGCTTCATCATGGCTTCTTAAGTGACTAATGTGTGCTGGAGGAGTAGCAAATTTTCGATCAGCAATGTGCTCTAAAAATACATTAAGAGGAGTTGCACCGGCTTCGTCAACGCTGTCACACTCAACTATTTGCATGCACTTTTCTGGGTCTACACCTGCGTGCTGTTGCGCAACGCGTGCCTCAGATTGGAACATTGCCAGGTCACCTACACCTTGCATGTTAAATCTATGAATACTCATAAACCTAAGATAACATAAATATCAGTAACTGTAAAGCTTAGCTCAAGGGATAGATTTGTATTCTGTCTTAAAGATCCCTGATACTCCCAAACGCTACCCGTTTAAGTATCACGTCCTGCATATTTGCCATGATAGCTGGCACAACCGTAAACTCCCCGTATCGATCATTCACTTGGTCCGCAGCCTTAGCTAAAGATTTTGAATCAAGCCTGGTGTCGTCAAACAGTCCGAGCTGCTCTGGCGTCGAAGGATGCAAGTCATAAACTGTGACTCCCATGTTAGTAACCCGGGCTGGTATATGGGCAGAATTTAACAGCCTCTGGGCGCATAAGAATATATCCTGTGTAGAATAGATATCTTTACGGTATTTCTTACCTTGCGCCCAATACATCCGGTTTTCAAAATTTAGCCAGAGATGCACGCCACCCCCCACACAACTGGCTTTTCTTAACCGCCTGCCGGTCTTTTCGCACAACTTCATCAGTAGCCTGGATAGCTCCTCCAGGTCTCTTGTCTTATTCCCTAAGGCATACTGCTGGCCGAAGCTCTTGCGCCCAAAATCTACACCGTCAATCTCAAAGCCTCTCAGCCTTAAGTACCAGTAGAAGCCGACGATGCTGTGAAAGACTTCGTGCTTTAATTTCCAGACCGGTGCGTCCAGAAACTGCAATGGGGTATATATTCCGGCCATGTTGAGCCGTGCTCTGTAGCGAGTGTTAATTCCGGGCAGGTCGTCTAACTGTAGCTGGCTATACGTATCCCTTAAATGTTCGGCGCTAATGATGTCCAGCCCGTCAGGTTTATGCAGACCAGCGCCGACCTTAGCAAGGAAGCGGTTGGTGGCAATGCCAATGTTGACCGTAACATATTCGCCAAGCGACTCTTTAATGTCCTGTTTTATCCTATAGCCGACTTCTTCCAGGCTGAGCCCGCTTTGGACGGCCCGCGACCCTTTGAAATCCACTACGAACTCATCAACTGACTTAGGGGTAACTTCGTCGGTATAGTTAAGCAGGACTTTCTTAAACCGCCTGTGGGCATCAAAATATTTCTCTGGATCGGGCATCATGACGATTACGTCTTTACATAACATTCTTGCCTCCCTGACGTTGACCATCAGCTTAATTCCCAAGGCTTTGGCTTCGTAGCTTGAGGCTATGACAGCACCCCGAGGCGTGTCATAAGCCGCTATAGCCACGGGTTTATTACGGATCAGTGGGTTAGCTTGCTGCTCGATGATGGCAAAGCAACTATTGAGGTCGATATGCATCGTCATCGGCTGGTTGTAGTTAAGTGGCAAGTCCATCATGGATAGCCTCCAGTTTCCAGTGCAAGTTGCTGGTGTCGAGGTTGAGTCTGAACCACAGCGTCTCTTGCTTATCTACCAGCTCGAATATATGGTGCAACGTCTGACCTTCTTTGACGGTATGATGGTAGCCGATTTTGCCGACTTCATATTCTTTATTTTGCCAATGAATAAGGCGGGGCTGCGCGATACGTTTACGGGTGCTGTAGTACATGATCACGCTTACTTCTTCGTCTATTTTTTCTTTCATGAGGTTCCTCCTAGTACAATTAAAGTTATGTGCGGTCGCTATACGCTCCATAAGAAAGTCGATGAGCTTGCCAAACGGTTTAATCTGGCTAGCGTTCCTAAAGATATCTCGGAAAATTACAATGTGGCTCCTGGCCAAGTCATGCCCGTTATTACTGAGAGTGATGACGGCAAACGTCATCTTGAGCTTATGAAGTGGGGGCTGATACCTATCTGGGCTAAAGATCCCAGTATCGGTTACAAGCTCATCAATGCTCGTGACGATACCATATTCGAAAAGCCAATGTGGCGAAGTGTCATTCTCAAGAAACGGGCTCTTATTCCAGCGGATGGGTTCTATGAGTGGCGAAAGCCACTAACCCCAAAAGAACGAAAACAACCATTTTATATTCATCCCAAACAGATAGAACTATTTAGCTTTGCAGGCGTCTGGGAATCCTGGAAAGATGTTGAAGGACTAGTGTGGAAGACATATTCGATTATTACAACTGAACCAAATAAAGAAATGGCTAGTGTGCATAATAGAATGCCTGTTATATTGCACCAAGATGATGAGTCCTCTTGGCTCTCGCCTTCAAACAATAATGACCGAGGTGGCATAGAGCCCCTGCTGCGTCCGTATGAAGACAATGGACTAGATTTGATTGAAGTGAGCGAAGATGTTAACTCTACTCGGAACAATGATGAGCATCTCATCTATGCTTTGAGTGAGTAGATTACTCCTATCACGATGTTAAGGCGTAGCAGGGACCGTGGTTTGCTTTCCTAATTTGAGTATATCACTTTTGGCATCCGGAACTTTTCCCTTACGTAGGCCTCTCAGAGTACACCCCGTAAACCCTCCGGCAAGGTAGTACAAGGCTCCTCCTTGATAACTCAAAGTGTGGAGCCTGTAACGTAGTCTAATAATATGCTATGCTTAATAACTATGAATAAGCACTTAGTAATCACGAGCTTCTTCGCAACCTCTACCCACGGAGGCATTGCTAACTTTACCAAATAAATATTACACAAACTAACGCACTATAGCCTCCAAGCGGAGGCTTTTTTAATTTTTAAGGAGAATATTGATATGGAAAAAGGAAATGAAATAGGAGTACCACCAATAATAGCCGAACATACAGTAGCGAGATCATTGGAAGATCAACAATACTTAGACATTGTGAGGCTATGCCATGCGCTCGGTGAGTGGTATCCCGAAGCAACTCAAGAACAGTGTGACGGAAGGACAGATCACCCCGTCCAAAGACCTAATGAAGAGCATCCAGTTCTTTTGCAGGAAAGATATCATCGTGAGAGAGTTGCAGCTGCGCCGCTTAACGTAAGGGGCAGAAAGAAGCTTAAGTCTATGCAAAGAAGGTATGATCTCAATACAAGTCGCTTCGAAAGCTATTTAAGGTCTGAAATCATGTACGGCTCGGAGCCGGATATAATGAGCGGCTGGGATAGATATATAAACAGTTAAAAGACTATGGGAGAGTGTAGTGCAGCACTCTCCCTGAGTTACTTTATGAATTACAGTTCTTGATATACTTCAGACATGCCCTTGATTTTAGTAACCGGTACCTCTACGTCTGGAAAATCTGCCGTTGCTAAAGAACTCGTGAAGCGAGGTTACGAAGCCTATGACATGGAACACAATGGTATTAGTGCCTGGTATAACAAGAAAACAGGCAAGCGGGCAGCAGAATTTGGTGCAATGCCTGAACGAACTGAAGTCTGGCTCAGACAACACGAATGGCGCACCTCTATTGATTGGGTAAAACAAAAAGCAGCGGAAGCTAAAGATAAACCTATATTCCTGTGTGGCGGCGCTGCCAACGAGGCTGATATTAGAGCGCTGTGTCAGACAGTACTGTGGCTGAAAACCGATGAAGAAACTATACAAAAACGCGTTAATAATGCCCGTGATCATGACTACGGCACAAAGCCTCATGAACTGGCGCAGATAATTAAAGTGAATAGCTATAACGAGACTATTTATCCTAGTAAATTCGGTGCACTAATGGTCGATGCTAGGCAACCGATTGATGTCGTTGTTGATGAAACCCTCAAAGCTGTAGGCATTGACCAAGTATTATTATGCCAATCAAAAAACGGCGTTGCAGTGTTCTATGACCCAGTTTATTCACACACTGCTACCCACCTTGAAGATACGCCACGGCTAAAAAGTTTAGTAACTGAAGCTATAGGGAACATGAATCTTGAAGAAGATAACGTAGCAACCCACGTAGATATGGGTAGAATAGTCGGAACGTGTGATGTCGTGGATGTAGATAATTCAGATGAAATTGTCTACGGCGTACGTAAAAACCGAGAGACAGATGGTTCCGTACCATTTACTAAAAGCCGTGAGGGTGACCATTGCCCGTATGTAGCAGTGCACCTTATAGGGCGAAGCAATGGATCATACCTACTGTTGAGTACGTGGATTGGCACATTTGGCGACGATGACGAGCCATTCCCTAATGCATCTAATGCTACTGAACGAAGTATGGACTTCTGGAACAAACATGCTTTCGTCTATGGCAGTCAGGAGATTGTCAAAGAGACAGAAACCACTGACCGACCTTGGTAGCTAGTTTATAGCTCTTCTTCCTCTTCCTGTTCTTTTGGAACGGGCTGCGAAGCTTTTTTGATTAGTCGTTTAAATAGTTTTTTGCTCATTACTTATATTATAGCCCTAAGTGTTCTTTAATTTAACTGGAAGAATTTCGTGGTCATAGTCAAACCATGCAATATAAAAAGTAGACTTATACTGTGCGCCAAACACTCTAGCTTTAGTACTATTTAGCCCAATTATTGAAAAATGAAAAGGAGCTAGTTTATTCAGTTGTCCGATACGAGAAGGAAACCCGCCTTTAAATATAGTCTTGTTCCAATCAGTTTCATAAAAATGATAGGAGCTTCTATCTCTAACAATTTCGCTCAGTGGTTTCGTACACATTTCCCTAAGTCTACTAAGGGTGTACTTTACATCTTCTTTTGACCATTCAGAAAGACAGTATTTGTTACCTTTTGCCGTGTCATAATACTGGAAACTAAAGTTAAGATTCAGCTTCTCTAACGTTTCCTGCGCTAGATCTTTGCCCTTCTTCTTACCCATTGCTTTTTAGTGCGAGTAGGCTGCTAGAATGTATTCGTCTTTAATTGGGTTTGCGGAGATCTCTGTGGGTTTTAAGCCCTCTCTGGCTTTACTCCATGCACCGTCATTATGAGTTATGGTAACAAGTTCAAAGGCGCTCTTAGGTGCGTATTCATCAAATACTTCATCAAGAATAGGCTGCACGTCTTTAAGTTCTGCAAGTAGTTTGTTAATGTCAGTTTTATAAAAATCTTCACCGATAGGGTTGTAACCGTACTTCCTAAGAAGTTTGTATAAACTTGGCACTACAGGGCCATTAGCCCATGCTTGTATATTTTCATTAAAAAGCTTCTTATTCTTGAGCAAAGCATTTACATAGGCTAGGTATACGAGTTTTTGTAATTTTAATTGGGTGATTGGCTCGCCTTCTTGGGCCGCCTTCAATAGGAAGTACTTTGCCACCACTTCCGGCTTCATGTTTAGAACGTCCATGTTTACCCTCCTAGTTATATTTGTTTTTTGGGATAATGCAAGCTTGAGCGCAACTATCCGTAATTTAAGCTTAGCATAAGCGCTAGCATAACAATGTGAGAATTGCCACCACCTGTGGCTACTTGCTGTCATGGGATAGTCGCCTCAATAATATGTAGAACAACGGAAATTTTCCCTTTACGTAGGCTCTCTAGTGTACACCCCGTAACCCCTCCAGCAAGGTAGTATTGCCGCTGGCAATCTCCACCTTGCCAGAGCGGCTGGCGGGATGTCCCACGCCTCCTGTTACGTAAATGTAAAAGGAGGTTCAGTTATGAACGTATCAAATCTATCAGCACGGTCTATCGGTAGACTGTTGCTAGAAAAAGCAGCTCTGAAAGAGGTCTGCGCTTGTCAGTACTATGACTTGGCAGACAGCTTGGGCATTACCAGCTCAATTGAGCTGGTATACATAATTAATCATAACTATGACTGCGCTATGTGTGGTCGGAGAGGATGTAATTAACATGGACGAAGAAGCAACATACAACGGTTGGAGTAACCGTGAAACATGGTTAGCTAATCTTTGGCTCACTAATGAAGTACCGTTTGTTAATCTGCTCATGGAGGCTAGCAAAAACTCTGACGATGAATATATTCAAGCTGCTTGGCTAGAAAATCACTTCTACGAGACGTTAGATGAACTGTTCGATGACGCCTCACTATGGAGAGACCTTCTAGGCACTGCAGTTAGTCACGTTAACTGGTACGAGATAGTTGATAAAAACTAACACAATAGCCCTGAGCAAGGCTATAAACTGCTCTGACTAGGTTGCTACCGCTTGCACGTGTAACTGGTTCATAAGCGTAGTATCTAAGTGTGGCAATCTATTGGCGGCTACTTCTGAATCTATTATGTCGAGCAAACTACCTGCAAGTAAAACGTCCTGCTCTTCGAAAAACGGTTCAAATTTAACTTCTATAACTTCGCCCCCAGCCATCACTCTTGACCCTATTTCATAGATAATAGTGTGTGTAGGATCAACCAATAAATTCACACAGACACTGTCAGGATTTACTTCGCTTCTACCCGGTCTGGGTGTGTGGGCATGCACTCTGCTCACTTGAAACTGGGTTACGGGGGATATTAGTGCTGGTCTGCTATATGCTCTTCCGTAGCGTTTTAACACATGGTCAGCTTCAGCAAGATTTCTCTGCTCTATTTTATGGGCAAGCCCGCTCCGTATAAGTCTAGAGTTGTTAGCTTCTAATAAGCTCCCGAGAATCGATTCCTCCTCTCGGACAGTGTCATAAAGGGCTTCACTTTCTTCTTCGCTTCTTCCGCCTAAAATTGAAACAAGACCTTTTCTCTCGCTATACATAATTAACCCTCCGCACCTCGTACTGAGAGTTCGCCGTCGTCATCAACGATTTCAATTTTCCTGCCACATGCGATACAGCCAAACCGAGCGACATCCGTCACTATGTCTATCTTTCTAACAGATTCAGTATTTAAAACTTCAAGAACAACTGTCGCTTCACGGTCCATTACAAGAGGATGCGACCTATCCAGTGGATCAATGACAATGTGCTCACCTGCAACTAAAAATTGAGCAGCAGCCCATCCGCAATTAACAGCATATGGTGTTTCAGGGCAATCTTTCACGCAATGTTAACTATTCTTTTAAATAGCCGTGGCTTCGGAAAGATACTGCCCAGAACATTCATAGCAATCGACTCTTTAATTTCGTCGTATTTTTCATCTTGAGTAAGCTTTAGTATCTCATCTTTTTCTTCTTCACTAGCATTAGTGCCGCTTCTTAAAACTACCTCGTCTATTGTCTTAAGAATTAACCCAACTTTTTTTGATACCGTCGGCAATAAGATTGTTGGAGTTTTTGAAGAAACGGTTCGTTCAAAGGCCATAAGCACGAACCCACCGAGTATTTGCCGTTTCTCGTCGTTGAGTTCTTTTCCAGCTATTTGCAGTATGCGCTCACTAGATTCTGGATCTTTTCCCGCAGGTGAGTTGTGTAGGTCGCCGATAAGCGCAGGGTATTGTTGTGTCATATGACGGCCGACAATATGCTTTGCTCCGTCGCTCATGATCGGAAATGCCGATGCTATGGCAAATCCTTCTGTATCTGCAATAGCAAAAACTGCTCCTTGAAGCGTCATTCTTCCTGCATGGATTGCCATAAAGTCTGAATCTGTAGGTGGGAACGCCGTATAACTGTCTACGTGCTGACTATATTCCGCTAAAACTGAATCTTGAGCTATAGGTAATGTCTTGATGGTGGCCATAATCAATAAATCATACAATAAACAGTATGATTTAACAAGTGTAAAAGTATCTAAACTGTGTGTTCTAATTGAAGTGGTATTTCAGGCTCAGTTACATCGCTCCATATCGCCGTTTTATACGATAACTGGGTAGAGATCATTCAGTGTAACCGCTGATAATGTAGCCATGAGTAAGGCTATAAACTGCTCAAAATTTATGGTTATTGCTGTCTATATTTTGGTCGACGTTTAAAGCCTATAGCTTTATGTATTTTACTAGGTTTTGGAAAAGCTCCTGCTAGCATTATCATTGCAAGTTCTTGAGTGCTCTCTTCACGACCTATTTCCGCTACTCGTCGGTCAACTTCGATTTCTGGTATTCCTTCTGACTCTGCAAGTATCTCTTCTCTCATCCGTACACGCAATACTTCGCCTATCGCTCTCGTGACAAAAGGTGTTAGGAAGGTATTGCTTTCGTGTGTTAATGCCTCGTCTGTAGACATAAGAACAAAACCACCTAAAACGTGTCTATTCTTTTCATGTAGATCCTTGCTGGCTTGCCAAATAATCCCTACGGACTCTCTGTCATACCTGGAGGCTGAGCTTTTCTGCAGCTTACCCACTGTTGAGGGGTAATTACCTACAATGTGGTAGCCTGCCATACCTCTTGCTTCTTCTTGTGGAGATGGATAGGCAGACAATATGAGTAGACCTGCGTCCGATGCATAGGCAAAGATGCCACCGTGCATAGCATTTTCACCAGCATGAACGGTCATGTAAGCTGAATCAGAAGCTGCAAACGAAGCATACTCGTTAATATTTCTGGTAAATTCTCCCAGCACATCTTCAGCATCAAGGGGAGGTAAATTGCGGGCACGCATAATTCACAAATTATATACTAATAATTCCATGCTTACAAAAATATCAAATCGTCTGGATCTAAAACATCACTCCATATTGCATATTCACTAGCGTTAGCATTTGCTAGCGATAAGAACGTACTTGTATAGCACTCTAGCTCTTCGTCATACATTTGTCTCGCTAACTGGCGTTGTACGCGTTTCTCAGTAGTTCCATTCTCACAAAGCAACAGAAGTCTTGGTAAGCTATTGCCAGCTACTGCCTGCCAACTATCCCCTTCAAAGAAGTCAATGTAAGCCGCTACCTTCTTATTGAGTTCACGTCCGAACATAGAATCAGGAATAAGGTCCAGGAAGAAGCGACTAGGCTCTGTTTGATTATCTAGTTTTAGCGATACGAAAGCGTCCGGCAGGTTTTTAGGCAAGTAGCTGAGACCTTTGATTTCACGTTTGGTGAAGAACTTGAGGACAGGGTATAGGCGTGTTAGTTGGAGGGATGTTTTATAGATGTTTAAGCTGTGTTTAATGAACTGTTCTGAGGTGATACGTTTGTCGTTATAGGCGTATTTAATTAAGTTATCGTCTATGGATTCGTGTTTCGGTAGTTTTCTAAGCTCGCTCAAACCTTTCGGCAATAAGTAATAGACAGCAGGCTTTCCCAGTATCCGATAGCTCTTGTCGTAGCGTTTACCGACATACCCTTTATCTATCAGGATAGCTAATTTACGATACAAACCTGCCTTAGTCTGTAAGCTTAGACTACTTCGTAATAACTCAACGCTACAAAACCTGTACTTAAATAACAGCTCTACCACTTCTATCTGACTACTACTTATTTCTTTTCTATGCTTTGTACTAACAACATCAGCCATACCATACCTAGTTATACTTCGTCTTTTCCTTTTATATATTTATATATAAAGAAAGAGGAGAGAAAAAGCAAATATAACAGAGATAAATAAAGTGTTATTTAGGCACAATCGATAGTGCCTATTAAGGCGGCTACTTTCAAACGAATTCAGCAGCACTTTACAGATAAAAAAAGCTAAATGAGACTATGTAGTCTCTGTACAAACACTACTTTATAAATACCGCTAATATGTTAAAATATACAAATGTCTACTATACGGAGCAGAGCAATCGAGCTGGCAAACGATCGTAAGTATTTTGTTTCCACCAGGTCTCACGTGCGGCTTTTTGAAGATTCAGGTGACGCCAAACTCGAAGCAGACGCCCATTTGGCGATTGTGATTGACCATATTGCCCATAAGCTTGCCAGCTCAACTGCTCATGAGCAGCGTTTTCTGGCAGACGTCCGCAAACGTCCCCGACGGCCTGACAATGAGGAAGCCGTTATCGGGCATTTCCCGGCCGCCTTTGGTGCGGTTTATAACGATTATTCCCTGGTTAGCGGTGTTTTTCGTAAGACTGAAGTCGGGCGAAAAGCTTTGGAAGCTTCCCATCATTATGCGGAAGTTACCAGCCTTCATTGGGCTGACGGAAATCGTCACGGTGCCCGCCGGATTATACAAAACAATCCTTATAGCGCTCCGGAGCAACTGATTCAGGATGCCCTGAGAAACTTTGGGCGAAGAGTCGGGCAAGTTTTATGGGGAGTTAATCTGAGTGATGGCGCCGAAGGTATGGATGCCGATGCAAGGCAACAGCTTGTTGGAGGTTCGAGTCGTGATCTTCTTAGGCTCAGCGCCCTATCGATGCATCAGCACGCGCATTATTCGCCATCTGATCCGGTTATAGTTGATAATAGAGTAAGTATCGCCCCCGATATAGAGAGTGCCAGAGCTCTGCCACTCTACTCACAGGCTTTTACTGAGGCTGTCAGGCCGCACCGTGGCTGTCCGGCGCTGCCCAATTTGCCAGCAATCGGGGTATTACATGGTGGTTCAGGCATCCAAACGCTGTACGAAAGAGCCAGCGGGCTTATCGTGGCGTCAAATATGCATACTCTAACTATTCCTCAAGAAGCTCCTTATATCGCAGCCTAGGTGTAGCGCAAATAGGCTAAAGTCAATGAAATTATTTGATGGCAATTAACACAGATTTTGTATACTAAACATTGGGAGACTTGTGCGCCTTGCGAGGTATCATAAGTCTTTCCTTTTAATATTTGCTAGAATAAGACCTGATTATGAGCGATGAAGCAACCAAAGACTATTTAGCTAAGCAGATTAAAAAGCTGCGAGATGACAACGGCTATACCCAAACCCATGCCGCAGAGCGTGCTGGAATCTACTTTAACCACTACGCCCGTATAGAGCGGGGCGAGATTATGCCTACGTATGACACTATCAAAAAGCTGGCTAAGGCTTTTGGTGTAAAACCGGCTGATTTATTACCGTCCTAGTCCTTTTACTATATAGAAAAATATTGTGGATAACTCCTTGAACTATTCAGCCGTGGATAGTATACTATTCATATGTGAATAGCGTTCACAGGAGGGTAAAAAGATGGCTAGCGGCAATGGAGTTGCAGCTGAAGACTTAGCAATACAGGATACGCTGTCTATGACCGTTGAAGAGCGCCTTGAGCTCCTAGCCAATCTAATTGTAGATAAGATTATTGAAGATCAGCAGAACGGTGAACCTCTATTAACAAAAATTATAGGGTTAAGACATGACTAATCAAGTATTAGTTAAGATTGCTGTGGCGGCAATTCGTGTTTCAACCACCAAACAAGGCATTGACGGTGATTCACCCGAAGACCAAAAAGACCAAGCCGAGCGGTATGCAGCCACCCACGGAATGACAATCACAAAGTATTTTGTCTTTTTAGAGTCAGCCTCGAAAGAACTGCAGCCGATGCAGGAGGCGATTGATTATTGTAAGAACCCCAAAAACAACATCCAACACTTTATTATCAAGTCAATTGACCGCTTTACGCGCGGTGGTTCATTCTTTTATGACACCCTCAAAAATCAACTAGATGACTGTAATGTCTCACTCCTCGATATTTACGGCGTGATTAGCAGCCAAAAGATTAATACTCTGGAACACCTTGGTGTTAAGTATAAATGGAGCGAGTATTCACCGACCAAAAAGGCTGAGATGCTTGAAGCTGAGCGGGCAAAGGATGAAGTTCGAGATATTCAGACCCGCATGATAGGAGCACAGATACGCTATGCCCGCATGGGTTATTGGGTGAGGCGACCGCTCCATGGCTTCGACAACGTACATATCGAAACCCGCGAGGGTAAACGCTGTATCCTAAAGCCTAATGAGGTTGAGGCACCACTAGTAGTCAAGTTATTTGAAATGCGTGCTCGCAATACCTTGGAAGATATTGAAATAGTCGATGAGCTTAATATGCTTGGCTTTCGTACCCGTGAGCGAGTAGTACGAGATAAAGATGACCGCACCAAGATAGTTGGTACGATAGGTGGCGAATGCTTAACGCTCAAACAACTGTGGCGAATGGTAGAAAATCCAGTTTATGCCGGGGTTAACCCAGAGAAATGGACGCAAGATAAGCCAGTTAAGTGCATGTTTGAAGGGTTAGTGTCCTATGAGCTTTTCAACGCAGCAAATAGAGGCAAGATAGTCATCACGGAAGATGCTGAAGGCGTACATATTTATAGGCGGCAGCCTCCAGCCTATCTTGTAAATAAAGGCGCTAAGAACTCAGAATTTCCATTTAAGCGAATCATTATGTGCCCTGACTGTAATAAACCGCTATATGGCAGTGCTTCTAAGGGCAAACGTAAATACTATCCTGTGTATCACTGTTGCCATCGCGGGCATCACTTCAGAAAGCCTAAACCAGAGTTTGATGCCACGATTGAAGACTTCGTGAAGAACATCAAGATATCAGGCGACTATATAGAGCCGCTATTAATTGGAATCGGTGAAGCTTTTGATAAACATCAACTCCTAGTCCATAAAGACGCTGTGACGATTGATAAGCGTATTGCAATGCTACGCAGTCAGATAAAGCAGTCTGTCGATAAGATTAAGTTCTTAAGCTCAGAAGCAACAATAAAGTATATGGAGGATGACGTAATGAAGTTAGAAGCCGAGATAAGTGGGCTGATGGTAGAAAGACAAAAGACAGCACCGCAAGAACCAACCAACATGGATAAAATGAAGACATACATTAGCTACTATTTGGCACACCTTGAAGAACTACTGTTACACTACGGTAATCCAGTGCTTCAAGCTAAGTATTTTGGGGTTATCTTCAATAAAGCACCAACATATGACGATATTGTGTTTGGCACACCCGACATACGAAAAATAACAGATGCAAATAAGGTTTTCGTACCTAGAACTTTTGACTCGAGACTCATGGCTGGGGATGAGGGATTCGAACCCCCGATCACGGGACCAGAACCCGTTGCCTTACCACTTGGCTAATCCCCATAGTACAGGGGTAGATTATAGCATATAATAGGGGCACATGGCAGCACCCCACACCCTGCAGCAATACCTGTTAGGGCGGCTTAAGAATCATCCGGAACGCTACGAGCTGATTATGATGATGGCCGATCTCGCTACCATTGGCAAACTGCTGTCGGCACGGACCAACCGGGCTGGTCTGACCGACTTGATCGGCAAGGCCGGCAGCACCAATGTTCAGAATGAGGAGCAGGCCAAGCTCGATATCTACGCAAATGATCTTTGTAAAAATTATTTGGCACAGACAGAATTGTTCGCGGCCTTGGCCAGCGAAGAAGAAGCTGAGGCTGTTGATCTGAAGAATCCGAAGGGTGGATACGTCATTGCGTTTGATCCGTTGGATGGCAGTAGTAATATTGATGTCAACATTCCGGTCGGCACGATTTTTTCAGTCCATAAGAAACTTGCGGAAGTGCCGGCCGCGGATGAGAAGCAATTTTTGCAATCGGGGCGGAAGCAGGTCGTGGCCGGTTATATTCTGTACGGGTCCAGTACCATGCTGGTGTTTACCTGGGGCGATGGCGTGCACATGTTCACGCTGGATGTGGATCTAGGTGAATTTTTGCTTGCTGATGAGCATGTCAAGATTCCGGTAGAGACGCCGTATTATAGCTTTAATGAATCGTATGCGCCGTTCGTGTCCGAGGTGAGTCAACGGCGGTTGGAAAAGATACGCGGCAAGGCTGGCAAGCAGCGCTGGGTGGGGTCGCTGGTGGCGGATTTTCACCGTAACATGATTAAGGGCGGCGTGTTCATCATGCCGGCTTTCGATATCTCTGGAAAGAAGGACTATAAGCCGAAACTACGGCTTAACTACGAGGCCAAGCCGATCGCCTGGCTGGCCGAGCAGGCCGGGGGTACGGCGACGGATGGCGATAATGCTATCCTAGATATAGTTCCTACTGAGCTGCACCAACGTGTGGCGTTGATCGTCGGTAATAAACAGCTGATAAAGGAGATCCTATGAAGCAAGACGAACTGAAATCAATCGCCCAGGCCATGCTGGCCAAGCCCAAGGGTCTGCTGGCGGCTGACGAGAGCAGTGCCACGGCTGATAAGCGGTTCGAGGGGGTAGGTATCGACAAGACTGAAGAAAACCGCCGGCAATGGCGGCAATTGTTACTCAGTGCTGACGGCATCGAGCAGTACATCAGCGGTGTCATATTATACGACGAGACCATCCGCCAAAAAGATGACAACGGTACGCCTTTTGCTGAGGTCCTGAAAAGCAAGGGCATCATCCCAGGCATCAAGGTCGACATGGGCGCCAAAGACCTGGCGCTACATCCTGGCGAAAAGGTGACTGAGGGCCTGGACGGCCTGCGTGAACGTTTTGCCGAGTATTACAAAATGGGCGCCCGGTTTGCCAAGTGGCGCGCTGTCGTTACCATCGACGGCGACAAGCTGCCGAGTGAGGCCTGTCTGCATGCCAACGCCCATGCCCTGGCGCGCTATTCCGCCCTGGCCCAGGAGGCCGGCATCGTCCCGATCGTCGAACCAGAAGTTTTACTGGACGGCGACCATTCCATCGAGCGCTCATATGAAGTTACTGCCAAGACGCTGGACAGTTTATTTACCGCACTTAAGGATCAGGACGTTATGCTTGAGGGCTTGATTCTCAAGGCCAGCATGGTCATCTCAGGCAAGGACGCACCTGACCGGGCCGATGTCCAGACCGTCGCCGAGCAGACCGTCAAATGTCTCAAAGAACATGTACCCGAGAATGTGGCTGGCGTCGTCTTCCTATCAGGTGGTCAAGGTGAAGAAGAAGCCACGGCGCATTTGAATGCCATGAATAAGCTCGGCGACCTGCCATGGCCGCTGACTTTCAGCTACAGCCGAGCCATCCAGAACCCTGTACTGGAACTCTGGGCCAAAGGCGAAAAGGACAAAGCCAAGGATGCCTATCTATTTCGCGCCCAAGCCAACTCGCTGGCAGCCGAGGGTAAGTGGTCTGAGGACTTCGAAAAAGACCGCCCCTATTGATGTGCTACAATAGTAGACATTAACAATTTGTAATATACAGAGTGCAGCGAGAGACCTAGCTCTACGACCTGCCAGCAACCTGCCGCCCGCGGTGTTGGTGCTAATTCTAGCCCGATGGGAAAGATATTGCGAAGGCAGCCTTTCTCATTAGGAGAAAGGCTTTTTAATGGCAAACGGAACATCGGCGTGGGATTTCTTGGATTACTTTACCAGCGAATCGGTCTGCGCGGGGCATCCGGACAAGATCTGTGACGCCATCAGCGACGCCATCCTGGACGCCGCCTTGGCCCAGGACCCCAACAGTCGCACCGGCATCGAAACAGTCGCGGGAGCCAACCGCATCGCGCTCTTCGGCGAGATCAAGACCAAGGCCGATCTGAATTTTGAGAAGATAGTTAAGGATAAAGTTGTTGAACTGGGCTATACCAATCCGTTGTGGGGTTTCAGCAACGAATCGGAGTTCAGTAATGACGTGCATCGGCAGTCACCCGAGATTTCCATGGGCGTTGACCAGGCCGGCGGCGAAACGCTCGGTGCGGGTGACCAGGGCATGATGTTCGGTTATGCGTGTAACGATACGCCGGAACTGATGCCGTTACCGATCGCCCTGGCGCATGCCCTCAGTCGTCGTATCGACGAAGCCCGTATCAATAAGGATCTGCCTTGGCTACGGCCCGACGGCAAGGCTCAGGTGACCATCCGTTACGAAAAAGGCAAGCCGGTCAGTGTCGAAAAGCTGGTGCTGGCCATGGCACATGACGAAAAGGTCACAGCCGAGCAGGTGCGCAGTGATGCCATCAAGCACATCGTCCTGCCGGTCCTTAAGAGCTACAAGTTTGAACTTCCAAAAGACGAGAACATCACTATCAACGGCACCGGCCTCTGGCACATCCCTGGTCCGGAGAGTGATGCTGGTCTGACCGGCCGTAAGATCGTCGTCGATACCTACGGCGGTTTCGCACGCGTCGGCGGCGGCGCTTTCAGTGGCAAGGACCCGTCGAAAGTTGACCGCAGCGGCGCCTACGCTGCCCGGTACATCGCCAAGAACATCGTGGCGGCCGGATTGGCCGACAAGTGCGAGGTCGGACTGGCCTACGTCATCGGCAAGCCCGAACCGCTGATGCAGACCATCTACACTTTCGGCACGGCCAAGGTCAGCGATAAGGAGCTACACGACTTCAAAGATAAGCTGATCGACACCTCGGTCAAGGGGATCTGCGACGGCCTCGACCTGCGTCGCCCGATTTATTCTCAGACCAGCGCCTACGGCCACTTCGGCAAGCCCGACCTGCCTTGGGAGCAGGTCAAAGCGTAAGCACTGCTACAATAGTTTGAATGAACCCAATTGCTCAGGCTGCCACTTTTTGGCGTCGAATGGATATTTTGGCGGTATTTGCGGGCATCATATATGCCTCCTGGCCACTCGGCTACTGGCTGAATCCGGGTGCTTCCAGCCGAGGTTTGGCCAGCGAACTAGAGGGTGTGCACCAGCCGTATAATTGGGTGTTCATTGTCGGGGACATCCTGAGCAGCCTTCTTATTACGTTAGTGTGTTGGCTGATCTGGCGCCGGCTACGCGGTACGCACGACAAAAAACTGCTGGAATTTGCTCTGTTTAACATTGTGCTCTTTGCCGCCGGTACAGTGATTGACGCGGCATTGCCGCTACGCTGTGAACCCACTATCCAAGTCTGCCCTAATTTTATGCACGATCCGCTGCTACTCGCCCACGGGCTGTTCAGTATTCAAGCTGCACTATGCCTGTTTATCAGCCTGGCAATTTTATGGTGGCATCGTCGCCATACGGTTCTGCTTAATAGCCTTGTGATTGGTTACTTACTATTCAGCTTGTTTTCGCTCATAGCAGTTATTAAGCCGGGGCTTGGTAATTTATCCCAGCACTACTATCTGGCGTTGTGCGGAGTCTGGCTGGCTCTGCTACCCTCTGCCGTACGCCGTACCGTGGGTGATTAGTCTATTTGAAGAAGTTTAGGTCTTTTAGGTCGTCAGGCAAAAAGCCTTGGCCAGGTTTGAAGTTAGCTTTCCACTTATATCCTTGATTGTAGCCGAGGTCTTTCATCAGCTTGGTCGGAGCGTTGCGTAGTTGTAAGGGAACCGCCGCGTCGGGATAATCCCGGGCGGCTGAAAGGGCGGCGCTCATGGCATCGGCTACCTGGCGCGATTTGGGCGCCTTGGCCATGACGGTGGCGCAGTGAAATAGATTGTACTGCGCCTCGGGCAGTCCGATCCGCTCGACGGCCAGAAAGGTTGAGACGGCCAGGTTAAGCGCGGCCGGGGCCGCAATACCGATATCCTCGGAGGCAAAGATAACCATGCGGCGGGCGATGAACTTGGGATCCTCACCGACCTGCAACATGCGGGCTAGGTAATACAGCGTAGCCGTCGGGTCGGAGCCGCGCATCGATTTGATGAATGCGCTGATGACGTTGTAGTGGTACTCGCCCTTTTTGTCGTAGCCGGGTACGCGGGCCTGGGCGGTCGTCTCGACGATCTTTTGGGTAATCGGCTTGTTACCGGCTAATTGCACGGCTAGTTCCAGATTGCCGAGGGCCACCCGGGCATCGCCACCAGATAGCTCAGCTAAAAGATCAATGCTGGCCGGGGGTAACTTTTTAGTCGATAATTTTTCGGCCTTGGCGGCGTCCTTGATAATCTTAATAATTTCCGGTTTGCTCAGCGGCTCCAGTACTAATACCCTGGACCGGCTTAATAGGGGATTGATAACCTCGAAGCTGGGGTTTTCAGTGGTAGCACCGATCAGGATGATGGTGCCGGCCTCGACATGGGGTAGAAAAGCGTCCTGCTGTGCCTTGTTAAAGCGATGGATCTCATCAACGAACAGAATGGTCTGCATACCCAGCCGCTGATTCTGCTCTGCCCGGTCTATTACCTTCATGACATCGGCCTTGCCGGCAGCTACGGCGCTCAGTTCGACGAACTCCGCACCAGTCTCGCGGGCGATAATTCGTGCCAATGTAGTCTTGCCGCTGCCGACCAGATGCGCCTGCCCGACGATGTCATCGAGCGATTCCGGCCGCCGCCGCTCCGCCAAAGGTCTCTGGTCCATGACTAAATTATACTAGTTAAGCGGCAGATAGCATCGCTACGCCGGGGGTAGTCGGAGGTTGAGGCGGTTCAGGGCCAGTTTCTTTGATTTTGCGCCAATCTTCAAGACTTGCGACCTTGCCGATGGCGCCGGCGACCTCGTGCCTAACCGGCCTTAATGTCTGTAATCGATCACGACTTGGGAATTGCAACAGGACACCTTCTACGAAAGACTCCTCATCTATCACGCTTGCCAGAGCGCGAACAGTCGTTGGTAATGGAACCACGACGGCGACCTGGTCCTCCAGGCGGAGCGCGAATGCAAGGACAG
>JBIOIO010000009.1:0-18706 GCA_044449925.1 Saccharimonadales bacterium (SeqCode)
GGCCAGGGGATTCTTTTAATGCCCCTGTTATGCTAATATAAACCAGATTAATCGGAAGCATTTAGGGCCTCATCGTCTAACGGCTAGGACACCAGGTTTTCATCCTGGCAATCGGAGTTCGATTCTCCGTGAGGTCACCATCTAGAATTTCTGAAGCTTAGCAAGTGTCACTATTTATAACTTTATAATTCACGCTCGATAAGCTTTTCTACTTTGACTTTGATCGTGTTCAATGCCTGTAGTGCTGTCTCGTAATCCTTTCCGCCCGGGTCTTTAACATGCCAGTATTCGTATTTTTCACTGTGTTGTAGCCATCGAGGTGTATGTTCTTTTTCTGCCATATTAATAATATGGTCGTACTTATTAAGCATAGATGCCTTCAGCTGAGTTCTTTTTGCCTCTCTCACATCTATACCAATACTGTCCATCACGCCTAGTATGTACATTCCGCTAACACGTTTGTAATGCTCTAACAAATTTTCACCTGGCACATCAACCTCTGTGCCTGCGGAATCAGCATCTTGAGCACCAGTAAGATTGTTATATAAAGCCGCTGCCATCTGACTCCGTCCTACATTAGCCCAGCAGACAAAGAGTATCTTCATATTAGGCTATTGTATCAAACCAATTGTTAAGCTGGAGCAGCGCAGAGAGATTTACAGGAACTCCGAGCCTAGTTCACCAATTTGAATTTTATTTATCGTTAAACTTCTCTGCTAAACAAAAGCGGAGTCGCAACAGAAGATAGCGCATATACAGCGTTCAAGACATGCTCTGGCGCAGTGTAAGCCTCGGGATTATGCGCTTTCCCGCCATTATTGCTTTGGCAAAACAACATCATCGAAGGGATACCAGCTCTACCAACATTTTGAATATCGTGTCCTGCTAGAGATGGCATGTGCATACTACTAATACCAAATCCATCAAGAGCATGCTCCGCAAGAGCCCGTAGACTCCCATCCATAACTACCGGCTCACCACTTCCTGAAATGGGTTCACCAAATGAAACTGATCCATAAGTCTCTGTTACTCGCTTCAAAGTTGCAATAGCTTCATCCCTCGCAGCTAAATCTGTGCCTCTAATATCTACTGACAACCCAATGCTCCCATCTGGAGAGGTCTCATATTTACCAACAGTCCCGACAACACCACGATCGGCAAACTCTCGTGCTACATCATTAACGCCGCGTATAAGATAAAACGCTGCTTCTTGGCGACTAGCAATATCCTCAGGTCTGAAGAATTGTGACTTTCCAGCTTCAACTTCAACTAATTCAATAGGATTTTCAGGGAAGGGGGCTTCACTAAACGCATATCCGGCGTTGGCTTCAACTACTGTTGATTCTAAAACGTCACATATAGACTTGAATAGTATTCCGTCATCACTGGCAATTCTCAGGTGAGAAGTCGTAAGTCCTGGTATTTTATTCATACTTCCCCCGTCAACAGTAATATCTCCTATAGATATAGCGTTTTCAGGAAAGCCACGTTCTGCCAAAATAGACTGCAATAATTCTGCAGTTGCAAGTAAACCATCAGCACGAGACCTCTCATCCATCGGTGTAGTACCAGAATGGTCAGCCGATCCTGCCACATGAAGTTCAAAATATGCATCATGTTCATATTGTCTATCGTCCGGTACTAGGGGCGTATCGCCAATAGCCGCGTTATATCTCTCGGCGGCCGCAATAACATCTACAATACCTATTTCTACACCAGCATTTTCAAGATTTGACCCTTGTTCAACATGAACTTCAAGGGCCGCAACAGGCATACCTAGTTCCGTACCCTCTCCAAAAATTGGAACCATAGATCTTGAAACGCTGTGACCTCCCAACTTATCTAATGCAGATCCAAGCGAATCTGCCCTATACGTGCCCTTAGTGGCTAATTCTTTTTCGGTTAAACCATGAAACAGCGCTCGACTGCCAAAAAGTGGAAAGCCAAAAGCGGTCGACTCTTCTCCTGTTAAAGCAACTACTAACAGGTCTCTTGAGGGACGTAATCCCTGGTCGCTAATAGACTTGGCAAATTCTATGCCAGCAAGGACGCCAAGAGTACCGTCATACATATCTCCTTTAGGTACGGTGTCCACGTGGGATAGTATCACAAGCGGCGGAAGATCAGGGTCTTCACCTTTCATCCTTCCAATAACAGCTAAAGGATTTTGCTCCACCTCCATTCCGGCTTCTTCCATCCATGGTTCAATAAGACTGGAGCGAGCAGTGGTATCAAATTCAGTTAAGGCAACACGGTTTGTTGAGTAGTGTACGGCAGGATGGCCCTCAGTAGGATCTATCAGGGTACCGTTGAGCGAGGCTAATTCATTTAAATGAGACTTAACTCTCTCATATGTGACGCCCTGAAGAACCTCTCCGGTAATTGAGAGAGTATCCTGATGCAATCTTTCAGCAAAAGAATCGTAATCTCCAGAAGTAGCTTCGCCTATCATAGTATAATTAAAATATAAAACAGACGAAGTGTCCAGTCTATTTTAAGAAGACTTAAGGCCGTTAACAATATTGAGAATATTGCCGTCCGGATCTTTAAACCAAGCAGCCTTCATTTCTCCCATAATATGTATTGCACCCTGTCTCTCTGTCTCAGGCATGTCATATTCTTCAAATGTAATGCCTTTTCCTTCAAGCTCAGTGACAATTTCCTCTATATCTTCGCCTACTCCCCAACTCGCAGTGGTAGCTTGATTGGTTCCTGCAAAACTTGATTGATAAACAAATACCATCGAATCGCCACTTTTATACAATATACCGCCCGGATCACTGCTAGATATTTCTGTTAGACCTAGTTTTCCTTCATAAAATTCTTTTGCAGTATCAATATCCTTTACCGCTATTGTTGCTACTGCTGTTTTGTCTGCGAACATACCGAGCCTCCTCTTACATAGATTAATAAACTAATGCTTTTGATGTTAAAAGGAGTATATACCAAAAACTCAGCGTCAACCACGAAAATTTAACACCATTAAAATCACAAAATAAGTAGAATATACACTAGTAAAATAATTAACATTTTGTTACAATCATAGCAAATATATGTTATAGTAAGGTCAAAGTTATTATGAGTGCAGAAGCAGCCAGCCTAGAAGTACCAAAATCGTTGATACTCCCAGAAGAAATACGGGAGAATATAGTATTTGTTAACGGCGAAACTCACCCCGCTCTCGGTGCTGAGGTAGCCAGGCTACTAGGTCTAGAGCTCTGTCTAGTAGAGTTTAAACGATTCTCTAATACTGAACCGTATGCTCGAATCGATGAAAACGTGCGCAGAAAAGATATTATCGCATTTCAAACACACGCACCTGTAGATGGTCTTCCAATTGAAGCATCCCTTTTCCAGCACTTACAAATGATTGATGCCGCGTCAAGATCTCACGTATCGACAATTATGGCAGTCGCACCAAATATGTTAGGCGCTAGACAGGATAGACAAGTACTGGCTAGGGAAAGTGAGACTGGCAAAATGGTTGCGGGACTACTAGGCACAGTCGGAGTAAAAGGCTCCGGTGCCTCGGAGTTGGTAACCGTAGATATTCACAGCAGAGAGTCAATAGGCGCTTTTCCAAATGCAGCTGCTGACAATTTGACAGCTCAAATAATGCTTAGAGAAGTGCTACGAGGTTTCATGACAGGACCTGAAGAAGGCTATAGACTAGTTTCTCCGGACGAGGGTCATACGAAAGCATTAAGAAAACATGCAGAGAAGCTTGGCGTAGAGATTATGGACCTAGTAAAAGTTAGAGATCAACACGAAGAGACCGTCAAACATGTTGGTCATATTGAAGATGTTGATGGTGCTACATGTTTTATAATGGATGATCTTCTTGGGACTGCAGGTACCGTTGTTTCGGCAGCTAAGGAATTAGACGAAGCGGGCGCTGCCGATATATATGTGGCAGCCACGCATGGTTGGTTTTCTGATGATGCTCCGCAAAAGATATTAGATTCGCCTATTACCAAGGTTTTTGTTACAAATACAATACCTGTAGGTGAAGAAGTGAGTGAAACTTTAGGAGACAAACTCGTCGTTTTATCTGCTGGGAGAGTAATAGCCGAAGGTCTAAATACAATCCTAACGGGCGGCTCAGTTAATGAACTGTACGAGGGCGAGCATCTATACTAAAGCCAGACTATGAAAGTCATATAATATAAATATTTACCATGACAAACGTAGAATCAGAGCAGGCAATACGAGGTGAAATATCAGAAAATGGTCAAGAGTACTTCCCTGATCAATCAACTTTGCTTGCGTTTTTCTCAGACCAAAAATCGCACTACTTTGCGACTACAAAAACTGAAGAACTGGAAGCAGAAGTCTCTGGCATTGGAGTAGTTAGCGGACTTGTAGTATGTAGGGCGGCAGTCGAAATACCATTTTCTAGCCGCACGGTTCAAATAGAAAATGACGGCAATCTTGGTATAGGCATTGCTCTGGCTTGGAAAGAAGAGCCAAACGATATATCAGAAGGCGGAAGTAATATCTCCAGGGCTGTATATGTCTTGAGGGAAGGTGACGCTGAAAGGATTGATAGGTTCTATCAGGAACAAGCAGATGCTGGTATACAAAGCACTTCACCTGAGTACCAAGCCTCTGCCACAGACTTAGGCGACATAACATTTAAGTACGAGCAGACAACTCCTCCACTACGAAGTGTTATTGAAGTAACTTCAGGTTCATCAACGCAACAGGCAATTGAAGAACGAGCCGCAAAAAGAGTTGAAATAATACGAGCTTTTAAAGATCAACACGCATTTCTAACAATCTTAAGTACAACCGAGTCCGGTAATATACACGACGACGAAATACCACTTCTAGCTGAGTGGTTAGTAAAATAATATACCTGTAACTTTGGAATAAGTTTGTTATACTTCTAAGTATGTTATATGGTAGAAACTTAAAATCAGTTTCGCCATACAAGAGCGTTAACTCTACTCTAGAAAAATTACTAAAAAAAGTAAGAGACTGCCTCAGTGATGAATTTGTTGGTTTGTATAACTATGGATCACTAGCCATAGGAGATTTTCATCTTAAATCAAGCGACATTGACTTCCTAGTTGTCACAAAACACAAGCTAAATAGGCAGACTATCGAAAAGTTACGCCAAATGCATAAGGCATTTGATGCAAGTTCGCATAAATGGGATAGACGTTTGGAGGGCTCCTATCTTCCTCTAAGTGAACTCACTAAGCATGATCCAAATGCCGGCCCTTTCCCTTGCGTTAACGAGGGCAGGTTCTATATGTCAAAACATGGAAGCCAGTGGATAATCCATCGCTATGTTCTTAGAAAACACGAAACAATAATTTATGGTCCGTCACTTCGGGATAAGATAGATCCTGTCACCAAGAATCAATTAAGGGCAGCACAGGCAAGTGTACTTCAAGAAAAATGGATTAATAGGTTGAGCAACTTACAGTTTCTGAAAATAGAAAAAGAACAATCATACGCTGTTCTGACAATGAGCCGGGCATTATACGTTTTTAAACACGGTGAAGTTGCTTCAAAAGTTGTTGCAGCAAATTGGTCACTAGAATCACTTGATGAACGCTGGCATGGCCTAGTTAAAAGAGCACTTGCAACCAGGGGTAATAGAAGGCTAGATAACCTGGAATTAACCCAGGAATTTATAAGATACACTATTCAAAAAGCCAATGCCGTAGAACAAAAACTCTTACAAAACGAAACTTATGTTCTAGACAAATAATTAATAATATTTTAAACTATAGTTTATTACAGATTAGAGACAGTTTAAGAGAAGTCATCGAACATGAGTAGCCTTAGTTCTGCAGAAATACAGCGAGTCAGTAGTAATTATGCAATTGACCCTATTGGTCCGGTGGGCGTGAATCAGCAGGGCATTACTAACGAGACAATTGAGCTTGGGAATGAGCACTTTTTAACCATATTCAAATGGCGTGATACAACTGAACTGGAAGCCATAGCCTATGCTGCTAATTCTCTAAGTCCAGACGTCCCGCTTGTAAGGCCAATCATGGGCGAAAACGGGTATGTATTTGAAACCGATGGTGGACCCGCTCTACTTACACCTAGAATAGCCGGAAAGCACTATGTTGGTATCAATCAACTGGATAAAAAGCCCATTCCTAGTGAAATACACCCCTCACTAGCTAGAAGTTTTTGGGCGCTTCAGCTCGGTTTATCCGATGTGCCGGAAAATGTAAAGAGAGTTTTGCTTCCAGCACGAGAAATACCTGATCAACACTCGCGAACTGATTTACCAGATTACGTGCAGCCACTTCTAAGGCTTAAACCAAGTGATCTAAGTAGATACCATATGCCCGTCTATGGAGATCTTGTACATGACGATATGGAGAGACAGAACGTTTTAAGCGTCGGAAGCGAAGTCACAGGAATTGTTGACTTGGACTCTCTAATGGTAGGTGATGTACTTTATCAGTTTGGTCATTTTGTATTTAATTTTGCTTTTTGTGATCCTAATGCCGATCTTGAAACTGCTGACCCATATCTTGAAGAATTAGAAAAAGCTGAAGTAATTCTTCCTAAAGATGTTCCCGCCATATATCCACACATCTATGACTTCGTACTTAATGATCTTGCAGAGATAGAAATACTTAAAGCACATTCAGGTTTAGACGATGAGCGCGCAATCGATTTAGAAGCCCTATGTCTACAGTACCAGGACGCACTAAACTTGGCTCGTAGGTTCTTCAACCATCATTACAAGGCTGTTTAGATTCAGTAAAATTGATCTAATAACATTCTTGCCAGAGTGCACCAGGTATTAAACATATTAATGGGCTTTAAACAGCGATAAATTTAACTGACCTAACTTACGTACGGGCTTAATATAATGAGACTAATATTAAACGAAAGGGGTTTTAATATGACACTTCCAGAAGATCCAGAAGAATTATTGAGAGATGCGGAAAATAGCGAGAAAGAAGCTGCAGACAAAAGAGAAGAAGCGGAAGAAGCTAAGAAGAAACAAGAGCAAGAGGAAGAGCAGAAGAAAATGGCAGATGCAGAGAGAGCTGCTCGAGAGGCAGCCCAATAATAGAGCTATCTAAGTAACATTCAAAGGAGGATGTATGAGAGTAGGCAGAAAACCTACTGTTATAGGTAGGTATACTCTATATCTTGGATCTGTATCGGATGCTATAAAAGAGTATCATAGTGCATTCTTCGGTAGTAATAGAGCCTCGAAGCGAACAGTTCAAGAGACGCTAGAGGTGAATAGTAGCAAGAATTCTCCCAAGCCGGAAAATGGATTAGAGAAATTGGAAGAGGCGGTAGAGAAAACACAAAATATTCTGGTTAAATCGAACTCAATTTTTCCATTTGATCTATTTCCAGACACTATTACTATTGATAGGCAGAAACTAACAGTTGTTCATCACACATTTTTTAGCTCAAAGCAGTCTGCCAGCGTCCAGCACAGTGCCATAAAGAACATACAGGCAGAAGTAGGGCCTTTTATGGGGTCGCTAACTGTAACCTCTGAGCACTTTATTAACAATACTCAGACTATAAAATATCTGCCGAAAAAAGATGTCCTAGCAATTCAACAACTTGTGCAGGGATTCATTATTGCCAATAATGAAAATGTCGACATGAGTGACATAGAGGATGAGAAGCTTATTGAACTTTTAAACAGGCTAGGACGTGGTGAAGCTGGAGAAAAAGTAGTTCATGCCAGTTCAAGCTAAAATAGTAAGTTATCTTATCGTTTCCAAGTAGTATATATTTAGAAGTTGCTACACCACTTAAGTGTATGAACTGAAAGGTCATCCAATATCTGGCACAAGGCGTTTAACAAAACTTAATTTTGGACTATTTGATCTTGATTAATTCCTGAAAAAGTGTATTATATAATTCCAACTTGGTTTTGCAACTTAAGAGATAATATTTTTGTAACGAACTTCGATCAGGAGCGGCAATATGATCCAGAATTCTGAAATTCTTGTAACCGGCGGATTCGGCTTTATTGGCGCTCACTTAGCTCAATCACTAGCCGATCCCGATTTAGGTAACTCACTAACCCTTATAGACAATAATGTGGGTACTGCAACTGCAGGACACGAACTAGGTCTAGCAGAACGTGAAAATATAACAGTTGTAGAGGGCTGTGTTGTTGAGGCAGAGGTTTATGACGAACTTCCTAGAAACTTTGACTTTATTGTAAGCGCCGCTGGATACCTAGGAATTAATGAAGTTGCCGAACAACAGTTATTAACTCTCGAAACTAACATAGACGGTACAAGAAACAGCTTAGAATTTGCCGCCGAACACGAAGAAGGTGAAAAACCATTTGTTCTTGTTTTTTCCACCAGCGAAATTTATGGCTCCGATGCTCACAGCCCTAGCGAGGATAGTCCAGCAGTCATTCCATCGTCAGGTGAGAGGTGGTGCTATGCCTCAAGCAAACTGGCTAATGAATACTTCTTAAGAGCATTTAATCAATCTCAAGGAGTTCCCGGAGCTATAGTACGACCATTTAATGTCTACGGTCCTCATCGTTATGGTTCAAACGCGATGACAAAACTTGTACGCCGAGCAGTTGATGGCGACGACTTAAACATCTCTGGAGATGGCATGCAGGTGCGATCCTGGTGTCACATAGATGACTTTTGCGATGGTGCTATGCGTATATTGAAATATTCTCCCGAGGGAATCGAAGCCTATAACATTGGAGACGATATGAACGTCTTCACAATGAGTGGTCTCGCCCGTGCAGTAGTACTGGCAACGGGTTCTCGTTCAGCTATTAATATTCTTGGAATCCAAACCGAGGACGTACGCCACAGAGTACCAAATATAGATAAAGCCAGGACACTTCTGGGATATAGGCCGCGAACAAGATTTGAAGACGGGCTTGATCAGGTAATCGAATGGGTTCGATCTACTGGCGAAATGGAACTTAGAGATGCCGCGTAGCAATGAAGCTGCAAGTCTGCAATCACAAACAGATTTCTTGAGCCAGCTAGTACAAATTAGTCCACTTTATGAGGACTTTTCAGCCCAGCGAAATGCCGCTCTAGCTATTGCAGACAGACTAGAGATTTTTGGATGGGACGAGGTTGCTCTCCAGCGTTTTTCTGCCTGGGACTTAAGAGATGATCCGCAATATATAGATGTATCATCATTTGGCGGCGAGTACGACGCAGACTTGGATAGACCCAAAAATAATGTTGTAGGGATATTAAGATCAGGAAAGCCCGGCAAAACGGTAATACTAAACGGTCATTTCGACGTTGAGCCAGTTACGGATAAGGAAAGGTGGACAGTTGATGGTAATAGCGGACGTGTAGTTGACGGTAATTTATGGGGCAGGGGCAGCACCGATATGCTCGGAGGCCTAAGCTCGCAGCTATATGTAGCCTCACGTCTGGCTGCTGATAGAAATAACTGGGCGGGTCAGATCATCTTCACGGCAGTAACTGATGAAGAAATTGGCGGTAATGGAACCCTAGCTGTACTAAAAAAGCTTTCTGAAGAAGGACATTTAGATACTGATGAGGAAATAAGCTGTCTAATTGCAGAACCAAGCGAAGGGGTAATTGCGCTAGAGTCTTTAGGATTCATGCTTATGAACCTTCGAACACGTGGAAACGTCGGACACCTTGCCGGAGCGGAAAAATCAGATAGTGCTATTTATCCAATGCTTGAAGCAGTTGATGACCTGGAAACAATACTAAGAACTTCTGCTCAAAATATATTTCCAGATTCCGACGGTCTGCCATTTAATATAGGAAGCCTAAACGGGGGATTTGATGCGGCAACTACCATGAGTTCTCTAGTTGCCGAATCGGTAGTTTTTTACTCCGTAGATATAGGTGCTAATGCACTTAGGGAATCGATAAGTGCTGAAATATCTAAGCGAGCTGGTGGATTGGAAGTTGAATTCCCAGACCTATCTTTTGACGGACACCGCTCTTCATATGGAGATTTAGCAAGAGCACTAGTTACTTCAAGGCCTAATCCACTTATTGAAACTGGAATTTTTCCTAGTCCATGCGACGCTCGGCTATTTGGTCCTTTCGGCATAGATAATGTGGTCATATACGGTCCGGGAAGCATTAAGCAGGCCCATGCAGTTGATGAGCATATCTCCATCGGTGACATAGATCAATATAATACTCACCTTGAAGCCGCTTTAAGGCAATACTTAGCAGGCTAACTGAAGAAAATATCATGGCTGTTAACTTCGAAATCGCTGACTCCAAAGATTGGGACGCACTCGTTTCAGAGTCACCGCATTCTACCCCTTTTCATGAGTTTACTTGGGGTGAAACCATAGCCGAACAATTCCAGGCTGTCTTTAAGCCTTTTATTGCCATTGAAGCCGATCGACAATGGCTCGTGCCTGCATATCAGAACCTGCCCGGACAATCCGTGGGTATTAAAGTAGGTAGCATTGGTTATGGGGGTCCACTTCCTGATCGTCAGGTTATTGACGGCGAGGATGAACTTAAAAAAAGTATCCTTATACTAGAAGCTTTGGCTAAAACGGTTGGCGCCTCTTCTTTACAAGCAACACTATACCCTGCAGAGTTTTGGTCCGAGCATTCCGCTCCAGATGAAGTCAGCTTTGGGTCAACCTGTAAGGTAGCACTGGCTGGCGACGAGCAGTCAGTATTTGACGGAACCCTTACAAGCACAGTTAGAAGGGCAATACGTAAATCAGAAAAAAGTGACGTAGTTGTACGGGAATTAAGAGTTGGTGATGAGGAAGATGAAGAAACCTCGCTTGCTCTTTTGCATAAGACTCAAGAGGAAGTAGGGAGCGACTACTTAACACAGGGTACTTTGCTAGACGCGATTAATAAACTAGATCAGCTAAACCTAACTGGCAAGACCTTTGTAGCCGAAGTAGACGCAGAAACTGCTGGCATGGTCACATGCGTATACGATAAAAACGAGCTTTTCCACTTATTCCATGGTTGGGACAGAAGTTATGCAGATTCAAGAGTAAACCAGGCTTTAATTTGGACAATGATTCGTCATGCAATAGACCGTAGCATTCCTTCTTTCAATATGGGCGAATCACACACGAGCGGAATTCGCGAAGCTAAATTGAGATGGGGCGGGCATATGGAATCAGTGCCAAGAATAAGACTTTAGAGTGTAGCTATAATTTCCTTAGCCCAACTAATAATTTCAGGTCCTCGTTCTCTAGACGTATAATCCGCTTCCTGTACCTCGAAGTTTATTGCTTCGGTCCCACCAGATAATTCTAAGATATGGCACAGCGCATCTTCAAAGACACCTGACGATGCAGGAATTTCAGATGGTAGTAAACCTTCTTCACAATCTGTACCGAGATTAGGATTATTCAAAGTTCCAAAAGCCGCGAAATGCCAGTGTACTATATCGGCTGCGACCTTAGCTGGGTCAAAATCGGATTTTTCAGCTGAACGCGCTATTAGCTTTCTTGGCAATAAACCAAACTTCAAATCAGTTATATATTGTTCAGAACTGGTTGCATGGCAAACGTCCCAAACGACCCCCACATTAGGAGGCATATCAGAGAAATCCTTGGCCTTAGAAAAAAGTGGATCAGTCTCATAACCGAAATTTCCAACTATCGGCATATTCTCAAGACCAAGCCAAGTTGTACCATTATTTCCCGCAGATGCTACGCGTGACAATAGTTCTAAAACTCTAGTTTGCTCATCAGCTACATCAAAACGTCTCCACTCAGCCACATCTCTAAGCCGATTAGAGTGCACGATTACTCCGGCTATTCCTAACGCACCAGCTCTTTTATAGCCCTCAAGCAACCGTCCCTCGACAAACTTCTCTTCAACATAATCGCTACCATTCATAGGGAAGTGAAAAGTCACATTTTCGGGACCATACATATCACTAGCAGCTTGTACATTTTCCCAGGCCGTTTCCCAATCGTCAGCCTCCAGATGTCCGTGGTTCAAGAGAACAGCTTCAACACCGTCGTTACCATAAACCCCCGGCGGAGGCAGTTGTCTAGCCTCGGTTCCCAGAAACGATAGTGATAAATTCATACCTATTTAGTTACCCCAAGGAGAGACTCTATAACGTATTCCTGCTCAGGTTCGCTAAGTGAAGGAAACATTGGAATACTTAGAGCTTGGCTATAGTATTCTTCGGTATGAGGTAATTCCGCACCCTCTGCATGATGCTCATAAAGAGGTTGCATATGAAGAGGAACATAATGAACCTGTGTATGTATACCCAACCCTTTAAGCGCGTTATATACTCGTTTTCTCTGGTCAACACGTACCACAAATAGGTGGTTTGCATGAGTCTGCCTAGGATCATATTCAGGCAATTGAATGTTTGAACCATCAAAAGCACCTCTATAAGTATCTGCAATGACCTGACGAGCCGCAATACTGTCATCTATTCTTTGTAACTGGCTAAGTCCTAGCGCTGCATTTATTTCACTCATTCGGAAATTAAAACCGAGTTCACTGATCCCGTAACGCCATCCTTCCCCCTCAGGTTGTCCACTCTTGTCCATGGCGTGTGAACGGAGTAGCCTAATCTTTTCGCTAAGTGCTTCACTTCGAGTAGTTACCATTCCACCCTCGCCAGTAGTTATATGTTTCGCGGGATGAAATGAGAACACCGTGGCATCGGCATACCGAGAATCACCTACAGTAGTCGGCTCTCTTTCGTAAACAGATGACGCTCCAAGAGCATGAGAGGCGTCCTCAATGAACCATACCCCATGATCTGAGCTAATTTCAGCTAGTTTTGAGGCATTGGTTGGGTAACCCGCAAAATCTACGGCTATCACTCCTGCATACTTTTCCGGGTCAGAAGCCAGGCGTTTTTCGACCTCAGACGGATCAATAACAAGTGTCTTTGGATCTACATCTAAAAACTCAACACTAGCACCACTATACAAAACTGCATTTGCCGTGGCTGCAAATGTTAAAGACGGGACTAGTACGGTTTGATTTGATTCAATCCCGAGAGCGTTAACTGCTAGATGAAGAGCTGTGCTACCACTGGAAACTCCAACAGCAAATGGAGCATCTACAGTGTCAGCGAAAGCTTTTTCAAAGCCATCAAGTCTTTTTCCGCCCGTAAGAACGCCAGATTCTAATACATCCACTACTGCCTGAACATCTTCAGGGGTCATATCATGCTTGGTGTATGGAATATTAAATTCGCTCATAGAAATAAGTTAGATATCTTTTGTCCTTATGCCAAAACGAGTACGTATGAGTAATATTATATAACTGTATCGGTAATATTGCAAAAAGTTATATAGTTATTTTTTCTTAACCTGTTTAACCTTGACAGGACCCTCCAAATTCAAGTACTGTTCAAGATGTAACCAAATAACACATACCTAAAAAACAAATGTCTCTATTATCCATATCCGATGACAACAAGCACTTTCTAAAACTGCTGCTTACTCCATCTTGGCTGAGCGGATTAATTATGGTGCTGGTCGGGCTAACAATGTCAGTCGGAATTATAGTAGTTCTAAGTTTCAACGGCAGCTCGCTCAAGCAATACCTGATCTCATGGGAGCATAACAGAAACTTCTCAAATTCTTCGGTCCAGGGCCAAACCAATGAAACTATCAATCCAACACTAAAAAACAGTTGGCCTCTAATATTTGTATGGGGAGTTGTCGGTCTCTTTACCTACGCAGTCGCAGCCGCTGTAATTAAATTTATTCTTGAAACTATAGAATTTCGCAAGGAGATGAACTATGTGCATGCCAACCCGCGTTCAATGATGGTCGTAACTATAGAACATATCATTACGCGCATAGTAGCCGCTGGCTTATTAGTAATACTGGGTTTAAAATATGGCGAAAGAATCCTTGCTTACTCCATAAGTGCTGGCAGTATAAGTTCCAAGCATATATCCAGCGTCACTGGAATTCGCTACATAATAGAAGTATTTCTGCTTAACGTTGTAGCTATATATATTGCCACTATTCTTCTTCGGCTTATGTTCGGAAAAGCCAGACTAGGCAAAAATACTTAAATCTATTTGATCTCAAAGAGATTAACATTGCGCGTATGTAAACTATAGTATATTATTCTCTATAGTAAAAGGAGATTTCAAAAGGTATGGTTGTTTTAGAAAGACGAATACTTCTGTATATCCTCTACATTGTCATTGTTGCCGGTCTTATTGTCGGCATAGCCCTTGCGTTTCGTCCTAGCAACACTAGTAACTCAAGCAATGGTAAAAGCAGCTCTTCTCAACCCACAACCGCAACTATTCCTTCTGAAGGCACCTCACAGAAATCCGGATCCAGCAAGTCTTCAACCTCCAATCAGATCAAATCGGCCACTCAATCAACAGCTGGCAGCAGCAGTACTTCTCTGGCAAACACTGGTCCTGGCGACGTGTTCGCCGTCTTTGCCGTATCAAGTGTGGCGGCAACACTGTTTTGGAGACACAAACTGGCCCGCAATATGCTAAGATAAAAACAAATCAGTTTCCTAAAAAGGTGGGCATCATTCCATGCAGACGACGTCAAGGGCGCCAAAAGGTGTTCTACACGATTTCAAACGTACAAAAATTATCGCTACTGTCGGGCCGTCGGTAAATAACTACGAGGCAATCAAGCAGCTTATTGAAGCTGGTGCTAATGGACTTAGGCTAAATTTCAGCCACGGAACTAACGAAGAACGTTCTCAACAAATAAGCTGGATACGAAAAGCCTCTAAGGAAATAGGCAAGCCGGTTGCCATTATCCAGGATCTTCAAGGGCCGAAAATCCGTTTGGGAGATTTTAAGGGAATAGTTACCGTTAAAAAAGGCCAGTCTCTAAGCTTCAAGTACCAAGCCGACTATGTTAAAGACGGGCATATTCCTACTCAATATGATCTATCCAAGAAAGTTAGAAGGGGAGAGAAGCTATATCTATACGACGGTAAAGTACGAACCGAAATATCCAGCGTACATGATGGCGTAGTTCACGTTACTGCCGAAAACGACGGCATACTAATACAGAGAAAAGGCATAAATCTTCCTGATACAGATTTTGGCGGGGACATTATAACTGCCAAGGATAAGGCTGATCTTGTATATGGTTCTGCCCAGGACATAGATTATGTAGCGCTTAGTTTCCTCCAGAACGCTGGAGATATAGTGAGGCTTAGAAAGCTACTAAGCTCGCTCAATATGGGCGTAAAAGTTATAGCCAAAGTCGAAACCAAGTCAGCCGTGGAGAACATCGAGTCAATAGTGTTAGAAGCCGATGTTGTAATGATCGCCCGCGGCGATCTAGCTGTAGAAACACCAAACGAAAGCGTTCCCATAGTTCAGCGTAAGATTATAGGGCTGGGGAGACATTTTGCTACTCCGACAATCGTTGCGACTCAAATGCTTGCCAGTATGACTAGTGACCCCGAGCCCACAAGAGCCGAGGTGTCCGATGTTGCAACCGCCGTGATAGTCGGAGCAGACTGCGTGATGCTTTCTGATGAAACAGCTAGCGGAAAATACCCTATTGAGGCCGTTAAGACTATGAAGCGGATTATTCTTTACACTGAGGCACATACTCCTCTAACAGTCAGCTTTAACAATGACCAGGATCTCAGTCGCCAAGCCTCCATAAGCAAATCCGTTATTAGAGTTGCTGAGGACGTTCATGCCATGGCAATAGTAGCCGAGACAAAATCTGGTGCTACCGCTCTTCAAATTTCCTCCTACCGTGCCAGCATCCCAATTATAGCCGTGGCAAGCGATGCGCGTGTAGTTCACCAGCTCTCTATCTGTTTCGGCATAAAGGCGTTTAAGCGTCCGGTTGATCCTCAAGCAGCCGGTAAGCTGACAGACTGGCTCCGTTCGGAGAGTATGTTCCACAAGGGAGACATAGTTGTGACTGCTTCCGGTAAACACCCAGGAGTAGTAGGGACCACAGACACGATTAAAATCCGCGTGCTAGAATAAAAGCATAAACGTCACGCGCGTATAAGGGAAACATGTTTACTAAACAGACCATTAGAAATGTTCACATTCAAGGAAAAACCGTCCTACTGCGGGCTGAACTGGACGCTCCTTTATCAGAAGATGGTAAAAAAGTAACTTCGGACTTTAGATTAATAAATAACATTCCAACTATAAAAGCTCTTCTCGATGCAAACTGTAAGATTGTATTAATAGGAAAGCTAGGACGACCAAACAATCAGTTTAACCCGAAAATGAGCCTAGCACCGGTTGCTAAACGCCTGCAAAAACTACTTGGACACGAAATCGATTTTGTAAAAGATTGTATAGGTGAGAAGGTCTACGAAAAGACTAAGGATCTTAAACCAAAACAAATCCTGATGCTTGAAAACATCCGCTTTTACCCCGGAGAAGATTCAAATGACGAAGAGTTTGCCAAGAAATTAGCAGAGGATAGCAATGCCCAGTTATTCGTTCAAGACTGTTTCGCTTCAGTTCATCACATAGGTGCCAGCATCGATGCCATAACTCATTACCTGCCGAGCGTTGCCGGGCTATCCCTTGAGAAAGAAGTAGACACCATAACTAATGCAATGCAGTCGCCGAAAAAGCCATTGGCAGCAATAATTGGTGGCGCAAAAGTCCAGGACAAGATAGAGATACTCAACCGTTTTATTGAAATTGCTGACTTCGTGGCTATAGGCGGGGCACTCGCAAACCCGTTTCTAGTCGCCAAGGGCATCAGCATAGGCGATAGTTTATACGACAAAAAAGAACTACCTATTGCTAAGCAGGTATTAAAGGTCGCCGAAGCCGAAGCCAAGAAACGTCCATTTGTGTTCGCAGTACCCATGGACGGAGTTGTATCCGAGGCAATAGACAAAACAGCCGAAACTCGGATTGTCGATTGGGCAAGCAACTCCTATGCAGATATTGTTAACTATCCAAAGCGGGTGCCAGTTCATCAAACTGAAGTATCACCCAAAGAAAAGCTATTAGATATTGGTCCATTTTCGGCGGCCTTCATAGCAGGTGTAGTACAACTGGCTAGCACTGTAGTTTGGAACGGAACCATGGGAGTAACTGAAACCAGTAGTCTACAGGGCCCTATAGGTCCTACTGCCCACGGAACTGAAACAGTTATCGAGGCGCTTCTTGGAAAACTGGGCAACAAACCGTTTGTAGTTGTGGGTGGAGGAGATACCGTTGGTTACCTAGAGTCTCGGGGTCTAATTGGAAGTTTTGGCCACGTATCTACCGGTGGTGGAGCAAGTCTAGAACTCATGGCCGGGCATAAACTACCCGGTGTTGAAGCGCTTATGGATAAGAAATAAGTTACAATGAACTGTATAAAGAAGCATATATGAAGAAAATCTTAATTGTCGGCAACTGGAAGATGAATCTAACCGTCCATGAATCCAGTTTGCTTATAAAGCGTCTAAGCGACAAAATCCCCGTTCACCGTGATGTAGAAGTAGTTTTGGCACCTAGTACTTTGGCCCTGCAGCCAATATCCCTGGAAATAGACAAACGTAAGTTTCGTTTGGCGGCTCAGAACGCCTACTATAAAGATGAGGGTGCATACACCGGCGAGATAAGCTTCACTATGCTAAGAGGAATCGCCGACTACTGTATTATTGGCCATTCCGAAAGGCGCATATATTTCAATGAACCACTCGATCTTATCTGTAATAAAGTCCAAGCGGCAATAAGGAATGACATAATACCTATACTATGTGTCGGTGAGACTAAACATGAGAGGGACGCCGGCGAAACAAAGCGTGTTATTCATGACCAGCTGACTACGGCAATTGCAAACTTGACCGAGGACGAAGTTGAGAAAGTAGTTATCGCTTACGAACCTGTCTGGGCAATATCGACATTTGGAGGAGGCGAGCCGGCAAAACCCGACGAGATCCACACCTCAATTCTATGGATTCGATCAATATTAGAAGATCTATACACTAAAGAATTAGCCAAAGAACAAAAAGTTATTTACGGCGCAAGTGTAGACAGTGAATTTGTCTCAAGTATATTAGGACTAGAAGGTGTGGACGGACTACTGCCTGGAGCTGCCAGCCTAAATTACACGAAATTTTCAGATATAGTTGCAGCCGCTGCAAAAATGCAAAGCAAGAACGATTAATAAGTGCAAGCTCGCCTGTCTGCTAGAATATAGCAAATGATTGAAGACTTGTTTAAGGGGTTAAACGAAGAACAGAAACGGGCCGTCGAAACGACTGAAGGACCGCTGCTGATTCAGGCGGGTGCAGGTTCTGGTAAAACCAAAACTTTGACGCAACGAATAGCCTATATTATTGCTTCGGCTAAAGCCACTCCGTATAACATCCTGGCCGTAACTTTTACTAATAAGGCTGCCAAGGAAATGCGTGGACGTGTGGCATCGCTTCTTGGTGAAAGCGCGGATAACCGAGGGTTTATGCCATATATGGGAACCTTTCATGGCATTTGTGTTAGGCTGCTGCGCCAAGATGGTGAATCGATAGGCATTCCCAGGACTTTTGTAATATTCGATGAACAAGATCGCCTAACTGCCATCAAGCAGGTATCCAAACAGCTAAAAGTTGATGAAAAAGCTTTTCCACCCAGAGTCCTAAGCGGTCTTATCAGTTCCGCAAAAAACGATATGGTATCGGCTGAAGAGTATGATCAATTTGCCGCCAGCCCTGCCCAAAAAACAGCCGCCCTAGTCTTTCCCCTATACGAAAAAGCCCTTAAAGATGCCTCGGCGCTAGACTTCGATGATCTAATTGCTAAGACCGTCCTGATGCTAAAAACC
>JBIOIO010000010.1:0-14435 GCA_044449925.1 Saccharimonadales bacterium (SeqCode)
GAGTTTTTGTGCATGACTAGCGTGTCTTTTACGAAATGAACCCGTTTATTTTCGTCAGCCATTAGCCAATCATGAGTTTCGACCGCATCATGCAGGTTGCGAACGTGCCGATCAACCTTCTCAATAATGAGATGCTTGATGCCGTTATCCTCAATATATTCCATGGCGCTTTTGAAAATACTGCGCTGGACTGACTTTGAGGCTGATTCGGCGATTTTATAGGTGCGTTTTACTCTTAGGTCGTGGGTATCACAGTAGCTCTGTAGTAGCTTTACCTGTGAATCCAGAGAATAGCCTTCATCTTCCTGCCCTTTGGTGGAAACACGGGCCAGTATCACCGCCTCCCTATCCGCCGTTTTCATGATCCTTGACCATTGGCATTATTTTTTTATCTCTTGCCAGGCATTCAAACAAGGTAATTAGCTCAACTCCGATTTCTTCGACATCCTCAAGCGGCACACTGTACCCGCTTTCCTCGCTAAGAATTGCCTGAAGGCGCGTAATTTCCTTCTTATCAGGCATAAAGAAGTCGCTTACAACTTCTTCGGACTGGTTTGCTCTATTTTGATTGCTCATTTGCTACCCTCAATGAACTAACTCGATAGGTATAGTATACTATCTCTATCGGTATATTTACAAGTACTTTATGGTCGAATTTATCCACAATTAGTTAGAACCCCGATGTTCTATAAACCCAGTATATTTTACAGATTATAATAGCTCTTTTTATTGCCCTTCTTTTATATATAATATAAGGAGCAAAGAAATGAGTATGATGAGAAATAGGCAGAGAGTGATATGAAACAAGCGAACCGACATAATGCCCTAAATGCTAAACAGGTACATATACTAAAACTTACCTACAAATTCCGCTTTATTACTGCACCTTTATTAGCCGAGTACAAGGGTTTAAGTAGCCGCCATAGTATGTACATGACGCTAGAACGCTTAGCTAGTCAGGACTACCTTGGCAAGCGAGTCGATGCTAACACAGACTTTCAAAATAAAGGGGCACGCTATTTTCTGACGCCAGATAGTTTCAAAGAGCTTAGGGATAAGCACGGCCTCAGTGAGCGCACAAAGTTTGCCATCTATAAAAATAAATCGGTATCAGAAGACTACATCGATGGCTATATCACTGTGCTGCGCGTTTACCTGGCGCTTAGAAATGCTTACCCTGACACGTTCCATATCTTTACTAGTACTGAGCTAATGGATTATGACTACATGCCCGAGTATCACCCTGATTTGTACTTAAACAGAATAAAAGCCAGCAAAACAGGTGTTAATGAATACATACTCTATAACCTGACATCAACTCAGTTTTACGTCTTTAAAAAACAGTTCGATAAGCTGCTTGAGCACTTTGACTCCGGCGAGTGGGAAGCAGCAGTCGAAACAGATTATCCGGCAATACTACTTGTTGTTAGCGATGGGAAGCAGGAAAAGAAGCTCCAGGAGTATATTGCTAAAGTCATGGATAATTCAGGGATTGATGACCTTAGCATTTACACAACGACCATAAAAGCTTTGTTGCAAAAAGATATACCCAATACAGCTATATGGAGCAAAGCCCAAGAACCTGGGGTTTTAACGCAACTCTAACTTTGCCTATTTACAATACCGTTATATAATATCGCAATGATTCGAGCTGAAGTCCCACCTATTATGGATGACGAACAAGCCAAAAACATTGGTACTGCTGCCGGTATTGCAGTTGCAATACCAATAATGATTGAGCTTCTTAAAAGCGGCCAGCCTTATAATCACCACCAGGATGAGATTAGTAATATCCAGTCGTCATTAGCACAACTTGATACAGCCAAAACCCTCGTAGGCAACAGTGGCGCGGTACAGCCAGCAATTCAACACCTAGATGCACAAATTGGCCGCGACAATAAAGCCATAGTTGGCCTAGAGAGACACACACCAAATCATTTATCCTTTGATGGAGGTATGGCCATCGCTTTTGGTCCTCCTTTAGCAATAGGTATAGCTGCGTGGGTGATGGCATATAAAGCCAGAAAGAGTCGAGCTATTGAACGTGGAACCTACAAAGACCTCGCAAAAGACTTAATGAGTTATAATCGCGAAAAAATACACGTAGAAGCGCTAAAAATGGATACAAATATTGATTTATTCAGATCAGGGGTGCACAGAGACGACTTAATACAATAGAGCAGTTTATAGCCATACTCAGGGCTTTAGAAGCTAATTATTATCAACTATCTCATACCAGTTAACGTGACTAACTGCAGTACCCAGAAGGTCTCTCCATAGCGAGGCGTCATCAAACAGTTCGTCTAACTTCTCGTAGAAGTGATTCTCGAGCCAAGCAGCCCTAATATATTCATCGTCAGAGTGTTTGCTAGCCTCCATGAGCAGATTAGCAAACGGCTCTTCATTGGTAAGCCAGAGATTGGCTAACCAGGTCTCACGGTTACTCCAACCGTTGTATGTTGAGTCTTCGTTCATGTTAATATCCTCCTCTCCGGCCACACATAGCGCAGTCATAGTTATGATTTATTATGTATACCAGCTCAATTGAGTTGGTAATGCCCAAGCTGTCTGCCAAGTCATAGTACTGACAGGCACAGACCTCTTTTAAGGCTGCTTTTTCTAGCAACAGTCTACCGATAGACCGTTTTGATAGATTTGATACGTTCATAACTGAACCTCCTTTTACCTTTACGTAACAGGAGGCGTGGGACATCACGCCAGCCACTTTGGCAAGGTGGAGACAAAGTACTACCTTGCCAGAGGGGTTACGAGATGTACGCTGAGAGGTCTACGTAAGGAAAAGAATTTTAAATCATAGTTCGAATCCAGTCCCTGAAGCCAAGACCGTATAACCCTCAAGACCTTTGCAACATTTCAGCCGGTGTCCTGTACTGTAAGCTTAAGTGTACTCGCTTGGTATTGTAGAACTCCAGGTATTTATCTAATTTAGCCTGTAAAAAGGAAGTACTAGTATGGTAGGTAATATACCTGCCTAGACACTCGTCCTGTATAGTCCTGTTAAACCTTTCAACGAAGGCATTGTCGTTAGGCCTGTGTAACCTACTATGCCTGGTTAGGATAGAGCGAGCCTTCAGCCTTCTTTCAAAGTATCTGCTAAACTCCAGTCCGTTGTCGGCTTGAACCATAGCAAACTTAAAGCCAAACTTAGCTTCAGCATTAAGGATTACTTGACCGGCAATAACCGGGCCTATGCGCTCATGTATCTCGGCATAAGTCATACGGGTGTAGATATCTATGACCGTATAGACGTATCTCCTTCTCTTAGTAATGGGGCATATGTAGTAAACGGTATCTGTTTGGATTAGTTCACCTGGACCAGTCACAACTGGTCTCTTTGGATTATCTGGTCTAACTCGCTTCTTCCTGCCATTAACCTCATGATGACGTTTTAGAATTCTATGAACGCTACTTACACTAATGCTAATACCGTCCAGATGAACTAGATGCCACCAAACTACCTCACCGCAGCGTTTGAGCTCCCGTCTAAGTTCTAGTACACGCTCAACAATTGCTTTGCTAATTGCCCTAGGGCTGACACGTGGCCTGGAGCTAAGTGTAGGTATTACCCATCTGCAAGCCAATAACCTAAAGCTATTTCTACCAGCTGATCTACTTGGTCTGTTAAAGTTCTCTAGTTGTTGGTTTCCATTGAGTTTCGACCACTTAAGTTTCCACCTGTAAACAGTAGCTCTATGCACACCACACTTGTTAGCCACTACCTGGAGGGGTAAACCCTCAAGAAGTAGTAGCCTGAGAGCTAAAGCCCTCGCTCTAGGTAGGTTAGGGTTGATAGAATAAGCCATGGTAGGCTCCTTTCATTGTTAGGTTGGTACTAACAGTTTAGGACGCCTACCTTTTATGTTGCAAAGGTGGTGAGAGAGTACGCAAGACTTGACTTAATGCCACTTTTGTGGTATCTTTATTGTGTGAATGAGAGAATAGCTGTTTTAAGTTGTGGCGGTACCATTGCAATGGCAACTGGTGCCGATGAAGCCTTACGTCCAGAATTAACAGGTCAGCAGCTTAAAGATAGCATTCCTAGTCTGAATAACACTGGCGTTGAGTTTGAGGTTTTCGAAGTATTTAACAAAGATAGTACTAATGTTACCCCTGAAGACTGGGGAACACTTAGTAATAAAATTGCTGAAGTCCAACCTAATTATCATGGCGTAATTGTTACTCATGGTACGGACACTATGGCCCAAACTGCATCAGCTACTGCCTTTGCCCTTGGCTCTAAACTCCCAATACCAGTAGTATTCACTGGTTCTCAGCTACCGCTTCAGGCCTTACGAACCGACGCAATTCAAAACGTGGAGAGTGCCGTGCAGGTAACGCTGGCAGCTTCGCGTGAAGATATTAACGAAGCTATGGTTGTTTTCTCGCACCGTGTATTAAGAGCAGTTCGCACCATTAAGACAAGTGAGATTCAATTTAATGCTTTTGATTCGCCAGCATTTCCACACTTGGCTGATTTAACAGCAGACGATCACATTGTTTTCGGTCCAGTTGCAAAGCGTGAACGCTCTATTAAAGGTTTAGCTATGCAGCCAGTATCAACTTTTGATAGAGGTGTATTGGAGATCCCAGCCAACACAACCACAGACCCAGACATAATGATGCCGTCAATCATGCATGAAAAATGTGCAGCCGTCATACTTCGTTCAGTGGGGGCAGGTAATGTACCCGATGCAGACGCGGAGTCGCCAGATAAAAGCGGTGAGACCGTTTACTCTTTTCTACCGTTAATTGAACAATCACTAGAAGCCGGTAAGCCAGTTATCCTAACTTCAAGCTTTGTGGGCGGCCGCACTCGTCCTGATATGTATGCTCCTGGCAAAGCAGCTCTTGAAGCCGGCGCTGGGCACGCAGGCAATATGACCGATGTTGCAGCAAAAGTTAAATTAATGTGGCTATTGGGGCAAGGCATTCGGGATCCTCAAAACGTCCGTGACGCTATGTTAACGCCAGTTGTAGGCGAGATAGATCTCTAAGACGGAGTATCAGCATGAAACTAGTAGATAGCTTACCTTGGCAAGCAAATTTGTCTGATGAGCCACCCCTTCGCTTGAACCCGGCGCAGCTTGAAATACCTGATGACCTTGATTTAACGTTTGTAGGCGTACACCATGACTTACGGGGAGGCACTCCTGATTATGTGTCAGACTTGCTGACCATGACCGATGTTATATTCTTGGAGCAAGTAGG
Source organism: Saccharimonadales bacterium (SeqCode) (assembly GCA_044449925.1). Classification (GTDB taxonomy): domain Bacteria; phylum Patescibacteriota; class Saccharimonadia; order Saccharimonadales; family UBA4665; genus JBIOIO01. The sequence continues at coordinate 5,230 of JBIOIO010000010.1, forward strand.
TTGGACAACTGAATTACGTAGAAGGTTACAGGGTGTTGCTGATGGTAAGTATGTAGAAATGAAAAAAACACGCGAAGAGCTTGAGCGCCAAAAGAAGATAAACCCTGGCAATGCAGGCTGGGACGAAGCAGTATATGAGCAGCTTTACGAGTCAAAAGTAAGAGTTGTTATGCCCGATTACCCCAAGGGACACCGTGGAAGTATTAAGCCCAAAGCTAGTAGATGGACATCGGCCAATGAAACAGAACTGTGGGCTACATTACGGGACCGAGACGAGTTCAACATGATTAATATTTGCAAATCTATTTTGGAGCTACGCAGGGCCGTACCTGCAATAGCCGAAAAAAGACCCCTGCGCGGTTTAATGCTGGCCGGCATGGGACATATGGCCATAGCCGATGGCATTGCATTTGCGGCTCAGTTACAAGATGCTAGTTCTGTAAATGTGACGAAATTATTCGAACCAGGCACGCTTATTAGGGAGGGTGGCGGAGAAGACGTTCAGCGTCTTGATGATGCCCATAATTTTGTTGCACGTTACCAGACTTGGCTTCGCTCACCTGATATAGCGTAAATTTTATAGCCTCAAAGTCGCGAAGCTTGTCCACTAGAGGGAGCCAATTTTTGCTACCTTAACTAGTAATTGCGTTATATACTTTTAACTATGGATGTTGATGAGCTAATCGCTGAAGGTGAACGACTTAAGGAAGTCCATTATGACGACCCAGACCAACACTTATGGGACAATGACATAAGAGAGTTTGTTAAGCCATTTGGTGATAGGACATACCAAATTCTTGAGGGTATAATTGCACCTAGCTCTGTTATATGGGGTGATGACGACAACCAGTTCGCTCGAGAACGGATAGAAGACATTACAAAGGCGCAAAAGTTACTAGAGAGCCTAAGAAGGCGTTCAGCCCAAAGACAGGCAGCACAATCAGAAACCATAGCACCTACCTTCGCACAAGCTAAGCAGCAGCTTAAAGAAAAGATTACCACCAACTACAATATCAATGCTCCCACTACCTTTGGAGATAATAGTCCAATTAGCCAGATTACTATTGGTGAGTTTTTCGCTGGCTTAGAGCAGCAGATAGAAGAAAAAGTTAAAGACGAAACTGAGAAAAACAGACTGCTTGCAGGTATCAAGTCAGTAACCACAGACCCATCATTTGTGGCAATTGCGTCAGTCGCAGCGACCTCAATAATGAAAAAACTACTTGGTAGTTAACCAAGCCCTTGTAATAGAGGAGTCGGTCTAAATTACCTTAATTAGACCGAGCACTTGTACTACCTTGCCGGAGGGGTTACGGGATGTACAATGAGAGGCCTACGTAAGGGAAAGAGTTCTTAAATGCCACGTTGTTCGAATCATATTTGGTGTACCAGCTTACGGCTTTAATCGTAACGGTTAAACGGCTTCCACTCCACGCGCGTACGCGCGTATTGTTCCGATAACTCTATTCAGTCGCTTGCAAGGTAAGTTTAATAGTTGGACAATAGCTTCATGAACGGGATTGTTTTTATTAACTGGCTATACTTCGTGTTGAGCCTTTTGCTGATTGGCTGGGCCTGCCATCAAATCTGGCATACATCGCAGCAAAAAGATAAAGGCCGCACTCACTACCAGAAGCATAAAAAGCGTAGCCTCAGCGGCATCCGAGCAGTTGCTAACTATATTTGGAGGAAGCACTACCGCTTGAGCATTCTAATAGTGGCCCTAGTGGCGTCGTGGGGTCTTGTTTATGCCGATAATCTCCTGCCAATAGATAACATCCCCGCCAAAGACGAACTCTCCTCACTCTTACTGCTGGCTACGGCTGCCGTTGTTTTTTGGTATACCCGTGAGACTTTTGATCTTAAAGTAATAACCCAAAACGCAAAGTCTATACAGCAGAGCCAGTTTGACTTTGAGAACAGACCGTACCTTAGGTTGCAGTGGTCTAGGAACGGCGACGAAGTCTTGCAAATTGTTAATGACGGCAAAGGACTTGCGCGTGATGTATGCTTTGAGCCGATAGACATTGAGCAGGGCGTACCGTTTGCGCCATTTAGGCGTCCTGTTATAGCCGCAGGACAATACACAACGATTAGTCAGCATGAGCTGCAAACTGGTGCTAGCAAAACTGAGGTAAATGGTTATGCCGATTATATTTATAACGTTAAAACAAAGTTGGACGACAAGCTAAAAGCTGGAGATTTTGGCAAGTTGCACATTACTTATCTTGACCTCAGGGATCAAGTTTATGACGCTGTTTTTGTACCGGACGAACGGTACAATGACCGGTTCAACATTGAGTCTCAGGCCAAAAGGAAGTAGTAAAAACAGCTCCTGACTTGTTCCGTTCGCGATACAATAGGTGGACAATCATGAGTGATGAAGAATTAATAGGAAAAACAAAGCAGCTACTGAGAGGCTTCCGGCAAATAGGTCTGGAGCAAATTAAGATATTTAAAGAATTAAATCCTGGACCCATAAGGAGAACGCGTATTAATGGCCATATGATGGGCGAACTTAACGGCATCTTTATGCCAATTGAAGATGTAATGCGTAGGATTGGAACGGAAGAGAATATATTTCTCGTTAATATGCTCGATGGCTTCTGGAACTACTATCTACTTAACTCTGAGAGTATAGAGTCACCGGCACGGCAAGGCATAGACCGAACGTTGCTTGAATTGTGTTACCAAAAACTTTTGCCATTTACTAGCTTTACGTCAGCAGAGAAAAAACGTACACTGTTAATCTCTCAACTCTGCGATATTGGTATGATTCTAGCAGCACCAAGTGAGCAGGATCGCGCTGCTGTTCCAAACTATACTAATGACTATAACTACTGGGTTTCACAGCTAAGCCGTGAGACCGATAAAATCAAATTTGAAAGACTTCAGTCTGAAGGCTATCCTACGCATGTTTACGCCAAGGCCAAGCATGCGTTATGGCCATCTTTTTTCCATGCATTTAATGATAATATTGATGAGCTAATCTTCCTTTGGGGAGGTAGCTCTCCGGGGTCAATCGCAAGTGTGCATGCAAGTACTTTACGTATGTACCTGCATCAGCACGATTTTGTTCATGGAAGCTATACTTCTGCTATCGCAGCATTAGAGGCTGTAGATACTAAAAAACATATATTTACTTCGTGTGCTATTTCTACCCAGGCCGGTTATCAAGTGCTGCACACGGTTAACGCAAATTACCTGTCAGGAAGAGAGATTGATCTAACCGAGCTTTCCACTGAGACTAGCCAGCTCGTCTCTCTTATATTTGAGCGGTTCTCGCACTTAGGGTAGGCAAACTACTGATCAGCTCCACTTTTTTCGTCTGCGCATTAATGTTACTGCCAAAATTATAACTACTACTGCTACTAATACACCCACCACCCAAAACAGCATGGTTTTAGTAGAAGTCTTGGCAAACAGTACGGACATCACTCCAGCGTATATTGTGGCCCAGAACATTTCGATAGAAAGATCATAGAACAACTGGCGAGCTTTCTCCGGTAGGCGTATATCAAACAGCGAGCCAGTTCCTTTGAACTTGAGAGCTGAAGCGGTTGCCATAATATAAAGGAAGGCTAGTGCAGCCTGGAACGTAATTGCGCCCCTCACAATTAGCCAGCCAGTATGTTTGGAATTAGGTATAGCGTAGGTGCCAATTGCGGCAGCAATAATACCTAAAGTAATAAGCAGACGTTGCTGTTCAGCATCATTCTGTCTCACCCCGCTTACATCATCAGCTCTTTCTTCTGCCATGGAAGGATTATATAACAATCCCTGGGAAGGGCTATAATTGAGATCATGAAACTAATCCGCTACCGCCAGCCATCATTTCGCAGAATTGTTGGGTACACAGGCGCTAAGCGACGCCTAAAACGATCATTAGGTATTAGCCAGGTGCAGGCCTGGACAAGGCCAAGTAGAGTAAAGCAGCGCGCAAAGTACAGGGCGGGATGGTACTAACCATCAATGAGAGTTATTCGTAACACGTCAAAGGGTAAATTTCCTAGTTTCTTGGGGATGTTTTAGCGTACCTGCTATTATTTCCTAAGTGGACACTCCAAGGACTTAAGCGGCCCAATAATCTACCGGAAAAGTTCTAGATAACATATCTTAAAAGGACACTTTCATTAATATTTGTCTTTTGAGCGAGTTGGGAACGTACTTCGAACATGATTTCCTCTTCTCGCAGAATCCTGTCTTGGCTGTCCAAAGTTAGATGGCATATAAAATCGCCAGTTCTCTGGGGTTATACCGTCAGCGTCAAGCCTAGAAAGCATTTCTTTGTGATCATCTGTTTGATTAGCTTCTGGAGTAGTTAGGGCCTCGATAGCGTATTTACCGTATACTTTATAGCCAAGACTTGTGGCCTCGGCACGCATCTCACCGCTAGGAGAAATCACAATACTCTGCTTACCTTTCACTACAGCAGCGCTGCCTGTGACCTTAAGATCCACGATCATAGAAATAAGTTTTGTTAATGCTCGTTGTTCGAGCTGAGATGCTCTTTCTGCTGAAAACCCTAATTTTGGACCAATCTCATTTAAGTTTTTGGGCGCCTCCCCTGAAAGGCCATATCTCATCATTAGGACATTTCGTTCAGTCTGTGGTAAAAATCTAATTAATGCTCTCATATTTTGGGATTCTGTGCTGGCTATACCCATAACTTCAGGATCAATATATTCATCTTCGTCAATAACGTCGACAGCTTTATCGAGAGTATCGGGGTCTAAGAGCGCTTGTATACGCTTAAACATCTTTACCTCTTCCTCGTCGACTATACCGGCTTGTTCTAGCACTAGATCTTCATCCGGCAGTCGGTCCATTATTCTCTCAAGTTTGTCGCGAGCTTTTATCACATTTTCCGCTTGATTAATTGATGTACGGGGGACATCAATAATCCTTGCTCTAGACTGCGCATGTCTCATTGCTCCCTGAGACAAACTTGCTGCATAGCTTATGATATCTCCACCGTATGATTTTGAATCAAAACTAGTTATTTTTTCTAAAAAGTTAGCACATAATTCTTGAAAATAGTCTTCTACTGCTTCTGGGTCGTGTTTAGAATAGTGCTCGGCTGCAGCATACATTGATGAGAGTCTTTGAGCCAAGAATTGACCCGCAGCTACTTTATCGCCCTTCTTGAATCTAGAGATAAATCTTACCTGATCGTTATAAGAAGTACTTTGATCTGGAATCCGACCGTGAAGCATTTCTCTAACTAGTTCAGCTGGGCTTAATAGCCTTTTAATCTTGTTCGATGTTGGTCTTAATGCTCTTAATACTCGCGCACGTTTTACAACGTCGATTGCATTAAGTGCTTCCTCTGAAAAATCAAACTGAAATGGTGCACTTGTTTTTACGGCCGATTCGGATTGTTGAGATAATTTAAAGTGCTTCGTCACTCGATCACGCAGATCTCTTACCATACTAATTCGCTCATAGCTTGCGACAAAGTCTAGGACTAGTACGCTATCCTTATTTCTAAGACCTCGTCCTAACTGCTGAAGAAATACAGTCTCTGATTCTGTTGAACGCAGAAAGACTAGTACGTTAATTTCTGGTACGTCCACACCTTCGTTTAACATATCTACGACCGTGAGCATGTCCAAATCACCGCGTTTGAAAGCAGCTAATCGGTCTTCCTGCTCCTGTGGCGATAGATTTGAATGCAACGTAGCGACATTCCCCGGTAGAAAATCAGTGATATGCTCTGCATATTCAATGGTTGGGCAGAACACTAATGTACGCGGATCTTCTACCTCGTATAGATGCTCCGCTATCATATCGGCAATTTCTCCGTCACGACGAGGTACAAATATTTCTCTATTTAATTTACCGAGGCTAAGTTTTCCAATGTCGGTTTGTATTTCACCCAGTTTACGCACGTGGTCTGTCAGTACACGGTAGTCTGGCTTTGCTAGTCTCCCTTTTGCGATTGCATCTTCTAATAAGAATGCGTACTTTTCTTTGCCAAATAAGTGTGACAGGCTGATCCGATCACGACGGTTTGGTGTTCCAGTCATGCCTAGTAAAAATTGAGGCTTAAAGTATTCTATGACGTCTTGATACGTTTCAGCTGGGCCGTGGTGGCTCTCGTCCACGACGACGTAATCGAACTCCTCTGGAGATAACGCCTCATATTTTCTTCCTCCAGCAAATCGACCGTTCATAGTCTGAAAAGTGGCATAAACAATATCCGCTTGGTCGCCCTCGTGCCCAGCATACAGACGTCCGTGAGAAACTTCAGGTAATTCTTTTTCAAAGGTTTCTTGCGCCTGTCTCAGTATCCCGCCTTTATGACACAGATATAGAACACGTGCACCAGGCTGCTCTTCTAGGAAGGATTTTACATCGAGAGCTGCAACAATAGTTTTACCGACTCCTGTTGCCATATTTATATAACAACTTCTGTCGCCCTCTCGGCGCGTTAAATCAAGAGCATCAAGTGCTTCAACTTGTTCAGGGATAAGTTCAAACTCATGCCCACTCGGAGAGGGTGGTCGTCTATCTGGGTACAACATAAGTAATGTATTATATACTTAAATAAAGCTTTTTACAAGTATCTGAGGCTATTTTTTACTTTTAAGAGTAGTTCTTGTTTCTCTAGAATAACAAGCTGCAAGGCAACGAGTATTTCTTCAAGAGAAAAGCTAATACCTGTTTCCTTTTTAAGATTACGCTTAAGCACTTTAGCAACCACACTAAATCCAAATGCTATGATAAGTTCATTATGAAAAGAGTCGTTGTCGTTGGCAGCCCGGGATCGGGTAAGTCAACATTTTCCAAGAAGCTAGGTAATAAGGCGGGTCTCCCCATTGTTCATCTGGATTATTACCACCTTCAATCCGAGCATAACTATAGGCTGGACACAGAGTCGTGGAATTCTAAGGTTATAGGCCTCATAAAGCCCGATAAATGGATAGTGGATGGTAATTATGGTGCAACATTTCCTGAGCGATTTAAGGTTGCCGACACAATCATATTCTTTGACATCCCCAGGCGGGTCTGTGTGTATAGAATTTTAAAAAGATATTTTTACTATCAGAATCGAAAAAGAGACGAAATGCCTGATGATTGGGAAGAGAAACTAGACCCCGAATTTTTAAAATATGTATGGCACTTTAATAAGCGCAGTAAGCCCAAAATATTGCATCAGATAAAAAATAATAGAAATAAAAACGTGATAATTTTCAAAAAGTCTAAGGAAGCCGAGGACTACCTAAATACTATTAAACAAGCGTAGGCCTAATGGCGAGCCACTTTCTTGAGCTAGCTTCGACAACTGCTTTCGCAACGTATATACTAATTTCAGAGAGGTTGGTGTCAGGCGCGAAATTGCGAGATGACAGCAACCTTTCTTTAATTTAGACAGTCGGAATAGCTTGTTGAACATTTTTTGTTTTGCGTTTTGTGTTCTTACGAGTCACCTTTATTTGCTTAGGCTGGTGCTCAACTGATATAACTTCTGTTTGTGTCTTCTTAGCATGCAGTATTCTGGATTGCTCAATAACTTTTTGGGCAATAGTTTCATCTGCGTCATCTGCAAGCAGTAATGTTTGGCCGGACAATGGCTCCTGAGCTCGGACAGCAGCCAGCCTGACATAAAAGTTGAATGGCGAGAGATTAGCAATTTCACCTTCCTCAACAAATGAGCTGAACAGCGGCAATAGCAATCGTTCATCATAAGGATTACCGGTACGAAAACAGATTACAGTGCCAACGTTAGCCAGAATAACGTTAACCATTTGCTGGTCCTTTTGTTGCGAAGTGGATTGTTCTGCCATAGTCATGAACAGCTTATACTTACGTGATTCACTGAGCATCTGCACAAACGAAGCTGTCGCGAAGTTCTGAAATTCATCTACGTAAAGATAAAACGGCCGACGTTCATTCTGTGAAATACGCGCCCGTCTCAAACTGGCCAGCTGCAGTTTAGCAAGCACGGTGATACCAAATAGCTCTGAGGTGTCTTCACCTATCAAACCTTTTGAGAAGTTACAGATTAAAATCTTACCAGAGTTAATGATATCGTCGAAGTCGATAGTGGACTTGGGCTGCTCGAGTATGCGCTTAGCCGAGGCTGAGAATAGAAACCGCCCAATCTTAGCCGTAATACCGGCCGACATCTTTACCTTTTGCATTTCACCGGCCTTGCCTAGCTCGTTCTTCCAAAAGTTAACCAGGTCTTTGTTGTCCAGATTCTTAATAACCGAGCGCCGATACTTCGGATCATTTAAAAGATCAAAGACGGTGAATAGTGTGGCGCCCTCAACAGTTAAGGCTGTTTGGATTGCATTCCTAAGTACATACTCGATCCTATGGCCGCCGACATCTTCTTCGCTGAATATCTTACGAAAGACCGAAATCACCGACTCAGTTACCAGGTCTTTTTCTCGGAGTAGCTCATCCTCGCTCAAACCTTCCGGTAGTTCAAGCAGGTTAAGCCCTATCGGATAACCGATATCGTCAGGGTTGAAGTAGACAACATCGTTGATTCGCTCCTCCGGCACATGCCTTAGCATCGTCTCGGCCATATCGCCGTGCGGATCAATCACTGCCAGTCCTTTGCCGCTCTTCATGTCCTGCACGATGGCATACTGCAACATAGTAGTCTTACCATTACCCGTGCCGCCAATAATATAGGCATGACGTTCGCGCTCGGCTTCCGTCAGTCCAATCGTTGTTACCACGCCGTGATGAAGGTTTTGCCCCAAGATCACGTCAAAAGACGTATCACCCTTAAGGGAAACCGGTGCGGGTAAGCTGCGGCTCATAGATGTTATTAGGTTATCAGCTTTAGTGCTGTCAGTAGCCGGAAAATGGTACAGGCTGGCCACTTCTGAGCTAGATAGTATACAGCTGTGCCTTTTAAGCAAGGATGGTAAGCCATACCCATAGACAAAACGCCGGTAGCGGTCAATCAGAGGCAAGCGGAACCTTGGCCTTAGTCCCTGGTATGACGGCACGCTGTAACCTGCCAATGAGGATTTTAGGGCAGCCAATCTCGCCGCGGTAGCTTCAGGGGTGTCCATGATAGCCATGACCCTAACTGAGACACGAAACAGCTGCTGGCTGACTTTACTATGAATTGAACTCATCAGCTCCTGTTCGTGCTTGCTAAGCGTCCGGGCTGGCTTTATGTGCTTGGCAATCTGCAGCTGGTCGTAATAACCGCGCTGGGCAGTTGAGTCGCCATGTCC
>JBIOIO010000011.1:0-14324 GCA_044449925.1 Saccharimonadales bacterium (SeqCode)
AAAGTTATAGTCTCTCCTTGTTGATTGGTGAGAAGTGGTTTTACTTTTAGGACCACCAATGAAGTTATTAACTTTGCTACGCTAGCTGTTTGAGTCGGTGTTAAGGCCCCGTGTACAGATATTTGGTTATTGCCAAGAATTCCAACTGCAGATTGGCCGACACCAGGCCAAGTTAGAAGCGAAGTACCGCCTGCTAACGAATAACTCTTAGGTCCCTGCTGTGGCAAAACCAATTGAATAGGTCTAAGCAGGCAATATGATACGTATCCGGCTATAACAAGAACCAAAAGTATAAGAGAAAATACGCGCAATTTATTTCCCTTTTTCATATGCCTATAATACAGCAAAAATAGGGAGCAGCGGCGGTCTATTTACTGTATAATGGAGCATTAGTAACCTTAAACGGAGAAATGTCTATGACTGTAGTGATAATTGTTGTTGTCGTAGTTGTACTGCTTATTCTATTTGCAGCTGCTATGTATAACAAGCTGGTTCGCTTGAATCAGCAATCCAGTGAGGCTTGGAGCGATATAACGGTTCAACTAAAACGAAGATATGATCTTATCCCTAATCTCGTAAACACTGTTAAGGGTTATGCAACTCATGAAAAAACAGTATTTGAAGACGTAACAGCTGCAAGAGCAAAAGCACTGAACGCCCAAGGACCCGCAGAGACTGCTAAGGCCGAAGGTGACTTCCAGGCAACCATGAAGAGCCTATTTGCCGTAGCCGAAAACTATCCTGACCTAAAAGCTTCACAAAACTTCCTTGATCTGCAAGCACAGCTTACTGATACTGAAGACAAAATCCAGGCGTCAAGGCGATTTTATAACGGCGTTGTACGGGATTTTAATACTGCCAGAAAAGTCTTTCCTACCAACATTTTTGCTAGCATGCTTGGCTTTAAGCAGGACAAAGAATTTTTCGAAGTTGACGAAGCCGAGACTGCAGCAGTACAAGATGCGCCAGACGTAAAGTTTTAACTTTAAAGGTAGTGTTATATAAGTCTTAGTCATCTAATCCGAGCCTATGTATTCAGACATCGCATCTAATAAAAGAAAAACAGTCATTATTATGGCTGTTTTCCTCTTATTATTAACCGGCTTTGTATTCATATTCGCCAAGTTCATGGGCGGTGGTATGCCGGTATTTGTAGGTGGTCTAATAGGGGCAACTATCTACATGATAATTAGCTATTACGGCGGTGCCAGTATGGCATTGGCCGTCAACGGAGCCAAGGAAATACAAAAAACGGATAATCCAAAACTTTGGAATACGGTTGAAAACCTGGCGATTACCGACGGACTTCCGATGCCCAGGGTCTTTATAATGGACGATCCTTCCCCCAATGCTTTTGCAACCGGTAGAGATCCTAAGCATTCCGCAGTTTGTGTAACCAGCGGTTTACTTAGTATTATGACCGATCAAGAACTACAAGGTGTTTTAGCTCATGAGATGGGACATGTTAAAAACTTTGATATCCGCGTGGCTATGATTGCCTTTGCCCTTACTGCTGCTATATCGCTAATAGCCGATATTATCCTTAGAATGACATTTTTTGGCGGAGGCGATAATAATGAGGACAACAGTGTATTTTTCGCACTTGGAATAATTGCAGCTATCCTTGCTCCGCTTGTCGCAATACTTATCCAATTGGCCGTATCACGCCAACGCGAATACCTGGCGGATGCTACCGGAGCTCTGACTACAAGATACCCCGAAGGCCTAGCTAGCGCTCTAGCAAAAATTAAACAAACCGCCAAGCCTGCAAAGCATCAAAATACCGCGACTGCCCATATGTTTTTCACAAATCCACTAAAAGAACACAGCATTACTTCGTTATTTTCTACCCATCCGCCAATTGATGACAGGATAGCTAGACTGAATCAAATGGAAGGGCACGCCTGAGAAATAACTAACTAAGCTGGCGTAAATCTATGGCAAAAAAATCAAAGCTAGAAATATCTGCAAAAAAGAAGGCAAAGAAAAAGCCTTTGGCTGCAAGCACTGCAGTAAAAAGTACTAGAAGGACCGGACCTAGAAAACTTCAGCCCAAAAAATATAAATGGTATCAGCCCCACAAGCCCATAAGTCACCCCGTTAAACTGCCAAGTGTTTGGAAGATTGTAAAAGAAGCGTCAAGTTTGCTCTGGACGAATAAGTGGCTGTTCCTAGGAATCACTGGAATCTATGCCCTACTGACAGTTATTTTGGTCCAGGGCTTTAGCGGAAATACCAATGTATCAAGCCTTAAATCTAGCTTTGATCAGGCTACAAAAGGCAACTTGGGCGAACTTGGCTCAGGTCTTGGCGTCTTTCTTACCCTACTTGGTTCATCCGGGAGTAGTTCAGCAGCAAGTGGCCCCTACCAGCTCTTACTAGGCCTAATAGTTAGTCTCGCCGTCATATGGGCCCTGCGCCAAGTACTTGCCGGCAACGAAATTAGAATAAGAGATACTTTCTACAGGGGCATGTATCCCCTTATACCATTCGTAATCGTCCTTATAGTTATATGCATCCAGCTAATTCCCTTCATAATTGGTGCAAAGCTGTATGCTACTGCCATTGCCGGCGGAATTGCCGCTACTTCTGCAGAACAGATTTTATGGTTTACGATCTTTTTAGCTTTTGCTCTTTGGTCTATGTACTTGCTCAGCAATTCCATAATTGCCCTCTACATAGTGACACTTAGCGATATGACGCCGTTAAAAGCTCTGCGCGCCGCCAAGCAGCTTGTTAGACACAGACGCTGGATAGTTGCACGAAAAATGATCAGTCTGCCCCTCATATTATTAATAATTGCCGGCATTATTATGCTGCCAGTAATATTGGTTCTTACACCGATAACAAAATGGATATTTTTCTTCTTATCGATGTTTTCACTCATAGCAATTCACAGCTATCTATACATTTTATATAGAGAACTACTAAATGAATAAGTCCAAGGCAAGAGAACGAATACTTAAGCTCCGTGAACTTATAAACGATTACCGTTATCACTACCACGTTTTGAATGAATCAATCATGAGCGAGGCTGCCGCCGATAGCCTTAAACATGAGCTGACACAGTTAGAAAGTCAATACCCTGAACTAATTACCCCAGATTCTCCGTCTCAGCGCGTTGCAGGTGAACCGTTACCGGGTTTTAAGTCAGTTGCTCATAGCCAAAGGATGCTTAGTCTAAATGATGTATTTGACGAAGAAGAAATTCTGGCGTGGGAAGAACGGATAGCCAAACTTCTTCCAGAGGGCGCAAAAAAGGAATATTTTGTAGATATAAAAATGGATGGACTAGCTTGCGCTCTTGTTTATCAGGACGGCATTCTTACGCTTGGAATAACCAGAGGAGATGGATTTACGGGTGAAGATGTCACTGCGAATATCCGTACCATAGAATCAATTCCTTTAAGTTTAAGACACTCTAAAAAATATCTTTCCATGCTAAGAGGACGAACAGAGGTTCGTGGTGAGATAGTTATGTATAAAGCCGACTTTGATGCCCTAAATGAGCAGCGAAAGAAAGATGATCTGCCGCTTTTTATGAATCCTAGAAATACGGCGGCCGGAACAATACGCCAGCTTGACCCTAGCCTTGTAAGTGCCAGAAAGCTGCACTTTAGAGCATACGATCTAATCAGGGAAAATGCCCGAGAAATTCCTAGCTTTGAATTTGCTTATCAAGCTTTGCATTCACTAGGTTTCTTAACTAATACCAAGGCAAAATGTCTGCCTAGCGTTAAGGCAGTAATGGATGAAGCTCATTACTGGGAAGAAGAACGGCTAAAACTTCCATATAATACCGACGGCTTAGTTATTAAGATAAACGACCGTGATCTCTTTGAACGGCTCGGTGTAGTAGGCAAAGCACCAAGGGGAGCAGTTGCTCTTAAGTATCAGGCAGAGCAAGCAACTACAAAAGTAAAGAATATCCTTATATCAATAGGAAGGACCGGTGCTGCTACTCCCGTAGCCTTACTAGAGCCGGTAGTTATAGCCGGAAGCACAGTCCAAATGGCAACTCTTCATAACGAAGGCGAGGTACTACGAAAAGATATTCGAATAGGTGATACTGTCATAGTCCATAAGGCCGGAGATATTATCCCCGAAGTTGTTGAACCTCTACTATCTTTGAGAGACGGAAGCGAAAAAGCATTTAAGATGCCCGAAGTCTGCCCGGATTGCGGCACCAAGCTTATAAAGCTAAAAGCCGAAGACGCCGTATGGCGTTGCCCTAATAACGCCTGTCCGTCCAGGTCGTGGAAGCGGATTGAGCATTTTGCAAGCAAGTCGGCGTTAGACATAGAAGGACTCGGCGAGAAGAATGTAATTTCCCTAATGCAAGCTGGATTAGTAAACGATATTGCCGACATTTTCTCACTAAAGCCTGAACAGCTGACGCCACTGGAGCGGTTTGCAGATATATCTGCCCAGAAACTTGTGTCTGCTATCCAGGCAAAGAAGAGTGCGCCTCTGAACAGGTTTCTATATGGCCTAGGGATAAGACACGTCGGAATACAAACTGCTACAGATATTGCCAACACGTTTCGTACGTTTGAGGCCATAGCTTCAGCCACAGAGGAAGAGCTAGAGGCGGTTGAAGGTGTAGGCACAATTGTGTCCGAATCGATTGTCGAGTGGTTTTCCGAGGATGAAAACAAAGCCTTGATAGAAAAGCTTAAACGCAACAGTATTTGGCCAAAACCAGTTGAGCATATTGGCGGGACACTGGATGATAAAAGATTTGCTGTTACTGGCAGTCTAGAATCGATGGGTAGAGAGGCCGCGGCTGAAGAGATACGAAAAAGAGGTGGAATCTTCCAAAGTTCTGTCGGAAAAGACACCGATTACTTAGTCGTGGGTGCAAACGTCGGAGCTTCCAAACTAGTAAAAGCCGATAAATTCGGAACTAAACAAATCAGCGAAAAAGAGTTTCTTGCCCTGCTTGACTAGAAAAAGTCACTTATAAATCTACATAGTCGATACCCCATTTACCGTTAAAGCAGGTACGGTATGGGTTTATTATGTAACAGTAAAATATATTAGAACATCAGTTTTTTACAGGGGTATGATGTTATAAATATGTTTATTATTTACAATGATTTGTTAAAATTTGACAAAATATTTTGCGTAAACAATGCTCATGGTATAATGTATATGACATTCGAAAATAAAGAGGAAACAAAAAATCTCCTAGTTAGGATGTCATGGGACGCTTTGGAGTTTTGCGAGGGTTCCAAACACTACGTAGATTGAGACTGCGTAGAGCAGGTTTGAGGCAGGGGTGGTATAATTATTCGTAATATGAGCAAGAGCAAGGGGACGACTCTTAATTGTTTCTCGCCGCCGGTGATGCTGGCGACGCTCACTATAGAGGGAGCTCTTGCCGTTTACACTCTTTGGCGCTATAAGATGACGATTGCCGCACGTCTAATAACGTCAATTTTTGTATGTCTAGGCGTCTTCCAATTAGCCGAGTATTTCGTATGTACCGGATATGGAATCCCAGCTGAACAGTGGTCAAGGGTTGGATTTGTAGCAATAACCATTTTGCCGGCGCTAGGTATCCATCTTATGCACGTCCTAGCAGGCAAGCCTAATCGTAAATTAGTTGCGACTGCTTATGCGACTATGGCAGGATATGTTGGAGTATTTAGCCTTTATCACTCCGCACTAAACGGACACCAATGTACTGGAAATTACGTTATCTTCCAGATAGGCAATACTCTAGGCGGTCTTTACAGCCTTTACTACTTTGGCTGGTTGTTTATCGGTATTGGTCTAGGTGCATATTGGGCTAATAAGCTGATGGAATCCGGAGCCAGTCATAGAAAACAACTGGAAACTGTTCGTGGTCTCATTGTCGGATATCTAGTCTTCCTGGTCCCCGTAGCATTAGCTAATTTCGTTCGACCAGAAACAAGAAGGGGTATTCCCAGCATAATGTGCGGTTTTGCCGTAATTCTAGCTTTTATACTAGCCGGTTATATACTTCCACGCGCTGGAGAACTTAAAGTATCGGAAATAGATCTTAAAAAGGAAAGCAGTGAACACCACTCAAGAGGAGGGTCGTAAATTATGTTATTAACACTACACATCATGGTCGCCGTTATAAGTATCATTAGCTCCTTATTTCTAGTTATATCTCCATCAAAAGCTAGACTGAAGTTTAATTATGGAATAATCCTACTAACTCTAGTTAGTGGGACAACCTTAGTTTTAATTAAGCATTTGGCAATCGTTTCTGCGTGTGAATCAGGAATCCTTTATCTTTCAGTTGTATTTTCAGCTACGTTTTTAGCTCAAAAAAAACTTGCCCGAACTTCTTAAAATCGTCCCGCTAAAGCTTGACAAATAGCCATAAGTATCTATTATTAGTAGTGAATCGTGCGCAACAATGCGGCGCGTGTAACAAACAGGCAAAACAAAAATCCTATTAACCCGCCGCCCGGGTGGGCGCGCACGAACATAATCTTTTAAGCCAATCATTATTTGCTTAGTTTTAGATATTTATCAATGTTAGGTACAAGTGTATGTTTAGTAACGTATCCTCACCACAAAGCAAGAGCACTCTTCCAAAAGAGTCTCTATTGTCTGTGGCCGGACTTATTGGATCACCTGTACTACATAAAGACGGTCAAGAAGTAGGCACACTAGTTGATCTCGTTTGTCATTGGGACAGAGAACAGCGCTATCCTCCGTTAAGTGGCATTCTCGTTAAGGTTGGTAGACGAATTGTTTGGACTCCAGCCCAGGAGATCGGTTCAATTGAGGCACGGAAAGTACATCTTAAGACTGCCAGACTCGATCTCAGAGATTTCCAGCCACGTTCCGGAGAAGCCAGACTCGTGCAAGAAGTTCTAGACCACCAATTGGTAGACGTAGAAGGAGCTCGCGTTGTTCGGGCAGCAGATCTGTATTTAACCTCTACGCAAAACAAAACTCGATTAGTTGGTGTTGATATAAGCTACGCATCCTTACTTAGACGACTTGGTCCAGTCCGATGGCGAACCAAACCATCACTAAGGGCAGTACTGGACTGGGGCTCCATAAAAAGCTTCGGACAAGTTGATGGTCAATATAATCTAAGACTAAGTGCTAGCGGCAAGCATCTGAGGAGATTAAGGGCGGCTGAGCTTGCAGATTTACTTGAAGATCTTGGAAGGGCCGAGCGTCAAGAATTACTTAACTCATTGACTATTGAGCAAGCCGCTGATGCGTTAGAGGAAATGCATCCGGAAGAACTCGAGTCTTTGCTTAGAGAATCTACTCCCGATGCCGCCGCAAGTTATTTGGCAGAAATGGAACCGGATGAAGCGGCAGACGCCCTTAGGTATGTAGATGGACAATTACGTGAGCAGCTTGTAGCAAGGATGCCTGCAAGAAATGCTAAGTTAGTTACATCAGTGCTGTCGCATAATGAAATGACAGCGGGTGGAATAATGAACACTGCTATTATTACCGCAAAAGATACAGAGCTAGTTAAAGAACTAACCAAACGCTTGAAAAACCGTGATGATGATATAACCATGGCAACAGCAGTAGTTGTCACTGACGAAAAGGGTAAACTGCTTTACGATCTAGACTTTGTAAATCTATTTGTAGCCGACCCAGATAAACCGCTTCATGAGCTTATAAGTAATCAAGTTCCAAGAACTGTTGAACCTGAAAATAATATTCAACAGGTAGCGGACACCCTAATCGTTAATCGAAGTACATCTGTACTCGTAGTGGATGAAAAGAATCGCCCCATCGGCAGAATTCTAGCTGACGACATAATTGACGCCCTACTTCCCGAAACAGGGCGTTTTCATTTTCCACGGATATTCTCATGACACGATCGATGCTAGGAAGGTTAAAGGGGACACGCTCCAAATTCTTAATTGGATTGGCACTTCTAGGACCTGGCTTAATTGCTGCTAACGCCGGAAATGACGCAGGGGGTATTGCGACATACGCCTCTGCTGGTGCTCAGTTTGGATATCGCACTCTCTTTATTATGTTGCTAGTAGGAATTGCCCTGGTGGTGGTTCAAGAAATGTGTGCCAGACTAGGTGCCTATACAGGCGAAGGACTTGGGTCGCTAATACGGGAGCACTTTTCTATTCGCATGTCGTCACTGGCAATTGTCGCTTTTATTATTGCTAACGTTGGACTTGTTGTTAGTGAATTTGCTGGTATAGCCGCTGCATTTCAACTTTTCCATGTAAGTCGATATATTTCAGTTCCTATTGCAGCAGTAGTTGTTTGGGGACTGGTTGTCTTTAGTAGTTATCGTCGAGCCGAACGTTTTTTCTTAGTCTTATCACTAGCTTTTCTGACATACCCAATTGCAGCAGTACTATCCCATCCGGATCTACATGAAGTAGCCAGTAATCTTGTTTGGCCACATTTGCTAACTTCTAAGGGCTTTCTGTACTTAAGTGTTGCGCTTATAGGTACAACTGTTGCCCCCTTCATGCAGTTTTATATTGCCTCTGCTGTCGCAGACAAGGGTATAGGGCCAAATGAGTACAAACGTGAGCGCATAGACACCATAGCCGGTACTATTTTTGCTAATCTGATAAGTCTTTTTATAATAATTGCAACCGCAGCAGCTATAAGGACTCGTGCCCCGCTCGCAAGTGCGAGTCAAGCTGCAGTAGCGCTTAAACCGATTGCCGGTCCCCTAGCCACAGAGCTGTTTGCCATTGGTCTACTTGGTGCAAGTGCTCTAGCAGCAGCAATAGTGCCACTATCGACTGCCTATGCAGTTAGTGAAGCGATGGGTTCAGAGAGAAGCGTAAGTAAGAATTTTAGGGAAGCACCCATTTTTCTAGGACTGTTTACCGCCCAAATCATAGCTGGCGCCACGATTGCTATGATACCAGGCAACCTTATATCAACCTTAATCAACACGGCTGCTCTCAACGGTATCATCACACCTTTACTATTGGTTTATGTGCTAATCTTGGCAAATAAGAAGTCGCTACTAGGGGAAGCCGCAAACGGTCCTATTTTCCGCTCTGTCGCAACCGCTTGTGTAGCAGTAGTAAGTGTATTATCCGTCGTAGTATTAGCACAAACTGTCAGTGGGTGGCTATAAGTTAAACAAAATTTCAATAAGCCTGTTAATTTGTTAAAATTCTACAATACATTATCTCAGTAAGTAGTAATGAATAACGGATACATGGGGATATAGCTCAGTTGGCTAGAGCGCCTGCATGGCATGCAGGAGGTCCGGGGTTCGAGTCCCCGTATCTCCACCACGAAAATATAAGCAGATTTCAACTTGTTACTATCTGTTATATACCGTAAAATGATAATCTGTGGCTCTTTAGCTCAGTTGGTAGAGCAGAGGCTTGAAGAGCCTTGTGTCCTCGGTTCGAGTCCGAGAGGAGCCACCAAACATTGCAATATTATCAATTTTCTAGTATAGTATGCGCTTTATGAGTGTACCTGTCCTAATACCTGCTCGTAATGAAGCAGCCCATATAGCCAATACACTAGATGCTCTACCGAGAGATGTAGAGCCAATAGTTATACCGAATGGCTGTACAGACTATACAGCAGAGATAGCCGAAGACTTTGGAGTAAGTGTTCTGAGAGGTTCAGAAGAAGGCAAACTACCAGCACTACAGTTTGCCATTCAACATCTCGGTGAGCGTGCACTTGAACCTTTTGTTGCGCTTGATGCCGATAGTCGTCCCCTACGTCCTGAAAAATGGATTGATGCCATGATGAAAGCCCGGGGCAAATTAGACACCGAACGACCAGCTATGGTAACTGGCTCCCATATCTTCGAAGGCATAAATCCATTAGTACTTACTTTTTTGAATATGTCTACATGGTGGAATCAGCAGAGGGGTCATCAAGATCCTAGGTTTCCAATGTCTGCCGCAAATCTTCTATTTCACTTGCGTGACCAGGAAACTGTAGATCGCATACTGGAATTACCGCACATTTGGCCTATGGAAGATAAAGCGTTGCGAGATGTAGTTATTGAGCGAAATGGTGGGTTAATAAGTACTGTAAATCGTAACGCAAGGGTAGTAACAGATGCCGCTGATCGCTATACGGGATTGTTTTCAAACTTCAAATTTGACCTTAAGCTCATTTTCTCGCTCGCACCAGTGGAGCAAGACGCTGAGAGTGCTATCGCAGAATCTTATATAGTCGAAGCTCCACCTAATTCTGTGACGTATTCACAGTTTAAATCGGGTGGTGATGAGCTATTACTTGGCTTGTCGCCAACAGCTTGAGTTGCTATAATTACATCTTGTTTTAGCATGCGGGTGTAGCTCAGTTGTTTAGAGCGCGTCCTTGCCAAGGACGAGGCCAAGGGTTAGAGTCCCTTTACCCGCACCAAACGAGACTCTAACCGAAGCTCCCTTAATCGGGAGCTTTTGTTTATTAATCAGACTGACGGTTCCAGCCTGCATCCGATATGATAGGCCAAGAGAGTCAAAATTGTTAGTTAACAGATTGAAGTGAAGGTTATAATCTTCACTAGGTTAGAGAAAGAGTTAGAATAAACGTATGAGACCTCACACACAGATGCAGCTTCAGCAAGGCTTATTTTTTTCGCCCGGCTACTATATGTATCGTTTCACTTTCAAAAACAGTGCTGTGCCAATCAAGAGTTATTAAACGCACGGGGTTTTCTATTGTAGTTATTGAGTAACGTACTATAATCATACTCAACAATATCTCAGGGAAGTTTCAGGAAAGAGTATATGCCATGACTTTCAGAACTGTTCCAAAATGGCTAATCATAGCGCTACTAGTAGTATTTTTCCCAATAGGTTTGTATCTCTTGTGGCGGCAGGATAGGTGGTCAAAAAGTACAAAGAAAAAGGGTACGTTCGCGACATTGGCGGCGTTTGCAGCTTTCATAGCGCTCCTCGTGATATTTGCGCCGCCAACTGTTCTTGTTACTAGCTCGTTGGCCTCAGTTAAGTCCGACTCTTATAAACTGACAGGCACAATTTCGCCCCCCGGTTCTAAGGTAACCGTCAATGGCGTGCAAGCCAACGTAACTGGCGATAAATTTAGCGATAACGTAAAGCTAACAGAAGGTGACAATAATCTAAAAGTAGTCGTGGTCAGTGGTAGCAAACGGACAGAACAGGTGTTTAAGATACATAGATATACTAAAGCTGAAGTAGCAGCGCAAGAAAAAACCGCCGCCAAGAAAAAAGCTGACGCCGCAGCCGCAGCCGCGAAAAAGAAAGCAGATGATACAGCCGCCGCGATAGCCGCGCAGCAACAAGCAGCTGCCGATAAGGCTAAAGCCGACGCTGACGCTGCCGCTACGGCTGCTAAAAACAAGGCGGCAGCTGATGCCGCGGCAAAAGCAAAGGCCGCTGCTGTAGCCGCGGCTGCCGTAACGGTAAGTCAGAAAAATGCCGTTGTCAAAGCCAAGCAATACTTATCGGTTGAAGCCTTTTCACACGATGGGCTGATTGGTCAGTTGGAATATGACCAATTTTCTACCGCGGACGCCACCTATGGCGCCGACAACTCTAACGGAGATTGGAACGCGCAAGCGGCGAAGAAAGCGCAGGAGTACATGAGTACCGAATCTTTCTCTCGTCAGGGGCTCATCGACCAATTGGAATATGACCAGTTCACAGCAGACCAAGCCACGTACGGGGTAAACGCCGTAGGCCTATAGACATACATTCTAGCTCTGTACTGCGGTTACACTTTCGCTAATAATGCTGCATCAATTTTGACTTTTTGATCCAGTATAGGGGATTTTGTTTTTAAGGAAATGACTTGCAACCCATATAATAGTATGTATAATAGTATGTATGGACTTTGAATGGAATGATAGCAAGAATGCATCAAATTTAGAAAAGCACGGACTATCATTCTACGAAGCTCAGGAAGCATTTTTTGATAAGAAAAGAGTGATCTTGCTCGACACAAGTCATTCGACTGTAGAAAAGAGATACTTCTGTATTGGCAAAATTGTTAACGGTGGTATTGCCACAGTTAGGTTTACTATAAGAAACGGTCATATTCGCATCATTGGTGCTGGATATTGGCGGAAAGGAAAGACAATATATGAGCAACACAGTTAACTACACAGATGCTCCGTCAGATATTAATGATGCTCTAGAAAACGCAACTATTGTTAGCGATTTCTTACCATCTCCTGAGGAGCTCGTAAGTAAAGGAGAAAAGGAAAAGATCACCATAGCTGTCGATAAAAACAGCCTCGATCTGTTTAAGAAATATGCAAAGAAGCACAATACTAAATACCAGCCCATGATTAATGGTGTTCTTAGTTCTTACGCAGATAAATTCTTGAACAAGTAAAAGTTCTATCTAGACAGTTCGACACCGAAACCAGCTAACTTTTCACAGAGAAGATATAAGCTTGGCATAAAATGGTTCCACCTATAATCCAGTACGCGCACCAATTTAGCCACTTAAAGCATTGACATATAATTTTATTTGTATATACTTGTATATATGAGTAATAAAACTGTCGCAACGCAATCTCTGCAAAAATGGGGCAATAGCGCTGGTGTTCGTTTGCCTAAGAAAATCATCAAGGCTGCAAGACTTAAGCTAGACCAGCAACTTGTCGTCAG
Source organism: Saccharimonadales bacterium (SeqCode) (assembly GCA_044449925.1). Lineage (GTDB taxonomy): Bacteria > Patescibacteriota > Saccharimonadia > Saccharimonadales > UBA4665 > JBIOIO01. The sequence continues at coordinate 12,582 of JBIOIO010000011.1, forward strand.
CTTAAGTGGTCAATCCATTGTTCTGACCCCTGTACAACCGGAAGATGACTTTACCTTAGAGAAGATGCTAGAGGGTGTAACTCCAGAAAATGTTCATGGAGAAATTGACTGGGGGCCGGACGTCGGAGCCGAGATAATTAATGACTAGTACGGATTACGTACCAGAACGTGGCGATATAGTTTGGATGATACTTGACCCCAGGATTGGTCACGAACAGTCAGGACGAAGACCTGTAATAGTGCTTTCACAGAGAGAGCTGGCAGAGCACACAAATTTAGCGGTCATCTGCCCAATAACGAGTAAAATCAAGGGCTTGCCTTATGAGATAGTGCTTAAGGGACTAAAAACCAACGGCGCAATATTGCCTTTTCATGTTAGGAGTGTAGACGTAAGTAGCCGAAAAACTAAATTCATTGAAAAAGCCCCAGACGCATTAGTTGCCAAAACTGTAAAAGGTGTTCAGAATGTCATTGGAGAGAGTAATACCTAAATTTGTTAATCTCTTCTGAAGTAGGTATAAGCTAGGCACTAAATGGTTCCACCTATAATCCAGTAGGCGCACCAAGCTTCCAGATACAGGAATCAGATCTTACCTTTTTGCTTACGCTTGCATTACGAGGTGACTATACTATGCTAATGGTAGACAATGTTTAGTTAATGGAGTTTATTATGAGCGAACCACTTCTGTCTCAAATGGGAGAACACGAGCGACCTAGAGTTATCCCCGAAGAACTAGTAAGATTACCTTTAAGATTAATAGAGGGTGCAGGTCATCCAGACATGCCTGTATTTGAAACTCCAGACGGGCATAGGATTCAAAGAGGTGGAAGTATGGCGACAGAGGGCATCGACGGCTTAGTAGCGGATGAATATGACCATACAACTGGTGTACATTATCTAGTTAAACCATTTGATAGTCATTACCCAGCAATGACGGAGGAGACCACATTACCGAATGGGATGGTCACAAGACACAGGCTAAATCCCTAACCAGACCTTACCTGAAATATCACCTCCTAGAACCCTTTTACCAATCTCGATTTACTTAGCAATATCAACCACTGCCCGATAGCAGGATTTTCGGAACACGTCAGGTAATGTTCACCAAACATAAGAATGACCTCAGTAAATCCGAGGTCTTTTTCTTAATGGTATAATCATCTTATGAGCGAGTACGACTTGCGGGAGCAAGCAGCGAATATATTTATCGATGCTGCCCAGTACATTAGAGATTATGGTTGGCAAGTGGAAGGGATGGGTTGTGATGGAGAGCCACGTTGTTCAATGGGAGCTCTTGCTTCGGCTTACCCAAAACTAGAGTGGAACAAAGAATTATCAAGACTTATGTATCTGTCCCTGTATAAAGAACTGCAAGGTATGTCTCTCACCCAGTTCAATCACAGGTATAGAGACGGTGAAAAAGTTGCAGAACTTTATGAACGTGTTGCCTCGAAACTTCAAAGCAAGACGTTTGCTTTAGTTTAGCCACAAAAATTTATGAAATATTTACTCATACGTCATGGTGAGACAGACGCTAATCGCCTTACAAGGGCAGCATTTGGTAAGTCTGGTGCACCTCTTAATGAAATTGGCAAACAGCAAGCACTTCAGCTAAGGAATGCCCTAGCATCTATTGGTATTGATAAAAATCAGCGAGTTGCCATATCGGAATTTCAACGTACCAAACAGACAGCAAATCTAGCTGGCTTTAGTAGAACTACAGCCAACCCTTTATTGAATGA
>JBIOIO010000012.1:0-13947 GCA_044449925.1 Saccharimonadales bacterium (SeqCode)
CAGCTATCTGCATATTTTTTTAAACACCAAAATCATGATGATAATCGTAGCAAATTAGTGGCTATACATACTGTGATATAAATCAACAATTCATTTTTCACGTTTCTCAGTAGCTTCAATGTTCTCCGAAATTGCATTGCGATAATTCTTTAGATCTTCTAGCGACATAAGTATGGCCCCTGTTACATCTATCTTATCGATATGCTCTCCTGTTTGCTTTCTAACCTGATAAAAAAGAAGATTTGCCATTTTGCTATCTCCATTTATAAATACTAGGCTTCCATCTGTGGGAGACAGAGGCACTAGATAGTTGAAATCGGTTTCGTCATCAATTTGAAGAGCCATACTTATTAATAGTATACCCCTAGTTCACTTTAAGTGTCTTGTGCTGAATGCGTGCGGTCGTAGTGTGATGGCCAATCTATATCATTAGTATGAAAGATGTCCAACTCGTAGAGCTGTTCTTCGGCCTCGGTTTTTAATAATTTAGAGTTTGTATGTAATAATCGCGCACCTTGAACTGCACCAGCCACAGTTCCTGCAATAAGAAATCCAGGGTCTCCTCCGCTTATAGCATAGCCCCCAATGCCAGCTAATACTGGTATTGTCTCGCTTCGAGTAATATCTCCAGAGTTTATGCCCTCATTTCTGTGTTTTGCAGCTAACGCAGCCGCCTGGATCATGACAGAGGACATTACGTGCCCATTGGGTACTTCTTTTAGAGGCTTTTTCCTGTCTTTTCTGCCGTCTGCGTTTACATGTATTATTCTTCCAGTTCTATATGAATAATTATCTACGCCGCTATGCAACGCTTGCAGACTCAGCCATTCTCTTTCAGTGTCGTAGAATCTGGAAAATATTGAGATAATAGGAATCACTTCCCTGTCGATCTTTATTTCATCCCAGAATAAGCGTGCAAGGCTATCGTAATCAACAGCTGGAATCCCAAACTTTTCAGCGGTGTATTTTCGAACTCGAACTTCTGGATGGCCAGCTTCGCGGCCTTCCGGTCGTTCATAACCAACAAATTTTGGAACTACTAACATATAGATACTATATTAAACTATATTTAGTAATAATAATCAAGTCAAAGTAGTGATATCATTTCTTACCATCCGTTTCCACAACCGTGTTGGTCGGGAGGGTTTGGTTGTATTTTTTCAGCAATTTCAATTTGCTCTGCTGGTGTAGCATCTGCTTCGGAAGCTGTGTAGTAATCACCTCCGTATGCATGCCAATTAACTACGGATATTCCTAGTCCTCCGGCATATGTAGAACCACGAACATGCCAATTGCCTCCCTCTTCACACACGTTTACTTTAGACCACGCTGCAAATTCTGCTGGACTAACTTCGCGAGCCGCAATCTGAGCTTTCGTCAAATGTTTGGGGTGGGTAACATTGGAATGGTGGGAGTCCTTAACTACTTTCAAGGCGTGAGGTGTAGTGCTTGCATCCAAGGCCATTGATCCAATATGAACTACATGAGGCTCGGGGTTAGCTTGATAATTTACATTTTCCGGACGGAGCGAATCATTGCCCGCATAGTTTACTAGACTTAGTAGCCCAACTCCGACTAACGCAGCACGTGAAGACTCACGGCCTAGATTATTTGGTCGTAATGACATAAAAACCTCAACTACCATCAACTTTGGATGGTTATAACTAATTAATGGGACGACTATTTTTAAGTGCTTGCCGTTCGGATTATAAGAAGCAGGAGAATACTACCTTTTCAATCCATTTTGTAAACACTACTGATTACAGTCAGACCCACTATCAATAGTATAGTAAACATAAGAATTCTTCTGTGATATATTTAACAATTTTTCCACATTATATTTTAATAGATGATTTGAAACGATTGTTGACATGAAATTTAATGCAGGTTATGCTAGAACTTCGTGCTTTTTATTGTGAGACGTAAGAGGCACGTTTACCACCCCTGTTGGCGCTATTTTTAAAAGAATAATAATCAACTTGCTAACACAATTTGGGGTTTAAGGAGGGTAATTAATGTTATTAAATTTGTCTATTGCTGCAATTGTCGGCATTTCAACAATTTCGTTTGGCGCTCACCCGCTAAACTCTCACACTAACAATACAGAGAATATTAAAAGCAAAACATCAATAAGTACGCAGGTAGCAAAAACGGCCTCGGTTGTCACGCCACCGGCCCCAGCACCACCAACAATGGTCACAGTGCATCCGGGCGATTATCTAGAGAAAATAGCTACGGACAACAACACGACGTCGGATAGAATGTATGACGCAAATACGAGTATTAGCGATCCTAATATTATTTATCCAGGGCAGCAATTGAGAGTACCGAGCGCAAGCGAAGTATTGGAGCCTCGCCAAGCTCCCGTGCCGCCAGCTCCTGTAGTAACTGCGTCAGAAGTTACTCAGACTCCAGCTGCTGACGTATCGAATGCTAGTACTAATTCTCAACCTACTTCTCCGCCCGTGAGTGGAGGTAGTGTTTGGGATGCAATTGCAGCTTGCGAATCCGGGGGTAACTGGTCTATAGATACAGGTAACGGATTTTATGGCGGACTTCAATTTACTTTAGGTAGCTGGGAAGCAGTTGGTGGTAGTGGACTACCAAGTCAAGCCAGCCGAGATGAACAAATAGCTCGGGCCCAAATTCTGCAATCACGTCAAGGCTGGGGAGCGTGGCCGGTATGTTCGGTTAAGGCTGGCGTGTAACCTATATAGCCGCTTAAGCTTAAATTTTTTTGTTCCAACTGCATAAAAGGCGTTTACGGTAAATAATATTGTCGTATACAGTTTATGCGTAGCATATAATAAAGCAAATGACCCCCATCTCAAGCGTGCCCTTGAATTCTATTACTTGGTTTGTCGGCTCGATAGCTTGCTTGTTACTCTCTTATCGGAGCCTCAATACCTATAAATTAACAAAAAGTGAGCTATCCAAATACATTGCTTTGTTTGCGCTCTTAATGGGGATTGGGCAGGCCTGGTTAGCAATACCAACATTTTTTACATTAGACCCTAGCACCATTCGTTTTACATATCACGTAGGCGAATTCTTTATATATAGCAGTATGGTAGCTCAGGCTGCAGTTGTATGGTGTCTATTTCTGCGCTCACATATCAAATTAAGTGAAGTTGTTCTTCCAATTACAGCAGTTGGCCTCATTTCGTGGGCATATGCGATACCTAATGCAACACTACAGATTTCAAATAATTTTATCAACTACCGTGATCCAACATTTTCGACTGTAGTGATTGGGCTGGTGTTTCTGAGCCTGTTTATACCCGTCGGTGTATATTTTCTAAGATCGGCTACCAAGGAAACACGCCCTAAGACCGTACTTACTGCGCTAGGCTTAGGACTGGTGTACGTTGGCGTAGGTTTTTTCACGGGTGGAGTTGAGCTGATAACAGGACAGGTTATAACACCGATATCGGCTGTTGGTGACTTAGTCTTTTTCTTCACTATATTAATGGTGCTGCTTTGGCCGCGTCGTCATATATCTATGGCACAGGTGGATATTCGCACTTAGCTTTTTTAGTATAAGGGTTATAATTCATTCATTAAATAATTAGGAGTATTACTATGGCGAAGTTTATGGTTCTCTATGTATCGAAAGTACCTGCTAGTGAACGGATGGCCAGCGCTAGCCCAGAAGATATGAAAGCTAGTATGGAAGAGTGGATGTCGTGGAAGGACAAAACAAGTAAAACCGTAGATGTAGATTTCGGCATGCCACTTCAGGTAGTAAATAGTATTACGGCCGAAGGTGTGGGAGAAGGCCATACTCCAGTTTCGGGGTACGCTATATTGGAAGGAGACTCTAAGGGAACAATCATCGAAGCATTAAGGGATCATCCTCATCTTAAAGTACCTGGCAATGCAATTGAGGTTCTTGAGTTTTTGTCGATGCCCGGACTAGATGAGTTTATTGAATCTCAGTCTCAATAGCAAACACTTTGTCAGTCTTCTTCTGGGGTTCGCAAGTAACGAGCCATGTATCCGTCAAGCATTCGTAACACATTAAAGACGTCTTCCCGGCTAAGGTCGGCTGCAGATACGCCTTCATGGAAGGACTTGATTTTGTGGATAATTGCTTCAACGTCTGCCGCAATATCGTCGGCAGTTCTCTCTGGATCATTTCCCTCGACCTCTTTGTAAGTTTCCGCCTCGAGTAGTTTAACTCCCATATGATCGTGTACTTCCCATAGACCACTTACCGCTTCTAGAGAACCTGCGTTCCATATTCCGCCTGCGATTCCTACTGCTCCCGGTTCAATGCTAGCTCTATCAACATTGTAACTTTGAACATCGTTGCTAATAGCAATCCAATTAACTTTGGCAATCGCAAAGGCTGTAAACCTGCCCATACCTATTGGTATTGGGCCGCCCAGCACTGTTTCGTCTGTACTTTTAGGTTCCCACGCACTTGGTCGTAAGTCCTGATTGTTTGCCATGAAAGCTAGTCTGCTAGGGGTTGTTGGATCAAATGGACTATAGTTATGTGCTTCTACGGGAGGGTCGACGGCGATGACAGCGGCTAAGCCAACTTCACCGACATCAAGATAACGCTCATGGGTATCACTACCGGGCAAAACCATATTTAAAGCTTGCTCTAATTTATCAAATGCAGCCTGAGGTGCGTCAGGGTACAATTCAGCTATTGCCACTGGTGTATATTCGCTCATTTAGGACAAATATAACACCAATTAGCTTTATGTGCAATTAGAGGAAATACTTAAGTTTTGTACTATTGAATACGTATTCTTATGGCCTACATAGTAAAAATAGGATTCATACCTGCAGTATTGGCTTCTAATTGCAAATGTCATACAATATCGCCATAGGAAATCTTATGAGTAAGGTTAATAGTTCAAAAGAAGCAGTTAAATCGCTACTTAGTTCTGCTGACGTTCAGATAAATGGCAGTCGGCCCTGGGATATAAAAGTACATAATGAAAACTTCTATAGAAGAGTATTAGCAAAGAGCTCCTTGGGTCTGGGGGAAGCATATATGGACGGATGGTGGGACTCTCCAGCATTAGACCAGTTCTTTGAGCATATATTACGAGCAAAACTAGATCAAAAAGTAAGAGGAGATTGGAGAATTTTATTAGCTGGAGCACGTGCACGGTTTAGTAATCTGCAATCTACTCGCCGAGCCTTTCAGGTAGGCGAGCAACATTACGATGCCGGAAATGATTTATTTAGAGGCATGCTTGATAAACGTATGGTTTACAGCTGTGGCTATTGGAAAAATGCAAAAACTCTTGATATGGCCCAAGAACACAAGCTGGATCTTATTTGCCAAAAACTCAAATTAAAGCGGGGAATGAAGCTACTTGATATAGGATGTGGATGGGGTAGCTTGATGGAGTACGCCGCAGAAAAGTATGGCGTCGAGTGTGTTGGGGTAACTATATCCCGTGAACAGGCAAAATTAGCTAAGGCAAGATTAAAAGGATTAAAGGCAAAAGTATTAGTTGAGGACTATCGAAAAATTACGGGTAAATATGACCGTATAGCCAGCGTGGGGATGTTTGAGCACGTAGGCTACAAGAATTATAGAGAGTTCATGAATGTGGTGAACAGGTGCTTAAAATCAGGAGGACTTTTTCTGCTACATACCATAGCAGAAAATGCTACAGATACAAGTATTGAGCCGTGGGTTCATAAGTATATATTCCCCAATGGTATGTTGCCTTCCATAACGCAAATTGGCAAAGCCAGTGAAGATATATTTGTCATGGAAGATTGGCAAAATTTCGGTCCAGATTATGATAAAACTTTAATGGCTTGGGCTAGTAATTTTAAAAAAAGTTGGCCAGAAATAAAGTCTAAATATGACGAAAGATTCTATCGAATGTGGGAGTATTACCTATTATCGTTCGCTGGGGCTTTTAGATGTCGCAATATACAGTTATGGCAAATAGTTTTTTCAAAGGATAATTACGCTCGATACGATTCACCTAGATAGTGTTCGTTACCATGGTTTAGTGAATAGGAGAACCGATGGCAGACACCAGCTCATGTTCTTCTGTTATGGGACGCTCGGCAGCTGCGTCTAAGTTTCCTGTAGGCTTGATTGGGTGTATGGGTTCGCGGTCAGATCCCCCTCCCTGTTCACCTTCATCGTCAAAATCCTCTTCTTCCGGTTCACTGCCTATATCTAGTACATTAATTGTGTCTAATTCCGGATTGAAATTCAGGGAAAAGATTCTCATTGATGTGCCCAGGCCAGATGCAACCCTCATCTCTATGCCTTTAGAAAGCAGAATAAGAAATGCAGTCCCAGGTATAGTGCCATTATATATCTCGGAAGATTCTAAGATTCGAGTTCTAGTACTTGCTTCACGGGATGGTTTTAACAGCGAGAAGTCGTGAGAGTTGTCTAACATTGCTAAGAGTACGGCAGAGCCTATTGCCTGATCGCTTGGTAGGCCGACTACGCCTTCTTCGCGACCCAATTGTAGATGATAAATAGGATGATCGTCTTCAAGCGCTAAGGAACCTGCGAGTAATCTTCCATGATTATATCGTCGAGCATGTTGAGCGGCATCTGCGTCTAGGTCCAGTAATGGTGCTGCAATATCTGGGGCAGGAAGCCATAAGCTCCTATGTAAATCAATAAATGTTCCTTCATCGCCTGGCGAAAGCTCTAGTCCTTCCTGAATCGCAACGCCATTATCGCCGTCTTGCTCCACACTAAATGCAGTAATATTCAGGCGATGTACTTCCGGACTTGTCATTGGTTTTTAGTTATAAAGTAAAACCTAATTTATGTCAATATTCAGACATCTGGATTTGCTATTACTAACTGGCTTGCAAGATAGAAAAACGATTATTCTCGGTATCCATTGCAGAGATCCATAAGCCGACGCCTGGGATCATCTGGGGCTCCATAGTGTGCTCACCTTTTTCGTTCATCCCTCCCGAGATTTTGCCACCGGCTTCTTTAACAGACTTAATTGCCTCTTGAATGTCGTCGACAGAAATAACAACTGAAGGTACTTGGCTTAGAGGATTATCTGTTTTTTGGTAAAAACCGCCATTAATTGCTCCTTTTGTTTGAACCATACCATTTTCATCGGTTTCGGTAGTCTGTGCGACAACATAATTACCCATTTCAGGTCCCATTGACTGGCCTTTCCAGCCAAAAACTGTTTCATAAAACTTGACCATGCGCTCACGGTCTTCATAGCCCATTTCAAAATGTACAACAGGATTCATTTTACTCATAAATTACACCTCCACTAATATGCTAATACACTTTAATAATACGCCATAAATATAAAAATGCGTTGCTTGCAAAATTGTGACCAGCACAGTAGGTCTGAGCATGCCTGTAAAGAACCTTTTCGCACTTTGCTACGCTTCGTGCTAACCATATAATTTGAAATGAAGAGTAGAATAAACATATGAGTAAAAACGCGATAATTGTAATTTATGTCTTAGCTATGATTTCCACAGTAGTAATTGTAGATGTACTTTTCTTTAGACATCGATTCTGGGAACGGCTGATGGTAAATAGTGGAATTATTCTAGTATATGTAGCTTTCTATTTTGCATTCCTGAGGAATCGTTGATTGTTACTACAAGTGAATGTTCTTCGAGATTTTGATAACTCTTGGCTGGAGATGAGTGATTCACGCCTATCTATGAATGCAAATTCTGTTGATAGAATATAAAACATGAATCAGCTGAGAATATATATTTGACATATTAACATTAATAATGTATTGTTTCCAAAATGAGTGAGCACGGTAGAGTAGAAAAATATTCTACACCTGGACTACCAGGCCATGCTGGAGATCCAGTTACAGGGGCTATAGTTGTCAATAGTGATGGCGAAGCATATACAGACCTGACGAGACAAAAAGAGTCAGTCATTAGAAGTGAACGTCTTGATACCGCACATCCTGTGGTAGAGATTAACCTAGAGACTATTGTTACTGAACAAAGTGGCATTGGTATATCAATTATTGTTCAAGACTTTGGCTTGCCCCCTAGAATGATAAATATTAAAGGTGATTTTACTGATACCTCAGACATTCAGGGCATGGAGCGCTCAAAAGAGCATTACCAAGGAGCACCTAAAAAACTTCAGCTCCAAGCACACAGACCTGGTGACGATAAAACTTTCGCTTACGATGATAGAGGCTTGCCAGCGCAAGAAGGAGGTTACGTTACGCTTACTCGAGGTAATTCCATGATATGGGCTCATGATGGCGATCCTAGCGATCAGCGAACCGGATATATACACAATGCTTATTGGGGGCTTGTGGCTGAAAGACATGAGTACGGCACGCTCGATTTTAACGAAGAGCAGCGTGCCGGTAGAGGGGATATACCTTTCATAGGTATGACCTATGATGGGAATATTTTATCCATTTATTCTCTTGATGATGTACACGCTGAGGTACAATATCAGCAAGTGCGAAGTCTCGAAGACGAGCTTTCCCCTGCTAAAGAGACAAGTGATTTATTAGAAGAAGTAGATATTGAGGGCCTGGTATCGGGTCTGGTCGCTGGCGATACGACGAGTAGAGAATTACTTGCCAAGATTCTTGATGATCGCAAAAAAGCTTCAATTGCTGCCAATGGACTAGCATCTCAATTAGAGGAGGCACTCCTAGGCAACGATAGACTTGAGACACTTCTGGCAATCAATAAAAGAAAACTAGGGAGTAGTAGGCACGAGGTAGCTAGATTAACCGGTGAGGTTCGTCGGCTTAAGCAAGGTATAAAAGAGCCTCAGGAAGCCGGACAGACCGATAATATTTTTGACATATTAGGAGCCAAGCACGCTACAGAGGCAGACCCTTACGGACATTGTTCTGTCGTAGGGCTAGACCCTTCTTTCTTATTTGCACTAAGCCCTGATATTGCAGTGCGAGTAGTAAAAGGTGTGCATAGAGGACTAGCTATGGGATTTCATTCAGATCGTAATGAGGATGCAGAGTCTGAAGAAGCTATGAAAGCCGTAAATAACGCTGTTGATGAAATACTTGGGCGTATTGAACGAGGCTACTGGGGAAAACGTTAAGTATTGAGTGAATTTCATGGCTGAGCACATAGGTCAGTAACCTTTTGTGGAAATTTATGCAAGGCTCGGTCTAGATCTTCTACCTTTATAAAACTCCGCTACATAAATGCCCCCGACTATAAACAAAGACCCGATAGCTAGACGTATATTAGGAATTTCATTCAAGATGAGCCAACCGCCGATAAGGCTGCCAACGGGGTACACATACTGAAAAACGCCCGTATCCTGAGCTTTGCGGTACTTGAGCCCAAAGTAGTACAGGACATTGGCAAACGTTATAAACAGAATATTAAAAGCGATAGCTGCCCAGCCCGCTTTGCCAAAAGCTTTAAAGTCAACTGATGACAAGTTTAGTAGTGCGTAAATTGCAATAGGAGCAGCACCTATAAATAAGTGCATAGATGTAACTTGATAAGAGTTTGAACGAGTTACTATGGGCTTTAATATAACGGTCCCTATAACATCGCAGAATGCAGCCAAAATAATGAGTAGCATGCCTACAGTTACGTTAGATGAGCCTGAGTCCCAGGGCTGCATTATAACGATTGCTGCTCCTGCAAAAGCGATAATAATACCCCAAAAAGTTCTCCAACCAAAGCGTTCCTTCAGAAACTCAACCGACAATAACAGCAGTACTAACGGCTTAAACAGACTTATTAAGGAAGCACTAAACACAAAAACATCTCTCAGCCCCATTAACAACACGACATTACCAAGCGTGATACTAATAAGTGACCCAATGGTAAGCAAGCCATAGTCCTTCTTACTCATAGGTCGCCAGTACTTTTTAGCTAAAGGAGCAATAAGTAAAGCTGCACCAAGTAGAGTTACAGCTAGAAAAAACGGTAATGGTACAGTGCGGAGTCCGAGCTTGATAAAGGAGTTATTGACTCCCCATAATGCTTCTGCGGCAATAAGTGCTAGAAATGTGGCATGCACATACTTTTGTTTTTTATGTTTAGGCATAACTGTGCTTTCTCGTTCGTACTTCTACTAAATATACTCCGCCGACCACTAGAATCGCTCCTGCATAGAATAGCGTCGTTGGACGCTCAGACAGCAAGAACCAAGCACCAATAACTGTCGTCAGGGGGTCCAGATAAAGATAGACACCAGTATTTTGTACGGTTTTAAACTTCAGGGCGTAGTAAAAAAGCGGATTTGCTGCCGCGGCCGTAAGGATGACAGCTAATAGTGCAGCCCAGCTTCGTGCGGTGGTATGGCTTATTTGCCAACCGCTAAATCTTGTACTGGCATAAACCATCATTGGCAAAATACCGATTAAGTAATACAGAAATGCAATTTGGAAGTGATGGAAACGCTTGGTCAATGGTTTGATTATGATAATAGCTATAGCGTTTAGAAAAACTGCCAAAACAACGAGCAAGTTACCAGTCAAGGAAGTCATACCGCCACCATTCCACTGCTTGCCAATAATTACCAATGACCCAGCCAAGGCCAGCATTATGCCAATAAAAGTTTTAAGGCTAAGTTTTTCTTTTAGAAATGACACGGATAAGACGAAAAGAATTATAGGCATTAGCAACCAAATAATACCTGCGTTACTGGCTGTAGTTTTGGTGAGTCCAAGATTAAGTGCCGCTACACTCAAGGTAATGTCAAGAATTGCAGCCAGCATGAGCAAGAGTAGTTGACTACGCTTTAATGGTCGCCAAACTCTGATAGCAAAAGGTAGCAGCAGTAATGCCGCCAAAAAAAACCGTATAGAAATAAATAGAGGCACTGGAATTGTCTCAAGCCCAATCTTAATAAGTGGTGTGGCTATGCCCCACAGCATGTTGGCTACAATAAGCGCCAAGATTGGGAATAAGTATTTTTGTTTTGCCATAATAACTAGTCATATACTAGCATAACAGGGTAGAATGGATGTAATATGGCTATTGATCACTTTATAAAACACAAAGCACAGGTTGGCCGTACCGACTGGAACTTCAATATTCTGTTCAACGACCAACCACAGGTAGCTGAGCTTGTTAGTAAATATGCACCACTTCTCCAGCACCCTGGCTTACACAAGCCCGTGCCCGACGAATGGCTACATGCCACGGTTTTGCGCGTAGGCTTCCTAGAAGAGTTTACAGAGGCTGAGATGCTGGCAGTAGTGGCCAAACTAGAGCCAAAATTTGCGATCATGCAGATGCCAAAGCTCATGCTCGGGCAATGGTGGTTATGGGGTGGTAATCCCTGCCTGCACTTTACGCCAGACGACCCGCTCAAAGGTGTCTATGACTGTCTCATCGAGGCAGTAGTTGCGGTTGTTGGAGAGGATCGTTGGCAGAACCAGTGGTCGGATCGTTTCATGCCGCACATTACCCTAGCTTACTCCAAAACCTATGATGACGAGATTGGACTATATAAGCAGTTGCAGTCTAAATCTCTAGAGGGTGTGGAGATACGAGCTAATAACTTCTCGCTCATAAAACAGCAAATCGTAGACGATTACTATGCATGGGAAGTCGTTAAAGACTTGCCAATTGGGCAGATTTGAAACTATAACAGATGCAAAAGCTCAAAATAGGACATGTAGCTGTCGCATCTGGCTGGGGATGTGTCCTGCGGTTGGAACACTAGGCACTACAATTAACAGATATAAATGTGCTCTTCGTGGTTAACGACTTCAGTCAGAGACTTGTAGATGGCCATTATCAACAGCACTAAACACCTACTAGTTGTTCAGCTCCGTTCGTTGTCGGGCTGAGGCGGGCTGCTTTCATGCGACGCCAGTTAGCTACACGGTACTTAAATACTGCCAAATTAAGCATGCCATTATAGCGACGACGCTGATATGGTGATAGCTCAGGCATGATCGCCCGACGGACTCTGCTGGCCTCATTTAGCATATCGGTGTGTATATCTTTGCGCGTAGCCGGTGTATCACCCTCTTCCGCTAGTCGTAATGTCGCATAGGTTGTAGCACCTTCGGCAATGTCCTCATCAATTTCATACAAATGGTCAAGAATCTCTGAGTAAGCCCCCATATGACGAGCGACTTTTCGCATGAATGGATAGCTTGTTCCATCAACAATTTCGGGGAAAACTGCGATCGCTTCGCAACAACTTGCACCGAGATGTTGCGCCGCGTCAAGCTGTTGACTCGGTTCGGTTGCTATAAGCTGTTCTTGCGCAACAGCTACAAGTTCATGCAGGACTTCGCTACTGCTGCCAGTTGTATCGCGGCCGATCATCGTATCATGAAGAAGTTTTGCGGCGTGCAGCGTTGCGCGCTGCCGCAACGGTCTTGCTTCAGTATCAGGCTGTGCGCCAAGTAATACGCCAAGCCCGGTATTCATAAAGCCAAAGCGCTCTGAATCGCTTGCCTCAGCCATATCTGTGTCAACTATCATATCCATAAGATCCTGAACGAGAGACATGCGCGAAGAAGCGACAGCAACGTCACGGCGGTCGTGGGCATCAATGTCAATGCCGTCGTGTGCAATATCATACAAAGTACTACCCACTATACCCGAAGCGGCAACCCGCTTATTGGCGAAGTAAAATGCTAATTTGGCCGTTGCCTCTGGATCATCTGGAATAACTGGGGATTCAGCTTGTAGTTGTTGGTGAGTTGTTCGCGTTTCTACAAATGCACTGAGGGTATACATAAAGCAAAGAGTATCATAAAAGTAGTATTTCGTCAAATCATGGCTGGGGCGGAGGGATTCGAACCCCCGAATGCCAGTACCAAAAACTGGTGCCTTACCACTTGGCCACGCCCCAATACATCAGTTGATTTTAGCTTAGTTAAGTGAACGGTTCAACTAAAGTGTCATTTTTTCACTTCTGTTCGACAGATTAGCAATATTTTGATAAAATAAGCAAAATTACTGAGCTAAAATAAGATGCCTCACAAAGTAACTAAAGACATAGCTGACTATATCGTGCCCTTAAACATCAATGGGCTGGAGGGACGTATGTTGCATATGCCCGCCCCTTCTAAAAAAACTGCAGAATTGCTATTCGTCTACGGTCATCATTCAAGTTTGGAGCGCTGGTGGGGCTTAATGCAGGTGTTTAATCGTTACGGTGCCGTCACAATGCCTGATCTTCCAGGTTTTGGAGGAATGGATAGCTTTTACTCAATTGGTAAAAAACCATCAATCGATAATCTGGCGGATTATCTGGCCGCATTTATAAAGCTGAGATTTAGACGTAAAAAGGTAGCTATTATCGGAATGAGCTTTGGGTTTGTTATAGCTACCCGAATGCTGCAAAGATATCCTGAGCTAGTTAAGAATGTTACTTTTTTTGGAAGTCTTGTAGGGTTTGCTCATAAAGATGACTTTACGTTTAGCAAACCTCGTTACTATGCATATTTGGGTGCCACGGTTTTGTTGTCATATAGAATTGCGTCAACCATTTTTCGCTATACGTTCGTAAGTACACCGGTCTTACGTACTTTTTATGGTCGAACACATAACGCCAAACATAAATTTAAGGAGGCAAAAACCCCTGAAGATTATAAGCGCCTTATGGACATGGAAGTAAAACTATGGCACATCAATGATATTCGTACATGGGCTTATACATCAACGCAATTTTTAACTTTTGATAACTGCAAAGTAAAAATAAATCTGCCTGTTTGGCATGTTTCCGCAGAAGCCGATCATTTCTTCAATAACCACGTAGTCGAGCAACATATGCGCATTATATTTTCCGATTTTGAATCGGCGTCGGTAGATGTAGAAAATCATGCTCCAAGCGTTATTGCAGATGAAAAGTCAGCGGCCGTTTTGGTTCCAACCAAGCTTAAGCGGGCTCTTGGGCGACTACACTAGTGCTATACTATTTTATAAGATGAAGATTGGTCTAATCTGTCCATACAGCATCAATAAACATGGCGGTGTTTTAGAAGTAGTACTTGCCTTGCAGGAAGGTTTATCTCA
>JBIOIO010000013.1:0-12827 GCA_044449925.1 Saccharimonadales bacterium (SeqCode)
TCTATTTGCTCGAAAACGCGATGGCGTTCAAGCTAGTAAATTTAGAACTGCTGATGTAAGAAACACCTTAAAAGAGGGAGCTATATTTTCAGCTAAGAGTATGTCTGCTACGGCACGACTGAATGCTTTGATTATTGGTAAGGCAGTTCCGGAATTAGCTGCTTCTACAGAAGAGTACTGGGATACAATTAGACGATCCTATCAACCTGCTCTAGCAAGAGCAGTTATGCATATGGCTCTCAATAAAGCAGTAAGTTCCGCATTTTTAAATCAAGCTTCAGCAGAAAGAAGTAAACGCCCATTTATACCCAATCCAAAGTTGGTAGTCTATGATCACGATCATCAGCGGGCCGTACTTAGTGGGTCTCTCAGTTGCTTGGGTGCAGATAGACGTGAGCCACCCGATGTGCGCGTTGGCTGTCCCCTATCCTTTGACGCTGATAAACTAAAAGCTTATTACATAAGAATAGTTGATGAAATAGAACTTTACGGCAGAGATGCATAAGTAATTAGCGGATCATCACTGCTCTAGAGGAAGAATCTTTACACTTAAAGCTCAACTTTGGTTATTGCAGCTTGCAACGGTACATAGCCTCGATTTTCATCAAATTCAACTGCAGTTTCAATTAAACGTACGTCACACTCTAAAAGAACCGCAGCAATAAATATTCCGTGAGAAAAGTATATTTCGTAATCTAGCTCGCCGCTCTGCACTTTATCTACAAAGTCCCCTGCACGTGCTCTAACACTGTCAGGAACCCATACTTCTTGAGCATGCTTTTCAATAACGTCTCGGCCGTTCATCGATTCATCGTCAACATCAGATTCGTTAATTATTGGGCTTACGTGTATATCTCTAAAACCTACTACCTCTGCTGTTTGCTGCGGGCGTCTATAGGTTGATGCGAGCACTGGTCTCTCATACTCTTCCGGGACTATGCCAAACTCTGCACGTAAAACTCCGTTGATAGCATGTGCCTGTCCAATCCCTTTATCAGTTAGAGGTGAATCTTCATTACCAAATGCTGTAAAGTCTCGTTTATTTGCGTAGGACTGCGCGTGTCTTATAAGTAGTCTCTCTGACATATATTAATTATTACATCTTAGTGCACAGCAGGCAAATAGTATGTATTCATATAGTTTTGTTAAATTTACTATTAAATATATAGTCTATAGGGTATGGACGATAAAGATCGAATTCATTCTGTTTTGCAGGCATGTGTAGATATGGTTATATCTACAGCCGATAAAGAAGGAACGCCTTGGGTCACGCCCGTATCATATGTGTTTGATGATAAAAATTGCTTATATTGGGTATCTTCCAAGGATTCCAGGCATTCCTTAAATATTAAAGAAAGAAAAGAGATTGCTATTGTCATCTATATGTATGAACCGAGAAGAGATGCTATTTATATAGAGGCAGAGGCTGAAGAGCTATCTGATAAGGCAGCTATTGAAGAGGCTATAAAGGTTAGAAGTTTACGTCCACAACCTAAGCAATTTGAGATTAAATCAATAGATGAAGTTACAGGAGCATACCCATGGCGCATATATAAAGCTACACCCAAATCTATATATGTCAGAGAATCTATAATTATTAAAAATCAACCCGTTACGATTCGTCGTAAAATTACTTAGGTCGTATTTGCATATAATATGAAGATTGTTCAAAAAGCTGGCGGAATAGTGTTAAATCCTAAGGATGAAGTTCTAATAATAAAGAACGATCTTGGACGGTTTACTTTACCTAAAGGTGGGCTAGAGCCCGGAGAGACACATATTGAAGCCGCGGAGCGTGAAATATTAGAGGAAGGTGGTATTTCCAAGGTTACCGTCTTAAAAGAGCTTGGAACTATTGTTAGAAATGGATATACGAAAGATAACCATGATTCTCCCTCGGTAGTTAAACATATTCGTATTTATCTATGCAAAACGACTGAAACGGCACTTAGTCCAAAAGTAGAAGATGTGCTAGCGGCCTATTGGGTAAATAAAGATGAGGTCGCCAAAACTTTGAGTTGGGCAGAAGAGGCCGAGTTTTTTATAAACAATAGATCAAAAATATTTACGCAATAACGCGTCTTGGTCTAAGGATTCGACGTGCTCTAGCTGCCGGAGCTGCTTTCTTGAGCCTCTTTAGCTTATCTGCGTAAAGATCTGCTTCTGGCCCCATATCGTGGCTAAGATAAGCTTTATATAAGAGTGTATATGTTTCTCTGTTAGGTTCAAGTTCGGCGGCTTTTTCAAGTTCTTGAAACATAAGTTTATCGTTTCCAAGTTTTTCTTGTACTTTGGCATAGGCTACATGCCTAGCGGCAAGATTGTCCTCTAATTTAAGAGCTTGTTCAAAGGCTACTGAGGCCTTTTCGTAGTTTTCTGTCTCGTAATAAATAAGTCCTAGATTATGAAGACTGGAGGCTGTGGCTTCAATTGAGGAAGCAATTTCAAAACAGTCTATAGCGTCTCTGTATTCTTTCTGCTTTGCATATAAGATACCAAGCCTGTTATAAGCCGCAGCATTTTTTTCGTCTATCTTTAATATCGTCAACAAGGCCTTTTCAGCTCTTAAAAACCGGTTTTCTCTCATTCCCTGATGGGCTATGTCCCAAAGTTTGCCTAGTCGATCTCCCATTTTACGGGACATATTGGCGAACTCATCATCACGGACTTTGACGTTGTAGTAGGCTAAAACTCCAAAGGCAATGATTATTAATAATGAATACATCTATCTTCTTATTTTAACATAGGCTTACAAGCTAAGCATAAGGTTCATAAGCACAAGTTTTGGCTGGGCATTTTTTTGAAGGGCGTCTTTTGCAACGTAACTCGCTCTTAGGACATCACCCCACTTTTTATATGAATCTAATGTTGAGGCTTCTAGACTAATTTGTGACATATTTACCAGTGTATCTAAAATACTATTAATAAGTTCAGGATTGGGTTGTAATTCATTAACTAGCAGCATTCTTTCATATCGGTTTGAAGATAGAATACGCCGTGCATATTCAACAGCCTCGTTTAGTGGATGTTCAGAATCATTAATAAGAGCCTCTAGAATATCTGGTTTTCCGCCGCTCATGTTAAATAGCTTAGTGAAAGTCTCGTTATTTATGTCGGAATGCTTTGATTTAAGTTGTTCTTTACTTGGAACTCCAACAGAGATTGCTTGTGCTCTGGACAGGATAGTTGGCAATAAAGCCTTAGTATGGGTGACTGTCAGTATAAAAACAGTATCGCTAGGCGGCTCCTCCAGATTCTTAAGTAAGGAGTTTTGAGCTTCAATTGTCATTAAATGAGCATTTTCAATGATGACAAATCTTTTAATCTCATTGTTGCCTGGTACTTTTAAGCTTAAAAATTGATCTATTTCCCTTATAACGTCTATACCTATCGAGTTATTTTCAGTAGATACTATATGTTTATACGGATAGGATTCTATGTCATTTGTACCCACAATATTTTCTGCGATAGATTTTGCGACTTTAAATATTCCGCTTCCAGTCGGACCTATTATTATAAGAGCGTGGGAAGGACTGCTAATATAAGCAGCTATTTTTTTATCACTTATAGGATTTAGTACTAGGTTATTCATAAACTACTCAAAGCGTAAAATCTTTAGGCACTTTCGATATAAAAGTTTTTCGCTCGCCACTTGGAGTCGTTATTTCTAAAGTGTGGGCATGTAGATATAGCCTGTCTGCTATAGGACCGTTATATAAGCTATCACCTAGTATAGGGTGCTTAATATGGGCTAGGTGGACTCTTAGTTGATGAGTTCTGCCGGTGGTTGGGTGAAGTTCTAATAGTGTAGTTGTATCATTGGATTTCAGTACTTTATATCTAGTAAGAGCATCCTTACCATTATTACCAACACGGAATGTTTGTGGCTTTTTAGGGTGTCTCTCTATAGGCATATCTATAATTGCCTCAGGTAGTTCGAATGTACCCTGGACAATCGCTACGTAGCTTTTCTTAACTTTTCTTAAAGAGAATTGTTTTTGAAGCTTATGAAGAGCTTCGGAATTTTTAGCACATATCATAACTCCACTGGTTGCTCGGTCAAGCCTATGTACAATTCCTGCTCTTTCGCCTTCAAGTCCTGAAACTCTATCGTGCAACCAAGTCTCAACAGTTGCCTCAGGATTAAAAACACCCTTACTATGAGTTAAAAGACCCACTGGTTTTTCTATTACTACGCAGTCGTCGTCTTCATATAATACTTTTAGTTTAATCTTTGGAATTGGTGGTAGTTCATCAGGTTTATAATCTACTTTTATCTTGTCCTTGGGTCGAAGCTTATAGCCAGACTTTAATTGAACCTCTTTATTTACTTTTACCTTACCGCCGGCAATGAGCTTAGAAGCCGATGCCCTACTTAGGTCCTGGTATTGTTCGGTAACGTATTGGTCTAGGCGTTTTTGTGGTTCTTTTACTATATGACTTGCCATTACCGCAAACCAACTGCTTTTTGTACTTTCAGTAGGGTGTCATTTGCCTGAATATTCATCTCTTTTTCTGAGGATTCCAGCTTGGCCATAATAGTACTCTCATCTACAGCCTCGTATTTTGTCTTGAAATCGTTCAAAAAGGACTGAATTACTTCAACAACGGCCTGTTTAAGAGGGGCATACTGGGTTTGACCTTTATATTCATTTATTACGTCTTCTAGTGTTCTATTAGATAGTAATGCAATAATATCTATCAAGTTTGATATACCCGGCTGTTTTTCTTTGTCGTAGCCTACACTTCCAAGGCTATCTGTAGTTGACGACATTATTTTAGATGTCGCATCTTCAATAGAATCGGTAAGAAAAATTATGCCCTTTGATGACTCGCTGGATTTGCTCATTTTCTTTAAAGGATCGGATAAGTCTTTAATCCTAAGTCCTTGATCTTTACCGAAGAACTCGTGTTGGGCTTTCACAGGCTCGGGTAATATGAAGATCTCACCAAATTGTGAGTTAATTCTTTCTGCTACGTCTCTGGTAAATTCCACATGCTGTGATTGATCCTCACCTACAGGTACATATTTTGCACCATAAAGCAGAATATCGGCAGCCATAAGCACCGGATAGTTAAATAATCCGACACTGATTCTGTCCTCATTCAATTGGGCAGATTTATCTTTATACTGCGTCATCCTCATCATCTCGCCCATTCCGGTGAAGCAGTCCAGTATCCAGGTGAGTTCACTGTGAGCTGGAATGTAGCTTTGCCTATATATATGAACGTCGGGGTTATCTATGGGGAGGCCGGCAGCAACATAAACTCTAAGGTTTTCTATAATTGCCTTCTTTAGTTCTCCGTGATCAATGGGTGTAGTAAAGCTATGTAAGTCAGGAACAAACAGGTTTATTTGATATTCTCCGGCATTTTTCTTGGCTATATCTACCATAGGTAATAGAGCGCCCAAATAGTTACCTATATGAAGGTCGCTGTTGGCTCTTAGTCCTGTTAGTATTACGGGTTTGCTCATTGTCTTATAGTTATTATAGCTGAGGTAATAGTAATATACACTTTTAAGCAAACTGCCTGTCGTTAATGTCTGCCATGGCATTTAATAGGCGTACTGTTTGGGACGGATTTGCTTGCGGATCTAGATTACCGTCTCTGGTTGGCTCAGGATGACGCTCATCTGTGCATTCATACTCATATTCGTCTATCGTAGTTTCCAAATGAACTCCGCCGAATTTAACACCTGCTTCTACGCAGGCTTCTCCCATAATACCCATGTGCCTAATTATGGTTGGAATATGGCGGATCTTCCTTATTTTTCCGTCCACGGTTACCTTCTCGGTCATACCATGAGTATCAAAGAGTACGATAGATGTTGGAGCATGTTCTCTTATGTGTCCTAGTATTCGACCATACTGGTCGGAATCTTTTTGCCCAAGCCTTAGCATGTAAATCAGTTTGCCTGGTTCTTCAGCCGGATTTAATTCATCAGAAATGTATGCTATATGCTCTTCATCACTTGTTCCGTCTATCTTTACGCCTACAGGGTTATGCAAGCGCTTTAACAGCTCTAATACGGCGCTTCCGATCTTATTGGTTCGTAGACCTCCCCATAAAATATCACCAGATATTGAATATTCTCCTTCGGATCTGGTATCAGAACGAGGTACAACAAACGCTTGTTCGTAAGCAAGCGATAAAGCCTCGTGAGCTGCAGGAACATGCCCTCCCATTAGTTCACTCAAAACCTCTTCTAGGTCGCGAGCTTGCAATGCACCGGCCACTAGGCGGCTAGGATCAGGAGTACGATCGCTAAAGCCCATTCCGTTGACTACATCGCCCATATAGACTGGTACTAAATTACCGTTTTCATCCTCTTCTTCAAATTCAGAACGAGGTTTCTTATACTGCCCTCTACCTCTTTCGACTACGTACAGTTCTTCAAGCCTGGAACTTTGCGCAACTTGGACAGTTCGTTGTGATCTTAGAGCCAGCTGCCTCATAGGGGTTTGTAGGCTTATTGCTTCACGACAAGCGCCACTAATCACCATCATGGTTTTATCTTCTGGATCACCGACCTGGACTAAATTATGTCTGACTTCTTGAATGTTTTCTAAAGTTGTAACTCCTGAAGTATTAAGAAGCTCAGCTACACCACTAATTAGCCCCTCTCTGCTTGGATAAGTAGGCTGATAATTCACCGGATAGTTAGGTTCGGGTAACTCATCTACGATGGTTTCTGCATGTAGCTGTCTCGATGTAGTTGATTGTATTTCTCTTGAACTCATGATTATTCCTTCTTATATAAAAAACGCCACGTTGCCGTGGCGGTTGCTGTTCCATCTTAATCTATTGTTATTTGGGATAAGTAAACAGTCCGCCACTTAATGTGTCGGTAAACCAAAATTGGCTATACTGCATACTAGACATAAAAGGTAGTTTACTAAACAACATTTTATCTGTCAAATGAGATGTATTAACGCTTGGTGAACTGGCGTTGCTTACGTGCGCCTTTAAGACCGAACTTCTTCCGCTCTTTTTCACGAGAATCTCTGGAGAGCATGTCTGCTCTTTTGAGCGTGCTTTTGTAGTCGTCATTAACGAGTACTAGAGTTTTGCTGATGCCAAGACGTATGGCTTCAACCTGTCCTTCATGGCCACCACCTGAAACAACTACACTAACGTCAAATTTATCTACTAGATCTAGAATGACAAAAGGCTGAGCTAGGATGTTAAGCATGTATTTGCTGCCAGCAAAGTATTCTTCTGCTGGTTTACCGTTAACAACTATCTTACCTTTGCCACCCTGCAAACGAACTCGTGCAGTAGCGCTCTTGCGCCTGCCAAGTGCATAGAAATATGAATCTTTAGCCATTATTTAGCTTCCTTTACAGAAATTACTTGCGGTTTTTGTGCAGCATGATTGTGTTCTTCTCCAGCATATACTTTTAGACGCTTTAAGCGTTCATCACGAAGCTTATTAACAGGTAGCATTCCTCGAACTGAATGAATAATAGCTTTAGTAGGATCCTTTTCCTGAGACTCGCCAAGAGTTTCAGCTTTAAGGCCACCGGGATAACCAGAGTGAGTATAATATACCTTTTTATCCTCTTTATTGCCTGTTACTACCAGCTTGCTTGCATTTATAACTATTACGAAGTCTCCGCAGTCTATGTGCTTGGTAAATTGAGGCTTGCCCTTGCCCATTAGGAGTGTTGCAATCTTTGTTGAGATACGTCCGAGTGGTGCTTCTGTTGCGTCAATAACATACCATGCACGAGTTACATCTGTTGGTTTAGCACTGTAAGTCTTCATTTTGTAGTCTCCTTGCTTTTTGCCACTGGCTTTTTTGAAGCAGCCGGCTTCTTAGTGGGAGTCTTTTTAACTGTTTGTGTGGCTTTTGGAGTTTCAACTTCTGCTGCTGCCTTTGCTACTGGAGCTTGCTTTAGATCGTCAACAAAACTTACTCTAGCCAGCTGGGCATTATCTCCACGACGAAGCTCAGTTTTTTCAATACGCAAATGTCCACTTACTCTTCCTTTAAGCTTTGGTGCAATTTCATCCACCAGTTTATGAGCACTTTCGAGTGTCTGCAGACCTTTAATAACTTGCCTTCTGTTATGTAGATCACCCTTTTTAGCCTTAGTTATGAGTTTTTCAACGTAAGGAACAACTTCCTTAGCTTTAGGCAATGTAGTCTCAATAGATTCGTACTTCACCAAGGAATCAGCCAAGCTCTTAATAAGAGCAGATCTCTGATCTTTTTCTCTGTGTAGTTTGCGACCTTGGTATCCGTGACGATGCATTATTAGAGCTCCAACTCAGCTAACTTCTCTTTAACTTCGTCTAGCGCTTTACTTCCAAAGCCTTTAAGGTCACGTAGTTCAGCATCATTTAGGGCAAATAGGTCGCGAATGGTGTGAATGTCGTTATTTATGAGTGCATTTGTAGTTCGTGCTGTTAAGTTTAGGTCTTCAATGGATGTAGATAAGGCAGTTGCTTCAGAATCTAGTACTTCACTACCAAATTCAAGATCGCTACCGGCACCTGGCTCTTGAACCGGCTCTGCTATAGGAACTCTGGTTTTACCCGCTAGAGCAGTGTATTGGTTGACTAGGATTGCTGATGCTTCTTCAAATGCGTCTTGAGGAGTGATAGATCCATCAGTATCAACAGTGATCAGTAGTCGGTCAAGATCAGTTGCTTGTCCGACACGAGTGTTTTCAACCTTGTACCTGACACGAAGAACTGGGCTAAATATTGCATCTAATGCAATCATATCACTTGGCTTTTTTGCAGAACCTTCTTCAATTGTCCTATAGCCTCTTCCAACTTCAACAATCAAATCAACAGTAAGTTTGGCCTTTGCGTCATCAATGGTAGCGATTACGTGGTCAGGGTTTACAACCTCTACGTCAGCATTTGTCTGAATGTCTTTAGCTGTAACACTTCCCTTACCGCTTTTAGTGATACGAAGCGTTTGAGTTTCGCCGCCATATACCCTAAAGCGCACACCTTTAAGGTTAAGGGCTATGTCTACGACGTCTTCTTTAACGCCTGGAACACTCGTGAATTCGTGAGTAGCACCTTCTATTTTAAAGGCAGTGACAGCTGCTCCGGCAATACTTGAAAGTAGTACTCTTCGAAGAGAGTTACCCAGTGTCATTCCGTAGCCACTGTGTAGTGGTTCGATGACAAAAGAAGCACTGGTAGCGCTGTGGTCGTCTACTTTTACAAGTCCTGGTGTGTGTATGGTGTTTGACATAATATAGTTCTCTCTGCTCCTTTTTTAGCGTGAGTAATACTCAACTATTAATTGCTCATTTATGTCTGGCTCGGCATCATCTCTTGATGGCAAACCTGTGACAGATACGGATACTTTCTTACGATCAACTTTTATCCAGCCGGGGAACTCTGGGGGCGCTGGACTTACATCATCAAGTTTCTTAAAGTATTCAGTTTTAAGTGCATGTGGTCGGGCAACAAGCTCGTCTCCGGCTTTTAGTCTTATGGAAGGTATGTCTACTCTAGTACCGTTTAGAAGAAAGTGTCCATGAGTCATAAGTTGTCTGGCTGCGCGGCGTGATGGTGCAAATCCTGCTCGGTAAATAGTGTTATCTGCGCGCTGCTCAAGAAGCTGAAGTAAGATTTGACCTGATTGACCTTCTCGGCGGTTAGCTTCTTTCATAAGATTGCTAAATTGCTTTTCAAGTAGTCCATAAAGTCTTTTAACTTTTTGCTTCTCTCTAAGTTGAAGAGAATATTGGCTCGCCTTACCTATTCTTCCACCCCGTGCGTTCAATGCCTGTCCAGGCTTATTGGATCGCTTTACAAGGGCTTTGTGTGCTTTTGGATGCAAGGCATAGCCTTCGCGTCGGCTCATCTTAACAATAGATTGTCTGTCTCTTGCCATATCTAGATTCTCCTCGCTTTTGGAGGTCTTACACCACCATGAGGAATTCCGGTAACATCCTTAATACTTTCAACAGTGATGTCCATTGACGCAAGCACTCTAACTGCTGAGTCCCTGCCCAGGCCAATTCCTTTGATAAGGACATCGGCCTTAGAAAATCCGTATTGCTGTTTAGCGGCTTGGGCTGCTTTCTCGGCTGCAACTTGTGCTGCGTATGCAGTACCTTTTTTAGAGCCACGAAATCCGCAAGCACCGGCACTGGATGTAGTAAGTATGTTTCCTTTAGAGTCTGTAAAGCTAATAATTGTATTGTTGAAGGTTGCAAATACGTGCACCTGGCCGCTAGGGACTGATCGCTTGGCTTTTTTCTTCTTGGGTGCGGGCGTGGTGGCAACGGTCGTAGGACTAGCAGCATCGGTTTTTTCAACCGCCACGTCCTTGGTCTCTTCAGTATTAATAATTTCTTCTTCTGCCATAGTAATCCTTAAGTCTTCGAGGCTACCTTCTTAGCCGTGCCACCTACTGTGGTCTTCTTACCGCGCCTAGTTCGAGCATTGGTCTTAGTTCGTTGTCCTCTGGATGGAAGATTGGCTTTATGACGCATTCCACGGTAAGCATTAATATCTTTAAGACGCTTAATATTACCGCTAACTATTCTTTGGAGCTCACCCTCAACGACTAAATCTTCATTTATAACGTCCTGGATCTTACTCACTTCATCATCAGTAAGGTTCTTAACTCTAGTAGTAACATCAACATTCGCTTTCTTAAGAATAGACTTGGAAGTTGTAGGTCCAATACCAAATACATAAGTTAATGCGACCCAAACTTGTTTTTCTGAAGGTATAGTAACACCGGAAATTCTTGCCACGCTTACTCTACCCCTGCCTCTGCTTATGCTTAGGTTTCATCTTGTTAATAACATAAAGCCGACCTTTACGTCGGACTATTTTGTCATCTGGACTAATCTTTTTAACGCTGGCACGCACTTTCATGCGGATCATGCTCCTTATTTAATGGCAATGACACTACTGCTCTTAATATAAATGAGGTCTTACCCCTTGCGGTACGTAATCCGACCCTTCGTAAGATCGTAAGGCGTCAACTCTACTGTAACGCTGTCTCCTGGTACGATTCGGATAAAATGCTTCCTCATCTTACCGGCGACGTGAGCTATAATTTGATGGCCATTTTCGAGCTCTACACGAAACTGAGTCCCCGGAAGGGTCTCGATAATTGTGCCTGATAGCTCGATTACTTCCTTGTTTACAGCCATAAATATAACTAGGGTATAATTATAGCACTACCCCCAGAGGTTTGTAAAGGATAAAATACAATAATAATCACAGACGGTGTTTGTCTGTTACTCACCACTCTATTTTTATGCTATCACAACTAATTATTTTTTGGAAGTTTTCTTCTTTGATCCAGGTATAAGACGTTTCGCAAAGCTCAGTCTACTACCTCCTAGCGGAGCGCCGCTACCCGTCGGGTTAGTGTCATAGAAGAAATCTGGCTCGGTGTATTGATCATATGTGACCATTAGAGCCCGTGATTCTACGGATCTAAGCGTCTGAAGTGCAACGGATACAAGGATTAAGACGCTGGTTCCACCGATAGCTATACTGGTGGAAACAAATGCTTGGGCAAGTATTGGCACAATGGCAAGCAGACCTAGGCTTAATGCTCCGAAGAAAGTAAGACGATTCACAATCTTTGATAAGTAGCGCTCGGTTTGATCTCCACCTCGCACGCCTTCAATAAATCCTCCTTGTTTATGAAGGTTTTCAGCAATTTCCTTAGAGTTAAACGTAATCGAGGTGTAAAAGAAGGTAAACACAAACACTAGTGCAAAGTATGTAATCGGGTAGATATAAGCTATCCAGCCTTCAGTTTTAAATGTCTGGGATGTTGGATTCTGAAACCAAAGGGTTAAATCGTGACCTATTTTTGCCAGATGCGGATTATGATTATTGGTAAGAATCCCTCCCACAAAACTAGGAACACTTAAGAATGCCACTGCAAATATAATAGGAACCACTCCGGCCGTAATAAGTTTTACTGGGAGTATAGTTGTTACACCTCCGTAGGTTCTATTGCCTTGGACACGTTTGGCATAGTTTACCGTCAGGTTTCTCGCGGCTTCGTTAAGCATCACCACGAGCCACGTAACAAGTATTGTCGCCCCTATAATTAGCACAATATAGATTAGGACCGCCTTGTTGATAGGCAGCTTCGTATGATGGTAATACCAGCTTTTACTACTGTGTAGGGCAGTCTGCAATAAGCTGGCTACTGTAGACGGAAGCCTACTAACGATTCCAACAGTAATTATTAGTGATATACCATTTCCAATTGATTGTTCGGTAATAAGCTCGCCAAGCCACATAAGAAGCATAGATCCACCTGTTAGGGCCGATACCATCAATACCCACTGCATAATCGATGTGTTGGCTGTAATATTGCCTATACCACTGTTTTGCTGTGCTAACTGCCGTATAAGATAGATCGAACCGATAGACTGGATTATAGCTAGAGGAAAAGTAAGTATACGGGTATATTGGTTAATCTTCTTTTGTCCGAATTCACCCTCTTTATGCAAGGCTTCAAGGCGCGGTATGGCCTTCGTTAAAAGCTGCATAATAATCGACGCGTTAATGTATGGGCCCATACCGGCGATCATAATTGAGAAGTTCGCCAGTGCGCCTCCGGATAAGACGT
Organism: Saccharimonadales bacterium (SeqCode); assembly: GCA_044449925.1. Classification (GTDB taxonomy): domain Bacteria; phylum Patescibacteriota; class Saccharimonadia; order Saccharimonadales; family UBA4665; genus JBIOIO01. The sequence goes on from JBIOIO010000013.1 coordinate 12,590, forward strand.
TCAGGTAGTTTAGAAGTTGAGGAGTACTGGAAGAGTTAAATAAGTTCTGAAGTACTTGATGAAGAGTCTGGGGATTACTAAGAGGTACAGGAATATGTGCAAGAACCCGGAAGACAAGTAAAATACCAAGTACTGCAAGTATGCGACCTCGCATATCCTTATGCGTCAGTGATTTACCAATAATTTTCCAGTTCATGAACCGTTTGTCTTCCTCATCGTTAGGCTATATTTAATCACA
>JBIOIO010000014.1:0-10812 GCA_044449925.1 Saccharimonadales bacterium (SeqCode)
GATGGCCTGGACAATAGGTGAAATAGCGCGACAAGCCCGGGACTGGGATACTGCAGTTGTATATTTGGGACACTCAGCCCATTACTGTGCTGGAGTAAGCAGTATATTAGAGAGTCTTGATTTATATGACGGGAATGGAGTACATAGCTATGTTGAAGAACTAGCCAGTAGCCAGGATAGGATTATTCAACATGCCGAGAGATCTGCTGTTGTACTTAATCCAGATTTAAGTATTAGTATGGCTGGCTAAGCAATACATAAAGTGTTTTTAATGCAGCTTGGGTGGTCATAGTTGTTACGATAGCGGCAATAGTAAATTTTTTTGTCAAGGTAATACCTAAGGAGAGGTTACGGTGCTTGGATGGGCAATAACCTAAGAATGGGCAGAAGAAACATGGTTACAGATAAAGAAGGGCCGACATTTGGTATCTGACACTAAACTAATTAAGATTGCGCAGTGTACTCAGGGAGGTTAGAACTTGGTTTAGGTTTGTCTTCTTCTACTAGTTTTACGACAACCCCCGGTAAACGAGGCCTAGTGAATAGCCAACCGCGTTCAAGCGCCCCATCAATTGCGTCTTTGTAACTGAAACCAATCGGTAGGTTGATAATGTTGGCATTAGTAGCCTCAACCACAGCAATATCTAATTCTTGTCTGCACCCATAAAACTGTCCGTCAAAGTTTTCGAGAAGATTAGCTAGAGTAAACGGGTCTTGTCTAGCTTGGCCTTCTACAATAGGCGATAATTCATTACTCATTAAGATTATATTAGTACCATAAACAGAAATTTGCAAAATCTAGTGCAATGTAGTGACTGAAGTTAGAACTATGCTAGAATGCGGTTCATGAATAATGCTGGACTACGCCGTGTCATACCTTGCCTTGATGTTAAAGATGGCCGGGTCGTCAAGGGTGAGCAATTTGCTAACCTACAAGATGCTGGAGACCCGGTAGCACTTGCACGGCAATATGAGGCCGAAGGTGCGGATTCTTTGGTTTTTCTTGATATCAGCGCCACTAACGAAAAGCGTGACACAATGGTTGAATGGGTAAGAAGAGTAAGCGAGGAAATTTTTATACCTTTTACCGTTGGGGGCGGTGTCCGCTCGGTACAAGACGTTGAGACTCTCTCCCTTAACGGGGTAGAATCAATAGCCGTAAACTCTGCAGCCTTGGAGCGGCCAAAACTATTATCCGAGCTGTTTAGCCTTCTTGGTGACCAGAACTTAGTGTTGGCGATTGATGCTAAACAATCTGAGGACGGCAAAACTTGGGAGGCCTATACTGCCGGCGGCACTAAACCAACTGGCAAGGACGTAGTAGAGTGGGCGGTAGAAGGTGCTGAAAGAGGCGCTGGAGAAATTCTCTTAACTAGTATTGACCAAGATGGTCGGAATAACGGTTATGATATTGAGCTGACTAGAGCCGTGGCTAAGGCAGCAAAAATCCCAATTATTGCCTCAGGCGGCGCTGGACGGCTTGAGCACTTTAGCCAGGCATTTCTCGAAGGCAATGCTAGTGCCGTACTCTGTGCCGGAACACTGCACAGGGGTGAGCTTTCGATTCCACAAATCAAAGCGCATCTTGCAGAACAGGGCATCCCAGTCCGTAGCATTGCAGGCATGGAACTACTATCTATGCACCAAAAACCTCGGGGCTAATAGGACCAGTTGTATTTACTAGGCACTCTCTTGCCACTCTCTTTAGGAATAATCCCTTTTCGTCTGTCCCGAAGCTAAATTGTTGATAGCCTTCGGCTGACCTTACCACAGAGTCAGGAGTTCTACCATGCTCATCTATATATGCTTGCAGGCTCTCAGCTTGGAGTCGTTCTGGTTCTGCGATTGTGGCTGCCCAAGCTGCTCTTATAGCTACTTGATCAGGAGGTGTTGTAGCATCAAGATCATCATAGTCATACTCAGGTGGTCTTGGTGGAACTCGCATATCTACTATTATACAAGATAAGTTATATCAAAAAAACATCGGCAATTTAGCGGGCCATAACTTTTCAGGGCTGGTGCTATTGCTGGCTAAACGATTCTATAGCCTCTTCGGCAATCCTTTGAATAAAGTCCAGCCTCTCGTCTTGAATAAATTCAGCAAGCAAACTCTCGTCCGGCAACTCTACATTATTAGCAGGTGGCAGCACTATCTGGGCCAAGACATGCTGTCTTGCTTCCCGATTAATTACTGCAATTTCGCGACGCTGGACTCTATGTGATATTTGAGTCAGTTCATCTGTATCTGGAGAATATCGCCTAGTTTTTCCCATGATAATATACCAGCCACAAACCTCCAAAAGTAAAGTTCTAATGCTTGGCGGGCCGTGGCCTTGGAAGTCTGGAATTTTTTCGCGATGAAAACTGACTTATTTCCTATTACTCGAACTTTTAAACAATATTATAGCTGTCGCACTAAAAACTACGGCGATGAACAGCACAAATATTGATAGTACGGTAATCCCAAGTCCGGCTACCCCGGCTAATCCGTTAAGATCAGCTGGTCCGTGTGGCTGGTTGGCAATATTATTTGAAACATGAGCATCATACTTGAGCAATCCAAATAATGCCCAGAGGAATAGTGCGAATACTAGAAACACATAGCCTGCAATTTTTCTTTTTGTCACAATATTAGACTAACACATAATACAAGATGCCTATGCTTGCTCTATATGATATTAGATTGTAATAGATTTATAGATATATGGAGTTGAACATGGCCAAACAACCTGAACTAGGTGCAATGATTGAACAGTATGACGTTTTTCTTGCCGAAATAACGGCCTTATTAGACCTACCTAAAGTAATGGTTAAAAGAGTACAATCGGGAGACACCACAGGTGCAGTTTCTTCGGTAGTTTCAAAAAAGACTACTATGAAGAGCGTAGTTACCTAGCGAATTTGACTGCTCCAGGCTAAGCATACCCACTTCATGACGGGCGGCTTTGACTAACAGCTCCATTACAGCCTGGCGAAAGATGCGTGTTTTAGATGTTAGTCTATTCTGCGTGTCCGAATAGCCGTGCAACCATATGCTCGGCAGCAACCGCAATGCGTAATCTTCGATGACCTGTTGCGGCAGGTGCTTGGTCTCTTCCGAGTATTTCATCCCACATTTTACGATCTTGGATACTTTTAGAACTTGGGAGTGACGAATCTCCCACCACAATTGGTGGCCCATAATCCAACACGATTGCATCTGGGCCGGCATCGGCGCCAACGTACTCTTCTACAGGGGGCTGGTCATACTTTATGGCAAACTCCCGCATTGTAATTGCTTGTACTCCGGGATTTTCATGAGTGGGTTGTTCAGCTGACATGTTATTTAATTATACAATAATAATTACTTCAATGCCTCAACAAGACTGTTTGCGATATTAGGCGGTGGAACTGTAAATGTGCACACGACATTAAACTGGCTCAAGTCCATGTGCAATGCGGCTTGCAATTGCGAACGGGACTCTTGGCTTTTTGTTTGACCAATAGCCTGCTCATGTTTAGTCGGGTGTTTCAGTGGTTCATTGGTTTCATGACCGGTTTCTGACCGGTAGGATAAAGGGCCAGAAACAGCCGCCGGTGATACAAAGCTTGAACCGCTGCCTCCGTGCTCACAGGCATCATGAACTGCATTAGACACTTTGAGGCCGACGACATCGATAGAACCCTCTCTGTTGAAAAAGGGCGGGGTTGTTATTCTGCCTATATACTCCCCAACCGTACTTGTTAGAGAACCGGTAACGCTAGTCGGATAACTTTCTACCACCACGGACTGTCCTTTTGAGGGCTGGCCGCCCATACGACTGAATGGTAAAGCAGGGATTCTATTAAACCGAGCAGCATCTTTATGGGTTTTATCTGTAATCTTAAGTAAGTCCAAATCCGGACCATTTTTCCCAACGCCGGGTATGTAAGCTGCAGCCGCGACCTGTCCAATTAAATCAGCCCCATGTTGATGTTTAATTTTTGTCGTTACCCTATTAGCCACAATATATTCATGCGATGTGTAAGGCAAAACATTGACAGCCTGCCTGTTACGTTTAGCGTCAAAACTGAAATCAAGACAGTGAGCAGCCGTCACTACATAATTACTACTACCTCCAATAGCAACCTTTGTGCCACTACATGCAGGATGCCAAGGCTCGCTTGAATTACGGGATCTATCCAGCAAAAGCACTGTAGATGCACCGAGTTGTTGTATTTGAGCGCTACTAACAGACTGCTCTATGCCAGAGTGATTTGAGCCAGCCTCACTACACCCACCCAGTGCTACGGCAGAAGTTAGAACTGCTAACGGCCGTGAAGCTCTTAACATTACAGCGTCCAAGCCCAAGATTTAATATAGAGGTTGCTTGAACTCATTTGCTAATCCTAACAGCACATTATAATTTCCGGCTGTTAAATATTATATTCTTTAACCTGTGAATGTGGACTTAGGTGTCGTGCTGGCATATAATCATAGTATGAGTTCTAATGTACCTCGCGAACGCAATTATCCGGTAGGTGAAGGCTATGACATAGGTCGGTCTGTTTGGTTAAACATGGAGCCAGAACCAGGTGCTCCGGAACTTGCAGACCGCGAGATTCCAGTCCCTACAGAGTCGCCTTTTGTAGCTTTGATGCGCGATTCTCCTGACGGTCCGCACATCATTGCGCCAGATAGTACTGATTGGGTACCGCCTGATATATTTGCAACATCTGACCCAACAAGAGCAGGGGATACCCTTGAACGTCGTTATGCAGAACTGGAAACAGAGGGCTTATCACCAGACTCCTTGGCTGTGCCAAAAACCCAGCGCGAGTTTTTACTATCTACTGGCGATCCTGCTTCGATTAAACTACTCGAAGTAATTGAACATGGTATAGGCATAGAATCCCCGCAGGCTTAATTCAATACCAAACTAAATAGTTCCAAGCCTGTAAAGCCACGGCCCGCCACTATAAGCACTCTGCAAGAAGATCTATCTACTACACTGTCAGCATCTCTGACTACACATTAGTTTGAAGCAGAGCAAAAGCTCCATAGAGTCCAGCGTCTTCTTTGTAGTGAGCAAGACTAATTTCAAAGCTGGCCAGGTCTAAATGTTCTGTACGAAACCTATCAAAAACTGATTGTAATCGAATCCATTGCTTTGTGGCCACACCGCCGCCAAACACAAGGCGTGGCGGTTGAAGTTCGTTTATGAACTTAGCAAGATGAATGTAAAACTGATCCATAATTACAGCCCACTCGTCTTCTGAGAGCTCTGCAAGAGGTTTTCCTAGACGCTCTTGTACCCATTTACCGCCGCAGTCCTGTTGCCAAGGATGTAAGTAAGTAGCATGTTCGTCATCGCTAAATCTTTCTATAGTTGGGATACCGCCTTGATAAGTTACTCGAGCGGCACCGAGGCCTGTTCCGTATACAAGACAGAAGAAATCATCGTGTCGCTTGCCAAAAATTGCTTCGCTAAGAGCTGCGCAATATTGATCACCATTCATACGTACAGGACACTGAAAAGTTTGCGATAGCGTTTCAACGAGTGGCTGATCAATCCATTGTTTGACGCTGCGGGAATGGGTGATAGTAGTCAGCTCTTCATTAAGACGGCCGGGCATACCGATACCAATACCGTCGACAACAGGAGCAAGTTTCCGGATGGCTTGTTCAATGAGCTGCATGTTGTGCTGGTAATCTGGACCATTCGCAAAATCTATGCGATCAATAACTACAGGATCAATCACCGATTCAGAAGAAGCGACGCGGATGTTAGTACCGCCTATATCGATGCCAATAAACATGATTCTAGTATACTGGACACATGCTCCTAACACTTATGTCACAGAATCTTCAATTTGGTGGTTTACGAGGCGGTGAGGGCGAGCCTGAAAACCGATGGCAACAGCTCAAACAACGCTTTACCTCAGTTAAAGACGTCGATTTATTACTATTACAAGAAACATGGGGCTGGAAAAACTACGGCCAAAAGCATTTGGCACAGGCCTGCAATGAACTTGGCTTAGAGGCCTTGCCCTTACCGCCCTCGAGTAATGGCAACGGGCCGGCACTCCTTTACCGTCAAGAAACACTCGGACGCTGGCAACGATGGAATGATGACTACAGCGGTAAAACTTTCACTGGCTTTGGAGTTGCCGCCTTTGAAATTGGTCTGCCAAGTCTATTGAGCGTTAGCTCAGTACATACCACACCGTTTAGTTCTGACATAGCTTTACAGGAAATGGGTTTAATTACTACCCGGGCTTATCGCTATGGCCCATTCGCAATTATCGGTGGTGATTGTAATTACGCGCCTGCGCATGGACCGGATCCAGACTACAGTACAATGCGTCCATATAATGTGGCTGCCCGTACATTACTTAGTGATTCGGCAAATTCTGAGCGTACACCAGACCGCCGCCAAGCCTGGAAATTAGAACAAGCTGGTTTTGTTGATGTGGCTTGGCATATGTATCAGAAAACAAAGGACGAAAAATATTTAGCTCGCACAGCTAGCGACGACCGAATTGACCAATTCTGGGTCAGCCAGCCGTTAGCCACTGCCATCGTTGATTACTGGCTGGTTGATACGCCAGCGGATGCCAGCGATCATAAAGGTATTGCCTTTCAGCTAGATACAGAGCTTATAGACACATCTACTCCCTGGCAGTACCAGTAAACACCTATATAGCTCAACCGTATCTTACTCCCTCCACATTAGGTCATATCCAACATTTTCTGAGGTGCTGTTACTGGCTTAGGTAGTTCATTTGTATTCATAAATGTGTCATCCGACACCTCTACATGCTGTGTAGCACTATTATTGCGAGAATTCTCAATAACCTGTGAGGCAATTTCACTACTCCCTTCGTTAGCTAGAAGTAACGTTTGTCCAGAAAAGGGCTCCTGTGCCTGGACAGTGGACACTTTGACGTAAAAGTTAAACGATGGCAGGTTCGATATCTCACCCATCTCAATAAATGGACTAAAAAGAGGTAGCAGCACCTTTTCGTCAGCCGGGTTGCCTGTTCGGAAGCAAATAACTGTACCGACGTTTGCCAATATTATACTGACCATCTGCTGGTCTTTTTGCTGTGAGGTAGACTGTTCTGCCATAGTCATGAATAATCTATATTTTCTTGCTTCACTTAACATCTGTACAAACGAAGCAGTCGCAAAATTCTGAAACTCATCAACATATAAGTAAAACGGTCGCCGTTCAGATTGTTGGATACGTGCTCGTCGCAAACTAGCCAGTTGTAGTTTTGCAAGCACCGTAATACCGAATAACTCCGATGTATCCTCACCAAGTAATCCTTTTGAGAAATTACAGATTAATATCTTACCCGAGTTTATAATGTCGTCAAAATCAATGGTGGACTTGGGCTGCTCTAATATACGCTTTGCCGAGGCTGAGAACAAAAACCGACCAATCTTAGCAGTAATACCGGCCGCCATTTTGACACGTTGCATCTCGCCTGCTTTACCCAGCTCGTTTTTCCAAAAGTTAATCAAATCCTTATTCTCTAATGTCTTGATAACTTTCTTTCGATACTTTGGATCATTCAACAGATCAAAGACAGTAAAAAGCGTAGCATCGGGCGTAGTTAAGGCTGTCTGAATAGTATTACGAAGTACATACTCAATTCTGTGACCGCCAGTGTCTTCTTCTGAAAATATTTTACGGAAAACAGAAATAACTGACTCAGTTATGAGATCTTTTTCACGAAGAAGCTCGTCACCGCTAACTCCTTCAGGTAGTTCGAGTAAATTTAAGCCAATCGGATAGCCGATATCGTCAGGGTTGAAGTAAATTACGTCATTAATCCGGTTTTCCGGCACATGCTTAAGTAAGGTTTCAGCCATATCACCGTGAGGGTCAACCACGGCTAATCCCTTGCCGCTGTGCATATCTTGGACAATGCCGAATTGAAGCATAGTGGTCTTACCATTTCCAGTACCACCAATAATATAGATATGCCGTTCCCGCTCCGCTTCAGATAACCCTATGCTTGTTTCTGTACCGTGGTGATAATTGCGCCCCAGAGTTAAATCAAAGGAGGTATTTTGTTTTAAGGACAGTGGAGCCGCTAAAGTACGGCTTAACGAGGTCACTAGGTTATCAGTCTTACTGACCGTACCAATCGGGAAATGATATATGCTGGCAATTTCTGAGGCAGATAATATGCAGTCACGCTTGCTTAATAACGCCGGTAATCGATTCCTAAAGACGAATTGTCTGTATTTAGAAATAAACGGCAAGGTTGGCTTAGACTTAAATGCCTGGTAACTAGCAGAGCTGTATGATTCTAATGAGGATTTAATCATCCCTATCCGTTCTTTGGCTGCTTGCTTATCATCTATGTTTACCCTGGCTCGTAAGCTGACACGGAATAGCGGTTGACTGACCTTACGATGAATTGACTCCATAAGTTCAAGCTCAAAAGCACTGAGCGTACGGGCAGGCCTGAGCCGTTTCGCAATCTGTAGCTTATCGTGGGCATCCTTTTGCGAAGAATTGAAGCTTTGGTTCGTCGCACCGTGATAGACTTCCCCTACCAAGTCCGTTGCACTAAAGAGCAGCGAATTAATCAGGCCTGTAAGTTTCGACACGAGCGGGAGTGAGCGTCCACTTAAATGACTTAGTAAATCTTCATTACCTAGTATTTTATGAGATAAATCAGCAGCTTCTTTGAGCTTAACTGGCGTCAAGACTAACTGAAGAGACATGGTCTCATCCGACTCAAGTTTAGTCATGGCCCCAGTCAAATACGCCACTGGATCATGTTCCTCAAGCGAGGCATGGGTAGCGAGTGCGAAAGCGTAGTGACCAGTCTGCTTGAAGTCTAAAATCCGACTATTTTTACTGGGCTTATCAGATATATAATCTGAAACTGCTTTTACCTTAACGTCAGGTAGGTAGGAGGTGACTGCCTGTTGCAAGCCAGCAGATAAGCGTTCCTCGACCTGAACGAGATATCTGATACCTGTTTCTCTTGAAGCGACTAATTCTAAAGCTAAGGTCACGTGACGACCAAAAAGTTTATCCCTAAATGAACGCGCAGCCCGTTGACCGTGAATAATAGAAAATAACTGCTGGGTGGCTATTGGCGTACGAGTAGTAAAAGCCGGTGGTGTTAATTCTAAGAAAACCATCTTCCTCGACAGTAATTGTCGCCAACTATGAAACCTCACTCCGAATTTAATAAGCATTACGATGAGAATTACTACTAGCCCAATGAACACAACCCATGGTAGTAGAGTTAAGTAGCTATGTAGTTGAGCTGTTTTCATGGCGCTACCTTGTCATGGATGAAGCTATAATTTATTGCACTAGTAGCCGGTAAAGTCTTGGTATCAACAATGTCCAGCCCCAGCACATTCATTTCTGAAATAGTCCATGCACCACTGCTCGGATCAACAGCCGTTACATAAGCCACATGTCCGAGCCCACCGTCCACATTAGAAATTTGCATAATTGCTCCGGCCGCAGGCGTGTGATCGACCAAGTAGCCATCAAGCTGAGCATAAAAAGCCCAGGTTGCGGCATTACCCCAACTAGTGGGAATTGGATCATTGGCTTGTTGACGGAGGAAAAACGCCCAGTAAGTACAATTACCCCACGCATAACTATCACCTGGCACTAGCGGCCCCTGATAAAGTCCTTGAGACTGACTCGGAACTGCCACGGAAGATGTACCTGGGCTGCTACTACCAGACAAGAAAGACAAGGTCTTACCTCCGAGTGCGAATACACTCATTATCGGGAGAGCCAGGATTATTACCAGCACAAGTATTACAAAAGCGACTTGTTTTCTCATCGAGCCAGTCATGGTCAATAACAGCACTGGGGTCATCTGGCATAAATCTCCGCTGGATTAGTTGTGATCAGAGGGTGTTCCTTATCCGAAGCTACTACCTTGATGGCCACATGGTTCTGATCAGCTATGATGAGGGCATCACCGCGTTCACAGGTAAGTAGGAACGATGATTCGTATTCACTTAGATTAAACTCGCTGACTACGTTCTTAATGGTGGTTGTATCCTGTCGCATTAGGATTCTTAAGGCGCTCTGCGAAGCAATAGCCCGCCCATAATCACTTTTTAAGAAGTCATTAGCTTGCTGGGAGATTATAGAAACGCCTAAGTAATACTTCCTGGCTCTACGCACCAGCCCTGCCACAAAGCGAGCACTTTCCTCGTGTTCTAGCAGCATCCAACCCTCGTCTATAATCAGCAGACGCTTTTCAGGTAGAGCCTTTACTTGGTTTTGGACAAAGTTGGAGACGATTAACATCATTATTTGCCTCAGACTCTCCGGTAAATCCTTAATGTCAAAAATCACCAGACGATTATCTAGGCTGATGTTAGTCTGGGCATTAAAGACGTTAGCTAATGAACCTGAGATGTATTTTTCTAAACGTTCACAGAGCTTTAGCTGCCCGACATTATGTAGCTCCGCATAAAAGTCCTCTAGTATAGGCATTCCTGTTTTGGTCTTTTTGTAAATTTTTAGGAGGCACTTATCTACAGCTGCTTTTTCTCTAGCTGACAGTCCCTCAGCCATCAGACTTATGACCTCCGTTAAGTCCTGAGCATGCTCACTCAAATCGCTACGGTTATGGAATGTTGTAGCCAGGTCAAACGGATTAATCTTTTCCTTGCTCTTAGCTGACAACTTTATATATGTGCCGCCTACCGATTCGGTTAATAGCTTGTATTCTCTTTCCGGATCAATAACAATGACCTTCGTTCCTTGCATCAGTTGGCGCAGTATCTCTACTTTAGTAGCGTAGCTTTTTCCAGAACCTGACTGCGCAAAGACTATGCTGTTTGCA
>JBIOIO010000015.1:0-10735 GCA_044449925.1 Saccharimonadales bacterium (SeqCode)
GGATCAGACCTAGCGTGGATAGCAAAACCTCCTGCCGGAACTACTTGTCCGGCTGCCAGCAGCTTTAAACAGGGCGTTTATCACTATCTAAAGAACACAGACGGATCAGATGTTTACGCCCCTGTACCGGCCCGTCAAGTAGATAGCTCCACTACTGGCTGGGTAATTACCACTCCTAGCTACACATCCGCAAATTATTTAACTCTTTTTAATGTCACCGAAGACCCAAATACCGGCAATGCCGACTTAAGCTCACCAGCTTCCGTATCCGTTCCTTCTTATAGCTTTCCACCTTCAGCTCCTCAGGCAGGAGTGACAAAAGCTGGTACCCGGGCAATGCCTCTTGAAACCCGTATCTATCTCTCAAATGCCTACTTATCTATTAATCCGAAATACAGCTCCACCCAACCCGTTATATGGACAGCCCACACAGTTAGCGGTGGTGCCGGATCTGAAGTTAGATGGTATGAAGTCAACCCCTTAACCCACGCACTTGTTAACAGCGGTGTTGTAAGTGACCCGTCTCTGTACGTATATAACGGCAGTATTGCCCCGGATAGGCTCGTAAAGGGGGCTAAGACAGCTTTTGGTGACAGTGCAGTAATTAGTGTAAATACTTCTTCATCTACCTCTTATACGGCTATTCAGATGGCAGGAGTAAAAAGCGGTGCTGGTACATCTCCTCTAGTGATGGTAAAACAATCAACTGGAACAGATATGGACTATAGTTGTAGCGAGCCTTACGCAACTGCTTGTCGCTGGGGAGATTACTCCGGTGCAACGCCTGATCCCGGAGCTACGGTAAAAGGTGCGCTAACGGGTGGTGTTTGGCTCGGAAACCAGTGGAACTTACCAACTATTAACGATGAAACACCAGTCTGGCAAACTGTCATATTTCGTGCTCAGCCTTAGTACAAAAATAGACCATAATTAGCTTTTTTTGATTCCATTTATAGAGTATACTTGCACTTGAAGCTTGAGCACTTTGCCTAGTTGAGGTAAAGACGTTCAGGCCCAGCTTGATATTGATTCAGGAATAAGCAAATATGGTGGGCAAACAAACATGACAATTTGGTGGCTGATACTAATCTTAGCCGCAATCGGCAGCGCAGGTATTGGCTTTATTTGGCTTATTGTTCATGTCGGTAACGGCTCTCCAAAAACCAAGAAAAGCGAGGTAGACTCAGTCCAGGAAGCAGCTGACCACGATGTAGAACACCTATTTGACGCTACTTTCCGTGAGGAGCTTAGAAATCGCGGTCGTCTTCACTTTGAAAAGATTATTGGTGAAAATGCCATGTTCCTGCAGCAGGATCTTAGACTGACAACCTCCCAGCTTAATGAATATATGAAAACCGAGATAACTACCAAGCTTCAGGCCGAGCTTGAGAAGTACGAACAATCAATCATGGATGCCAAGGATATGGCCATAGAGTCGATCGAGAAAACCAATACAGTTATTGAAGAACAGCGCAACTCACTTACTGAGCAGGTCCGAAATGAGATTATGAAGGAAAAACAGGCGCTCATTGTGCGCTTTGAAACAAACATGGCAGATATTATTAACCACTATGTACTGGCAGCTGTCGGTGATCAGATTGACCTATCCGACCAGCTTGAGTACATACTTGGTGAGTTTGAACGCAATAAGACGGCTATACTTGAGGACCTGAATCATGGAGCGTGATCAAGAACAAAAAGAGCAACCAATGAAACTACCTACAAGTGTTGTTACATTTGCTGATGTTGCAAAGCTTCTCAGAGAACTGGAAAGCGTCGAAAGCATTCTTCTTCAGCTCAAAGTAAGAGGTGGGGGAACTGAAACCAGCTTGCCTCATCTTACCAGGCGGCTAGAGAGCCTTTTAGATGTTAATAAACTAAATGTTCTTCAAGCAGACGACCGCAAGAGGCTCATGAGTTTTCTAAATGAAACCAAACAAAACGCCCCAATACTACATATTAGCTTTGGAAGCGAACCAACCAACAAATTCTTAGAAAACCTAATGACTTGGATACGAAAAGAATTAGGACCGAACATACTTTTAACCATTGGATTTCAACCGGCAATTGGTGCTGGCTGTATGCTGCGCTCGACCAATAAATTCTTCGATATGTCCCTAAAACAAACATTCGTGGATAAGAGGCCACTTCTACTGGAGCAGATCATACCCCCAGTTCAGGAGCAGGAGGCTCCCGTTCAATGAACAGCGGTAACAAACACTTCAATAAGCTAGTAGACAGCGGTAATCCGGTTGGAGAGGTGATTGCTGTAGATAAGTTCCTTATAACAATACGGGGCCTTCAACCTTGCGGCGTTTACTCATTAATCATGTTTGAGGATGGCTCCAAAGGCTTCGTCCAAGAAGTAGGCGACAACGTAGTAGTTCTTTATCTAGGCGTTAACGACATCAGTGTCGGTATGGTAGCGGTTGTTCAACACAAAGAACTGGTAACTAAGGTTGGAAAAGGCTTTATTGGACGAGTGGTAACTGTAACCGGTGAACCGCTTGACGGAAAAGGACCTATAGCAGCCGACGCCGTCTGGCCGGTGTTTAATAATGCCCCAATGCTCTATGAGCGTAGGCTACTGGAAGACCAGCTAGAAAGCGGAGTAACTGCGATTGACGCTCTTTTCCCAATGGTCCGCGGTCAGAGAATGGCACTTCTTGGTGATGGCAAGTCTGGAAAAAGTACTCTGGTAACACAGCTGACAATAAACCAGAAAAACTCTGATCAGATAGTAGTCTATTGTCTAATTGCCAAAAGGAGAAGTGATGTAAATACACTTCTATCAAGGCTCCAAGAAAACGGTGGCATGGAAAAGGCAATTGTAGTTGTGTCCACGATGTTTGAGTCCCTCATACTTAGCTATCTGGCGCCTTATGTAGCCTGCTCAATGGCCGAATACTTATGGCAAAAATGCGACCAAGACGCAATCATTATTTATGATGATCTAACCTCCCACGCCCACGCCGTAAGGGAAATAGCCCTACTCTCTAGCGTTAGCCCGGGAAGAGACTCATATCCTGGAAATATGTTTTATGCCCACTCAAGTCTTCTCGAACGCGCCGGTAGATTAGAAGTAAATGGTAAATGTTTAACTTGTATACCACTAGTTCACGCAGCCAACGGTGACATAACCGCATATCTGCCGACCAACATTATGTCTATTACCGATGGTCAGTGGATATTGGACATGGGAATGTTCCGGGCCGGCGTAAGACCTTCAGTTAGCATGGGGCTGAGTGTGACCCGTGCCGGAGGTGTTGGACACACTAAGAGGCAAAAGGAACTGGCCGCAAAAACCCTCAAAATACTGGCTGCCTATAGACAGGCAGAGGAATTTGCACACTTCGGTAGCGAACTGGCCATTGAAGCTAGTCGAGCATTAGTAACAGGAAAGCGCATATTAAGCGCCCTTACTCAAAGCCCAGGCGATACTTTTTCACTTATGGCTCAGCAGCTTATGCTGGACATTATCCTTAATCTTGAAGATAACACTGAGCTTGATGTCAGTAGCTTGAAGCTCAACGTTCATGAGTATGCGAAAAAAGTAACTAAAGAGGAAGAATATGATGCTATTCGTGACCAGCTTAAAGCCAAATGTATGGTTGAAATAAAGGGAATGCAAACCCCGACTCCTGCCTCCACAACTCCTCCTCCTGCGTCTTCGGTAAATGAAGCACCGCATGAACCACCAAAAGAAGATAAGGATAAAAAAGACGACAAGAAGAATAAAGACAAGTCCAAAGATAAGGATAAAAAAGAAGCCGAACTTGCAGGAGCTAAAAAATGAGACAACTCGCAGAAATAGCTCGCGAAGAAGCACTAATGGGAACACTGTCCGAACTTACCAGCGCCTTTGAAGGTATTGCTTCAATGCGTATTGCCCAGATAAAAGAGCAGGTTGAACAATCGACTATCTTCTTTAATGAACTTTGGCATATTTACCACCAACTTAAGGCTGGCGATGTCTTCTCCTTTGGTAGGTCTAAAGAAAGGGCCAACGACTTTATAGACAAAGAGCTGCTGATAATTATCACCAGTGAGAGCGGACTTTCCGGAGAAATTGACCAAAAGCTCGTCGATCTTATGCTCAAATCCTATGACAAAGAGAAGAACGACATAATAGTCATTGGTCACCACGGAGCGCTTCAGCTTGCCCAGCGAGGGGTTTCTTACATGAAATACTACAAGCTACCAACTCGTGACCGAGATATAAATGTCCGTCCAGTCGAGCGATGGGTGCAACAATATAGAACCACTAGATTATTTTATCAGCAGTACGTCTCACTTATGGTCCAGGATGTTAGGCGAATAGAGCTAAGTAATGCCGTTGCTCAAAGAGGAAGTCAAACTACCAAGTCTGATGAAATAATATCCACAGAAAACTATATTTTTGAACCAAGCAGCTATGATGTTGCCGCCCACCTTGAGAGGTCCATGATGCAGATAGCAATTTCCCAACTAATTTTGGAATCAAAACTTGCTCAGTATGCTAGCCGTTTTAGGGCTATGACCGCCTCTCACGAACGTGCCGACGAGGGCAAAGCCGATTTGCGTGTTGAGTTCAACCGCTCCAAGCGGGCCATAAAAGACCAACGTTTGAAAGAACTGATTAATGGACTAAAAAAGACCAAAGCAGGAGTGGGGCACTAATGGCTGGCGTAGTACAAGCGATCAAAGAACTAGTAGTTATCGTGCAGTTTGACGAGGATGTACCCTCTATAAACGAAATCATAATAGTTCAAAACGAGCTCAATATTGAGCTTCTAGTTGATCACATAACTAGAGGCGGTATGGTTCACTGTCTGAACATTAGACAAGACACCAGGTTTACTAAAGGAACAAAAGTTGAAAGGTCCCATAAGGGCATAGAGATACCAGTTGGTGACGCAACTATCGGGCGAATCTTGAGTGCCATAGGCGATCCTCTAGACGGAATGGAACCATTCAAGGCCGATATAACTAAGAAAAATATATTAAAATTGCCTCCTAGGAATGAGAAGATTGCAGTATCAAAGCCGGAAATTCTTGAAACAGGTATAAAAGTTATGGACTTCTTCACACCGTTCATTAAAGGCTGTAAGGTCGGTATTATTGGTGGTGCCGGTGTTGGTAAGACGGTGCTAACCATGGAAATGATCAATAACGTTGCCAGAAGTGGTAGCGGATTATCGTTCTTCGCCGGTATTGGTGAACGTGTTAGGGAAGGACACGAACTATTCGTTACCTTAAAGGAAAATGATCTTCTTAAAAACACCTGCATGTTTTTCGCACAGATGAATGAAAACCCTGTTCTTCGTTCTTTAGTTGGTATATCAGCAGTAGCCGGAGCCGAGTATTTTAGAGACGAGGCTGGCAAAGACATATTGTTCTTCGCCGACAACATGTACCGTTACATCCAGGCTAGAAACGAGGTATCGACAATCCTTGACCAGGTTCCAAACGAGGGTGGCTATGAATCAACGATCTTTAGTGATGTAAAGATGCTTCAGGACCGTCTGACATCCAACGACAACGGCTCTATAACTAGTGTCCAAACGATTTATGTCCCAGCCGACGACCTTTCTGACCCGGCGGTGCAGTTTATCCAGCACGAGATGGACTCAGTTATCGTATTATCCCGAAAAGTTGCTGAACAAGGTGTTCGACCAGCCGTTGACCTTAATGTAACAACTAGCTCACTACTAACACCGGAAATTGTTGGCGAGCGACACTACGTACTTAGCGTTCAGGTCCAAGCCTTACTTGAAAAATATGATTCGTTAAAAGGAATCATTGCAATTATTGGTGAAAATGAACTTTCGCCAGCAGACCGTGCCGACTACGCCAAAGCCCAAAAACTTATTGCTAACTTTACTCAGAACATGAATGTGATGACTAAGCATAATGGTATTCCGGGAGACTTCTTTACTCGTGAAGAAACCCTTAAGAGCATCGAAGAAATTGTAGTATGAGCGAAGAAAAACAAGTTGAAGAACCGGTACAAAAACCTGCATCTCCAAAAGATCAGCCAAAACCTGGCGATAAAGAAGCAAAAAAAGAACCGGAAATAATTACCGAACCTGAAGGCACCGAGCCGCAAAACAAAGACGACAAAGAAAAACAAAAAGCCTTTGAGAGCTTCTCAAAGAAAAAAGGCGAAATGGATAGCATGAGTGTTAAAGTCTATTCACCATCTAGAGTTTACTTCAATGGTCAGGCCTTTAGCGTATCAGCTACAAATGCTACCGGAGAATTCGACGTACTTCCACAGCACCACAGATTCATATCCCTATTAGATGAATGTGATCTAATTATCCGTACTGCGAGTGAAGGAAACAGAAAGATATCGATATCCGGCGGTCTCATGCATGTTAAAGAAGATCGTTTGGTCGTCTTCTTGGATATCTAAAAAGTTTGCTAAACTAGTATATATATGGCGAAAAAAGTATATGTCGGCATGTCCGGTGGCGTTGACTCTTCAGTTACGGCTGCACTTTTAAAAGAGCAGGGGTATGAAGTTACCGGCGTGTATATGAAGAACTGGACCAAGGATCTTCCTGGGCTTATTTGTCCATGGAAGGAAGATTACCAAGACGCCAAGAGGGTAGCAGTACAACTTGGAATAGATTTCAAAATGTACGACTTTGAGACGCAGTATAGACATAAAGTAGTGGACTACATGATAAAAGAGTACCAAGCCGGACGGACGCCTAACCCCGACATCATGTGCAACCAAGAAGTGAAGTTCAAGCTATTTCTTCAAGCTGCTTTGGAGGACGGAGCAGATTTTATTGCCACAGGCCACTATGTACGGACCAAAAACGTACATCTCTTAACCGGCATAGATAAAAGTAAGGACCAGTCTTACTTTCTATACAGAGTAACCGCTGAAGCGTTAAACAAGAGCCTATTTCCAATCGGTGAGCTTCATAAGAAGAGTGTTAGAGAAATAGCCAAAAAACTTAACCTTGTCACCGCCGCTAAACCAGACAGCCAGGGAATTTGTTTTGTAGGAAAGGTTGGCATAAAGGACTTCTTACTCCATGAGCTCGGTCTACAACCAAGTGGTAAGATTTTGGATAAAGATGGAAAAGTAATAGGTGAGCATGACGGAGCAATTTTTTACACCATTGGCCAACGCCACGGTTTAAATGTTGGTGGCGGTTTGCCTTACTACGTTTCAAGTAAGAACATGAAAACTAATACCATTTATGTAACTACTGATCTAAACGACAAGGAGCTATGGCACAAGACTCTTAACTTAGAGGATGTACATTGGATAAATGAAGCGCCAAAGAAGGATGCAATATACCAAGCAAGACTTCGTTACAGAGGCCCACTTGTTAACTGCAAAGTTAATTCAAACAAAATTGAACTGGAAGAAGCTCAAAGGGGCATAGCAGCAGGACAGTCAGCTGTCATTTATGACGACCAAACGGTCTTAGGAGGTGGAGTGCTAGTCTTAGGCTAAGCTACTTGTTTTGTTATAATTAAGCGTATGAAAAGCGTAGACACCATATCTGTTTCTGAGCTCACCAAAATGGCTGAAAACATGTTCGGTAGTCTGGTGAAAGCAGTTGTTGACGTAGATCGAAATCTCTTGGTGGTTGATGCAGAACTTCATGCCGATCAAGAGCAATTTCTACTTGAAGACGGATCAAAACAGACTAGCCTATGGGGTATTAACCTCTATCCTGCAAAGTTTGGTACTGATGAGTTTATTGAATTTGACTCAATGATCAACATCCGTCCTAGGCAGAACAACAGATCACGTGATATTGAAGATAATGGTGTTAAGGATAAGATTACAGATATAGTAAGCCAGAAAGTTATACCATGAGCAGACAATACACAGTCGACCGAACACGCTGGGCAAAGCTTGGCATATTTGACCAAATGGGCAATATTTACAGTGAGGTTGGTCGATCATTCAAAGCCAATGATAAAAAGAGCCAAGATCAGGCTATTGCTCGTGCGACAGATTTGTTTAATGCCACTATTTATACATTGGGAAAGGCAGAGTCACCAAGAGCAAAGGAAGTACGGCGAGCGAAGCAGCAGTACTTGGAAATTGTCTCTAACAAAAATGCTAGTCAAGAGTCTATTCAGAGCTTAGATCGATATTTCTTGCAATTTGCCATAGCGGCTCGACTCCATCGTTAAAGTTGCGAGGCTCGTCCATTAAACCACGAGCATTTTGAGCTCTGTAAAAGGTTAGTGATTGCCGGTTATAAAACCTAAGTATCTCTCAACATATCTTTGAAAAGCAGTCACTATAGCTTCTTGACTCTCTGCCGTGTGCAAAGTACGTGCCTTGAACCGACTAACAGCTATTGCTGCTTTGGCCAGACGCTCATCGCCATCGACTAACATAGCTGGATGTTCAGTCAACACCGAACATGGATATGGACTGACTTCAAGCCTCCCGCCAACAACTAGCGTTTGTCCGTCCTTCGGCTCACGCAGCGAATGGAAGACACGAGCCAGGTCTATTTGTGTCCTGCCGGGACCATCGACTATCCAATCAACAAGCTCCGGAGCTTTTTTAAAAACATTTAGACCCAGCTCCTCAATTTTATCGGCGTCCTTTGGTCTAAGTCCTGATACTGAACGTGTCAGATAATTCAGTACAACAGTACCGGGATGTGGAATTGGTATAGGTTTATCATTGCCAATCATTAAGTGCCAAGTTTCTAGACTATCGAAATCTATATCCACAGCAAACGGAAAGAGTGCCTTTTTGGCATCAACAATCTGACCGTCTTCTTCAGAAACATAACGATCAGCCACCCATACCTTGGCCAGACTCTGCACAGGATGTGCCCGCTGCGAATCTAGTTGAGCTATGGTGTGCAGCCCAAATACGGATAGTTCTAACTCTCTGCCAATGGTTTCTTGAGCTAATTCTTCAACAGCTCCAATTTCTTCCGGTGAGGAGCTTCTAACTAACACGTCAAAGTCACGCCTATTACCATCTTTTCGAAACTGACCAATATCTGAATAGTCCATATATTCATCCGGCGGTGCAATAACCAGCTGTTCGTCTACAAGAATCTCAGCAGCAGGGTTCTTCAAAACGAATGATCCTACCCCACCTATGACCTGAAGATCATGCTCTTCACCAAGACCTGCTATAAAAGGTCTAATAATCTCGATACTATTTTTGCTCATTGACGCAGATTATTGCCTAGAATAATCTGAAATGCAAGCATAAGTTTTTAGCTAGTTACCCTTGCTTTTATCTCTATTAGATGTTATATTATTTTAATGTTTGATCCAAGAGCTCTAGAGACAAGTGCCCAAGAAATCCCAACAACACCAGATGTTTTGGGTGAACTCGCCGCGAGTAGGCCTTTGCACGAGCTAATACAAAATGCCCCAATTATACCTTCTGACTATAGTTATGGAGATGTGCGTTATACATTTTCAAATGACGATTCGGCAGGATATTTTGATCAACTTCAAGCTCGCAGCTTAACTTCTGAGTACCGTGAAGCAACCAACAGAACTGCTGTTGTAGTTGGTGAAAGTTCGCTTATGGCTGCTTTACCATTTATCCCTGAGGACACAATTGTTGTTATCGATAACTCTCCCGATATGTGCGCTTTTATGGATCACTACGTCAGGTTACTAAGAGAGCACGATAACTTACGCGATTGGGGATCGGATATAGGATTTAACGATGGAGGTTTTGATCCCGAGGTCCGAGGAACAATTCAAAGATTTGCTCAGCAAGCGCTTGAATGGGTATTCAGTGGCGAGCCTCATCCTTTTGCTAATGAAGAAGCCTATGAAGCCGCCCACGAACAGATCAAGGGTAAGGCGGTAATTCCTTGGAATGCTGACATCACAAAACCAAGAGATATGCAGCGACTTGGGGCTGCTTTAAGGTCACTCGGCGCAAATGTAACTATGCTCAATCTTACAAATGCAATTTTAGATCCTGCTGGACTAGACCACTCAAGGGAGTATGCTGAAATACTTGCTGAGTTGCCAGTAACAGAACATGCTCCAATACTTACTACGTCCTACATTCCCAAAGATACATGTCATCCGTCAGCTATTCCAGGAAGAATAGTAGAAGCAACAGGGCCGTTTTTTGGGCTTAAAAATCTTGCTGAACATGGAGGGGAATTAACTGAGCATTCTATGGGAAGGGTCGCAGTACGTCACTTCTCAGATGGAACTACAAGTGCCGAACGCGGTAGAAACTCTCGCGAGGAAGACATGATCATGGCATTAATGGAAACTATGCTTGGAGCTAGAAGATTTGAAAGGGTAAAACAACCATCTCAATTTGAAATATATAGCTTAGGTGGTGATGGCGTTGAGCGGATCTCTATGGAAGAACTGCCTGCCGATGTTCGCAGAATAATAGACGATCTTGGCGTCTAAAAACTAGCCAAGCTCTGTTAATATACCTATATCTTTCCATCTGTTACACTAGAGATTAATGACAGCACAGGAAATACGACGAGCATATTTAGATTTTTTTGTTGAGCGCGGGCATAAAATAATACCCAGAGCACTACTGGTCCCATATAACGACCCGACAACTCTTTTCACGGGATCTGGAATGCAGCCTTTAATCCCTTACTTACTAGGCGAGCCTCACCAAGACGGAACAAGGCTTGTAGACTCGCAGACTTGCTTGCGCGCCCAAGACATTGAAGAGATTGGCGACAATCGTCATACCACTTTTTTTGAAATGCTCGGTAACTGGTCATTAGGCGATTATTTCAAAGAA
>JBIOIO010000016.1:0-10690 GCA_044449925.1 Saccharimonadales bacterium (SeqCode)
AATTAGTCTTAAAACTATAGCCTCTGTTTTTACAAAACAGTACGTTCGCGTTTAGCCTCTCTACGATTAAATGTCATATAGGCTAGAAGGCAAATAATCAAAATTGTTAAGACCACGCTGACTCTTCCATCCCCCCATCCCAATCCTCCCACGCTACGTGATTTACCCATCCAGTCGGCAAATGAAGCTCCTAGAGGTCGCGTTAAGATGTAGGCAAGCCAGAAGGCTATAATTTCATTCAAACCAAATAGCCAGTAGCCGAGTGCCGGTAAAGCGATTAATCCAGCAAATAGTAGTCCAGAGGAAAAGTAGCCCAAGCCTAGCGTACGTGCCGTCATATCTCCTGCTGCTGTGCCAAGCGCGAAGGTTGCCAATACCGTTAACCAATAAAACAACTCTCGGCGGCCAGTATTTATACTGTGAATAGAGAGAGTTCCCTCCACCCTATACCATGCTACAAAAACTATGGTTAGTGATATTGCAAAGAATAGTGTCGATATAACGTATGGCACACCAAACTGTTTATGTAGAACATCAGCTGCCATGGTTCCGAATACGGCCACCATAGCCACGGCCAGCCAATATACTGTGGGAATATAACGACGTACGTAAAACTGCCAAATGAGCGCTGCAGCCAGCGCAATTCCTCCAGCAGCAACCGCTATATAAGGGTTAAACTTTATAACAAAGAAATCAGATGCTGATTCCCCCATGCCCGTAGTTAATAATTTAGCCAACCAGAATACTAAAGTAATCTCCGGTACTTTTCTTAGCACTCTACGAAGGGATGTATTCATGTATACAATTGATTATAAAGTAATCTTTTGACAGTATTAATATGAATGAAGAGCAATTTTAGTGAGGGCGTCGATAAGTGGAAGAATAAAATCGGGCTTCTTAGAGATGAAATTCGACAAGAATTAGTTACCAAGCAACTTTCAGAATACTTGCCACCTGCCTCTGAAAAAACTACTGTATTGGATGTTGGATGCGGACAGGGTACTCAAGCCATAAAGCTAGCTCAGTCGGGCTTTCAAGTTGTTGGTATAGACCCGTCAGAGGAATTACTCAAAATTGCTAAAGAAAGCTCCAGCCAAAAAGGACTCAAGAATCTTAAGTTTTTTAAAGGGACGTTGGAAGACTTGCCTAAAGAAGTCGGCACTGACTTTGATGTTGTCTGTTGCCACGGTGTTTTGATGTACTTACCCGATCTCAACGAATCAATTTCGCAACTTCTAAGACTCACTCGTCCAGGTGGAATCATTTCAACCCTGACACGCAACCGTTTTGATATAGCTATGCGAGCCGGTATGTCCAGAGATTGGCAAGGAGCTATCGAAGGATTTGATAAAAGATATTACAATAACCGCGTCGGAGTTAGTAATGTTCGAGCAGATGAGCCACAGGAAGTTATAGATGCCCTAGAAGCAAGCGGCTCGAAGCTACTTAATTGGTTTGGAGTACGGCTTTTTACCGATCATTTTGAAGACGAGAGTGTACCGGATAATTTTGATCTAATTCTAAAGGCTGAAGAAGAAGCAGGACGCCGAGATCCATACCGACAGCTGACTTCCTTGACTCATGTTATTTCTCGAAAAACCTAAACAAAGCAGCAAATAATATTATGTTATAATATGAGATTAGGTAATTGTCAATTTTAAGAGTATAGTTAATACTAATGTTGATCTAAACGAGTAACGATTTATCGGAGAAGACTATGTCTAAAGATAGAGGCAGAAAAGCAATTAAAAAACCAAAACAAGTTAAGACGAAAGACTAATGATGCAGACGCTTAAATCAAGAAGCGGCTTCTTTGAGACAGAGGAAGCGAAAGACATTCAGGAAAAGCTCCAGCATATGATGTCCAGTAATTTATACAATACAGAATCTAGCTTTACTAGTAATGGCTATCAATATCCAGATAATCAAATACCATTTGTAGACAAGCACATGAATTATCTCAACTCACATCCTAAGTTGGACACCGGTACATACCTTGCCAACTTGCGGCTTATGACTCGTAGAAGGTAAAAACTAAAGATACCTGTATATGCTAATGCATATGATGCGGACTTCGGCGCATCATATATCTATTTACTGGAACTGTAATAATAAAAGCAATTGAAAGTGACAGGGCTAACCCCCACCAGAACCTAGCTTGAGTTGCACTTACAAGCAGAGCATTTGGAATAATAAACTCAACTGCGTTATCAACGACCTCCATGGTTGCAATAGACACCGTATCGGTAGCAACAGTTATTTCGAATGCTTCCTTTGAAGTTTTTACCTGCTTCCTAACACCGTAGTAAGTCAACGAATAGCCAAATATAAAAGCCAGTAGTATAGCCAGCGGAAGTCTACCGAGTCTATGCCAGCCCAAATATGAAGCTATAAGCATGCCGAGTATTTCACCGATACCGCAGCCAATTAAGCAATGTACGGTATGCTTAACGGCATTCCTAGTTAATGCATCCATCTTCATAAGGGTACTATAGCAAAAATAGCATAAAAATATTTGGTATGATTAAGCTAATGGATAATAAGAATCCACAAGACCAAAATGCAGATACTTTTCAGCCAGAAGTAAGTACACCTCAGCCTCAGCTTTCACAAGATGCCGTACCTCAAATATCTTTACGTCCTGAGGATAAGGAGAGCATCAAAGCTTCAAAGACGATAAAGAGATTTAGTATATTTGCTGTAATTATTCTTATTATCATTATTGTTCTCGTTGCACTCTTTATTCATTCAATAAGTAAACCTGTCAGTTCGGTTACACCAAAAACAACGAGTAAGAATAATAGTTCCAGTACCAGCCCGCTTGATAACGGTTCAATAAAACAACAAGTTCAGTATTGTTCAAATATAGTAAATGCCAACACGGTCTGTTAAACAAACCATGTCCACAGATTGGACAATTGACAAAACACTGGAATATCTTTATAATCTCAAAAGATTTAAAGTAGGAAATTCTGTTTTTAAAGCGCAGAATTATATATAGTTTTATGTCAGAACCAGAGAACCCGGATATGCCAGATATGCCTGAAGAAGGGTTAAGCATTGTGCATATGGGTCCGTTAATGACTGCAGAACCTGACTCCACATCCAGGTACTTTGCTCAGGCTATGGCCAGGTTGCACTTAACCGACTGGGATATACTTCAGCTAGCGGGAGAACGAGGATTAGCACCTGGCGTACTCGGCTCTAGGGCTATACATGCAGCCCAAGGATCTTTGACCGAACAATACCAAGTCAATCAGGCGGCTATGCTAGACATGGGCTTTACTAGACGCCAAATGGAGGACGAGGCTCCCTCCTTCGACGAAGTCGTAAAACGTATTGGTGGTCTTCCAACTCTTATGGCTTTGGGCAGACGAAGCGAGTTTGGCCATCAAGATAACTTAATGGTTTTACCAAATGTTAGAAAAATTGGTCTTATGGGATCAGATAGAAATCCCGGATTTATTCCGCGTTATAACAGAAAAGAAGGCCTAGCGACCAAAGTACGGGGATTTGCAGCAGAATGGCTTCAGGTTGTAGACAAGGGGATTGGGCACGATCGACGAGCAAACGCTTCATCAAATTGGATCGTAGCTTTAATGATGGATGGTGCAGTAAGAAGACCGGCTTCAGGCTCAGGTGTTATAAGTATATTTGCAGATACGCAACGTGGTGAAAGGGGTTTGCGTTACCAGGGGCTAACGGCTGATGAGCAGAGAGAAATTCTAAAAGCAGACCAAGAGGTCAACGAATTTGAGGGTATATTTGCGTTAGGTGCAGCCGGTGCTGCTCACTATATCGTTAGAAATGCTCAGCTTCGAGTACTTGGCCAAGCGCTACTTGATGATAGAGAACAAAACAGTGACTTAGATACATTTACAAGCTTTATTGATCACCCTTATGTAAAAGTTGGTGGAAAAGATAAAGTTCTGGGAGCAAGAACTTACAGGGGACAGATTGAACTTGGAAGTTCACCTGCCAATGAACGGTTTCCGGGCGGCGGCATTCGAGAAGTTCTACAAGCCGTTGAGTCACCTGCTAAGACCAAACAATTGCATTAATCTCAAGCTAAGACTATTCTTGATTTAAACATCAAATCAAGAATATATGACTGCAAAAAGCAACCAAAAAGGATTCTCACATACTTTAATAATACTTATAGCTGCCGCAGTTGTTCTATGTATATTGGTTGTAGCACACAGGGTACGATTAAAAGCTGAGCAAAAAAATCAAAGTAATCAAGCTAGCCTAAATATAAGCAGCAATGGATTTGTTCACGAGTCGGGAACACAGCTATTGGACGGTAACGGGAAGCCTCTAAAGTTAACAGGAGTTAATTTTGGTGGATGGCTAGAGTGGGAGGGATGGATTTGGGGCAAGGGCTTAGACTACATTGGCCAGACGGATATGATGAAAAACCTGACAAGTCTGGTCGGAAGTTCTGCGGCTAATAAGTTTCAAAGCGACGTAGAAAATAACTATGTAACTCAAGACGATTTCAACGCCGTTGCAGCCGACGGATTTAACTACGTACGCATTCCATTTAACTACACAATGCTGATTGACGGATCGGGTTCATATAAAGATTCCGGATGGACAATTTTAGATAATGCTTTGGCACAGGCGAAACAGGCACACGTTTATGTTGTATTGGATATGCAAGAAGCTCCATGTGGTCAATCCAGAATATTTTTTGCAGGCTATACGGGCGGTCCAACACTTTGGCAATCAAACCAATGCCAAACTGATACGACTAATCTTTGGAAAGCTATAGCTTCTAGATATGCTAACGATACTTCTCTAATTGGGTATGATCTTTTAGGAGAGCCCAGTACATCAAACGCCCAGCTATCTTCTTTTTATAAAACCACTACTAGCGCCATCAGGCAGGTAGATAAAAACCATGTACTTATTTATGAGGGTAATAAGTTTGCAACTGACATGTCCGTATTCACAGGAAGATTGGACAGCAATCAAATGCTTAGTTTCCATGCGTATGCCTGGAAAAATAATATACCCTCAAAACTCGCACAATTTGATCCATACTCCGCTAAATTTAACTCACCTCTATTCATTGGAGAATACGGTCAAGCATACTATCCGGAATTATCTCAATACGCCCAAAGTTTTATGAATGATAAATCTGTCGCCGGTTATTCCATGTGGACATGGAAGCAAGTACAAGAGCTTCCCACTATACAGCGTATAAATGAAACTGCAGATTCACAAAAACTAATCGATTGGATGAATAATACGACTAGGTCTCAGCCAAGTCAGGAGGAAGCTCAGCAAGGCATAAGTGATTTTATAAATTCCATTAAATTTCAGAATACAACTACAGATAGAGTAACAGTACAATCTCTTACGGCTAAGTAATTGACGTAGTTATCTGTGAAGTAATCGTTTTCTGGTTTCATAGCCAATAATTGCCAGCAGGTAGAAAAGAATATCGGCGCTAAACTTACCAACTAAAAACCCTAGGCCGTAAGGACTAATATATTGCGGCACAATAAACATTAAGTATGGCCGAATTATAAAGTTATCCAGTATTTCTGCCGGAGCAAATTCTATTAATAGATTAGTACTGGCAGCACCAACTGCAAGTCTAATTTTTTTGAAAAAATTATAGTCGCTGTATCTTTTGCTATTAGCAAGAAGCTCAAAAGTAATAAAATAACCATAGAATCCTACACCCTCACCAACCCAGCCACTGGCAGCAGCTGAAATATAGGAATGGGTGTTGCTATAAACTACTGATGCCGCGATTAAAGCGCATATCGTGCCCAAAATTTCTGCAGGTATATATCTTTTTAGCCATTCGCGGGTTTTACTCTTAAACTTTCTATTATCCATTTGGGCATAAGTATATCACTACTGCTAAATAGATAATCTTGCTACTATTAACTAATGAAATCATTTCTTGCTTACAGGTCTACCGGGGAAGATCCGGAAGTTATTAAACCACTGCTTAGTTCAGTACGAGAAGTTTTCAGAAATAAGGGAATAGATATGTATGCTACTTTCTTTGATGATAAATTTTTCTTGCATAAAGATTTCAGTAAACGGCAAATTATGGATCATGCACTCAAAACTATTGAACACTCGGATTTTCTTTTCGTTTTAGTTACTTCCGATAAAAAAAGTGAGGGCATGCTCATGGAGATAGGATTTTGCCTGGCAAAAAGTATTCCCATAGTTGTCGCCATAAAAGATGACGTTAAAGATACTTATATTCCTGAAATAGCACAGACCTATATTAGATGGTCGGATACTGAAAATTTGATTGAAACCATAAAAAACTATAACTTCAACCAAATAGAAGCCCGCTCAAGTTAATAAATTTTTAACAGGTAAATTTAGCCAAATCGTAAATTTATCCTAAAAAAATTGTGACTATTATTACATATCAGAGATTTTACTTTACAAGCTAGCTTCCAGTTTGATATATAAGGGATAGGTGACAGTTGAAAATCAAAATACACTTATCACAGATCTACACGCTCACAGCAGAGAGATTGCTAGTTTCTTGCCACCAGAAGGCATTGTATATACTCCTAGGGAGCTTGTTGAACATGCCGGTAGCATCGGATTAGGCGGTATTGCACATACTCCACATGACACGCTCAAAGGTGCTGAAGAAGCCCTAATTGCCGGAAGAGATTTTGGAGTGGTGGTAACTCCAGGGGTTGAAGTAACTAGTTTGCATATAACGGGAAAACACGGCGTTAGAATTCCTCATATAATCGCACTCTTTCCTATAAGCGTGGCTTTGGATCTTGAATCCGAAGACCTAAAAATACCTAGAGCTAAAAAACCAAAATATGTTGCCGAATGGGTACATGACCAAGGTGGAGTAGCCATAGTGGCTCACCCAAAGCCCAAGGGTGATAGGGTATCGTTAAGTTTCAAACAAATAGCGAAATTTGCTCACGTATTCGATGGTGTAGAAATAGAAACCAGATGTAAGCCAAAACAAGCCAGAAAGTTCCGAGAAAGTGCTGAAGAATTGGGTCTGGCAGTTATGGGCTCTTCCGATGCCCACGATCTGGAGCATGTAGGTGTTGCGGTGACCGAGGTATCGGGATTACCAGACGGTTTTAATAGTGACAACGTAATAGAGGCAATTAGAGAAAGAAGAACTCAAGCACTGGTTCTTAAAGAACCCTCCGAAAAACACATGGTCGAGGGACCATTGGCCAGTCAGATTCGACGATATAGGCAGGTAAGAACTAAGAAAAGGCATAGCTTACCCGAACCAGTAGAACAAGAAGAAAGGCTGGCTGCCTAAATGTTAGCCGAAGCGTCGGCAGAATTAGATTATCAAGAAACCGAAGCGGATAGTGGTTTGCACGTTGTTATGGTTAGCGAATCAGCGCTTTCACATGCTTGCGGTGTCACGACCAGCGTACTACAAGTTGCACGCTTCATGATGGATGAAGGTCACAAAGTTACTATTGTATGCCCTAGCCCAGCAGAAGACAGCGTCGGAGAGGCTGAAGTAATAACCACGAGATCAGTCAACCTTAAAGGTTTTTCCGTGGGACTTATGTCCAAGAGAAAGTTTACAGGCTTATTTGAAGAGCTAGAGCCTGATGTAGTTCATGCGGCATCGCCTATGAAGACGCCTAAAGGGGTCGGCCTATTTCTTGGTGGACACGCTATATCTGCTGCAAGTGAATTAGGTATTCCAATTACGGCTGTTTACCAGACTGATGCAGTTCGCTTTGCTGGACATCTTGGACTAGGCTTAACAGCGCCTGTAGTAGAAAAGCTTGTTAGAAATATGCATAATAAAGCCGATCTTAATCTTGTTCCTTCTTCTGCTGCAGAAGAGGATTTAATTAACTGGAGTGTTCGTCCGGACAGCATTGTACGTTGGGGAAGAGGAGTCGACGTCGAAACATTTAATCCACGCCGTAGAGAATCTGAGGAAGTCGAAGCATTACGCGCACAATTGGCCCCTAGCAGCGAGACAATAATAGGAATAACAAGTCGTTTGGAGCCGGAAAAATCCATACACAAGCTTGAAATACTCAGAGGTATACCAGAGTCTAGGATGGTTGTCGTCGGAAAAGGCACTCAGAGGGATAAATTAGCAAAACGTCTGGGACATCAAACCACCTTTACCGGTCGACTCGGTGGAGAAGACTTGGCGAATGCTTACGCCGCTATGGATGTATTCGCATACCCTAGTATTACAGATACATTTGCCCAAGTAGTACAGGAAGCAAAGGCTTCTGGTGTACCTGTTGTTGCTGCAGCCAGAGGAGGCCCCAAAGACTTAGTAGCGCATGGTGAAACAGGTTATTTATATAAGCCAGGCGGTAAAAGAGGTATGGATCATGAGCTTCATGATTACGTAAAAGCCCTCGTTGAAGACCCGGAGCTTAGGGCATACATGAGCATGGCTGCAAGAGAGTCTGTAGAAGATCGTACGTGGCAACACTTGGGCAGAGAGATACTGGGACATTATAGGACATCTATAGAAATTCAAAGAGGCCGAGAGGCTGGAGCTGAAAGAGTCGGGCAGCTCGTCGCGGTTTAACCAAAATTTGGTTGTACTATCGTGTACCATAGGTAGATGACAATCTATCTCTTGCTCTTATTATTGCTGGCATTCATTGTAATTGCGTCAATTATTACTAACCCGTTCAGCAGACTAAGCATAGTGCGTAAACCACTTGTAGCCTCATTCAATAAGACAACAATAGAAATATCCAAAAAACAAAACATCATTGTTCGTAATAACTGGTATTGGGTATTTTTCTCAGTCATTAAATCAGGTTTTCACATATTAGAATCACGGTATTTCAATAGTCCCCGGTCCAATAAAAAAACCGCGGATGGCATCATAAAAGACATTCATACACTCCGGTTCGATACAAGCAAACTACTAATAGTTTCAGGCGATCACTTTATAAGTTTGTTTGTTAGAAACCTTGGTGTGTTTTACTATCCGCTCTTAGATGGCAAGATTAACTCATCTAAAGACGACTGGCATAACAGACAAATAATATATCTTGAGACAATTGCTTTTGCTATCGATACATTCCACCAATTTGGGCATTTGAGTACCACAATTGTCCCAACATCCAGAAACGGCGTAACTTGCGTTAATTTCTATGCATATCCTTCAGATTCACTTTACGGAATTCTTTACGGACTGGCCGTCATGATGGGGCTTGAAACCTCTAGGGCGCTGGACTATAAAGCCGCCGAGCAAGAATTATCTACTAAAAAGGCATCAAAAATATTACTGTCCGACTATAAAGACACACTGAAAAAACTATATAACGAATACTTAAATAAAATATATGACAAGAAGACAGGACTAATAAGTAAGGATATGGAGCTATCGGGTGCAAAAGATATTACCAAGAGACGTAGTGCTTTCTATGACAACGTAATATTATGGAAAACTACTCAGTTGGCTGTAAAGCTGGGGCTTATAGAAGATAAAGCTTTATGGCTGGAGAATTATAAGAAAAAAATTCTAAAAACCTTTTGGCAAGAGGATTTAGGATATTTCCTAGAAGATTTGTCAGAAGAGTGCCAGGAAAATAAGTACTACTCATCAGATTGGTTGGTTGTATTGTTTACAGGCTTTTTAAATCCACAGTTAAAGGGCGAAAGAAAATATTATGAAAAAAACGTTGAGTATATTGAATCGGAAAAATTGGACCAGCCGTTTGCTATAAAGTATCAGAAGAATACGCAGGCAAAACGCCAATTTCTAGCGGTTAAAATAGCGGTAGCATCATATGGTGGCGATGCAATATGGAGCTTTTGGGGAATGGAATATATAAAGACACTGCTTATCCTATATAAGCTAACTGAAAAAGAGACATATTTAACCCGAGCCGACTACCATATTGCTAAATATAAAAAGCTAATTATGAGGAATGGAGGCTTCCCGGAAGTATATGATAGAAACGGAAAATTACTCCAAACATGGGCTTATAGAAGCATTCGTCAAACGGGTTGGGTGATTGGATTTGAACAAGTCCTGGCCCTTAGACAAGCCCTATTTAGCTAAAGATGCTACAATCAAAAAAGGAATATGATTGTCAGCCTAATCGACTCTATCCGAAAATTAGTAAGAAGCTTCATACATTTAATTGCTGCAAAACTAAACGTCTTATCCAACGGACGAATAACTCCAAACAAAGTCACAACTGTAGGATTATTAATGCATATTCCTATAGCATTTTTAATTGCTGGTGGTCACTTAGTTATTTCCGGAATTCTGTTAATAATATTCGGACTATTTGATGTTCTTGACGGGGAACTCGCCAGGCTACAAAAAACTTCTAGCCCATTCGGAATGGTATACGACGCTACAACCGATCGTATAAAAGAGACCCTTATATATGCCGGTCTGGCCTTTTGGTTAGCTAAAACCGGTCAGTCTTTTTGGGCCACTTGGACAGTTCTAGCATTAGGCCTCTCAATTTCCGTAAGTTATGCCAAAGCAAAAGCCGAGTCAGCACTGGCTGTAAAGGAAAAGTTGACTGATCTATATAAGTTGAATAGGCATTATAGTGAAGGCTTAGTTGCCTATGAACTTAGGGTTGCAATTTTAATAATAGGCTTATTATTTAACCTTGAGATTTTAGCAGTAGTAGTCGTAACAATAATGTCTGTGATCACAAACTTCAATATCCTATATGTAATCAATCAAAGCTTATCC
>JBIOIO010000017.1:0-9824 GCA_044449925.1 Saccharimonadales bacterium (SeqCode)
AGGTCTACCTCCAGGTTTCCCACAAAAAGCTCGCTATTTCCCGGTACAAATCTATATGATTTGTGGTTTTCCTGGGCAAAGGTTAGTATTTCATCATTTTTCTCTGCTGCTGAATACAGCTCAGTTTGAATTATTGTGTGTATGGGGATATTTTTTAGTTCTTTTACCGCTTCCTCAAAACTACTAAATACGCTGCAATCACTATGTCTCTTCAAATCATGTTTTATACCGCCTACGACGCCGACAACTTTATAACCGGTAATCCGCGTGTTACTCAATATATTGATAAGCCTGCCTGTTGTCTTTGTATCCCCGACTATTAGGACGTTATTAATTCCAACGCCGTAGCCAAAAAGCGAACGCTGAGCGGCTCTCGCCAACGATCGAAATATAAATGCAAAGAAAAATACTAATACGAAACCGTAAAAGGTAACCAGGCGTGCAGGGAAAATAGCAGTGTTTGTAATGTAGCTGTAGCTAATTATGAATAGTATTCCAACAAACGATCCAACCAACAATCTTCCCAGTTCGCTGAACCTATTTTGATAAACACGCAAATTATATAGCCCTAGGAGTGCATAGATTAAGATCCAGAATGGCAACAGGCTAATTAGAATCGATATATATGTGTGGGAATGAACGTTTGCACTCAGTGGCTGGTGGCTAATGGATACTCTAAGAATATAGGCAATCGTAAATGCAATTGTGATAGCTAAGCTATCACAAATAATAAGAAATAAGTTGTATAGTAACGAAGCATTATTTTTCATACAGACATTTTTCGGTGAACCTACCAATAACAAAACAGCGGTAAGCTATACTAAATTGTAGCATTATGAAGGCATCGGCGCTTAAATATACAATTTTATCTTGGGTAAGTACCCTTATTATTGTCATCCTGGTATTAATGCCATTCCATGCATTCTTAACTGTATGGGGTTCAAGCCTAGTAGGACACTATACCGCCCTAAGGCTCTGGAAAGAAGTTATTCTAATTTTTTGCGTACTCGGAACCCTCATACTTTTTGCGCTTGATCATAAGATAAGAACCCACACACTTACTCGTCGGCTTGCGTGGCTTATTTTAGCTTATATCGGGTTGACTATTGTATGGGGGATCATAGCCTATACAGGAGATGAAGTAACCGCAAAAGCTTTGGGTTACGGACTGATAGTTGATCTTAGATTTCCAATATTTTTCCTTGTATGCTGGTCAGCTGCCCTAAGGCTTGGAAGGCTAAGGCAATATTGGCAAGGTATCGTTATTTGGCCGGCATTAATTGTCGTAATTTTTGGAATTCTTCAAATATTCATATTCCCACATGATTTTCTTCGTCATTTCGGCTATGGACCGAACACCATATTGCCGGTCGAAACAATAAATAGCAATTCGCACTATCATCGTATCTTCTCAACTCTTAGGGGGCCTAATCCTTTTGGAGAGTATCTTATTATCCCAATTAGCGTAGTTACAGTTTTACTCTATAAAGCAAAACGAAGCTGGAGAGACATACTCCTCTATATAGGTCTTTTTATAGTTCTGCTCTACTCGTTCTCAAGAAGTGCTTGGATAGGCGCATCACTAAGTATTCTGAGCGTTATACTCATTAAAGCTAAATCGAAGGAAGCAAAACGAAGACTAGGAGTAATTGCAATAGGGACAGCCTTAGTCGTGCTAGCCACTTTTGGCATATTTCGTCATAATTCACACTTTGAAAATCTTATTTATCACACCGATACAAGCTCAGCAATCAAAACTACTTCTGACCAAGGTCACTTAGCAAAGCTAAAAGACGGGCTTTCGAACGTAGCTCACTCTCCACTTGGTAACGGACCGGGTAGCGCGGGTCCTGCTAGTATCTATAACACGGGACACCCTATAAGAATTGCGGAAAACTTCTACATTCAGATCGGACAGGAAATGGGTTGGCTGGGACTACTACTATTTCTACTAATTAATCTAGGGGTGGGCTACCTACTTTGGATCCGCAGGAGCGATCCCTTGGCTCTAAGTTTGTTTGCAAGTCTTATAGGGATATCCGTCGTTAACCTATTTCTACACGGGTGGGCTGATGATACGGTTGCATATCTTTGGTGGGGTCTAGCTGGAATTGCCATGGCTCCCATTACTAGGGTGACTGATGAAGAAGAAAAGTAAGTTAACCCAACAGTTTATTAAATACATGGCTGGAGGAAGCCTATATTTTTGGAGTGGCTATGCAGTCTTTGCTCTTTGCTATTCGGTGTTTCATTTTTACTGGTTTTGGGCAAAGGTCATTGCAGACATATTCGGCTGGACCTTAAATTACATTGCCCAGCGCTACTGGGCCTTTAAACCCGATCATCCTCACTTAAGTGAAATGCAGCACGTCTCCAGATATATTTTTATTGAAAGTATCGGTTTCATTCTCGATTATCTTATAATCGCTGGTCTTAACGACATTGGAATTACTCCTTATATAGGATTCTTCATATCGGCTGGATTTTTCACAGTCTGGAGCTTTCTTTGGTACAAGTATTGGGTTTTTCCTGAGCTAAAAGATTTTAACGGAAAAACAACAGCCCGGCCGCAAGAGAAATCGAGTTAGTTAAAAGACTAAGCATAGATGCTAGCATAGGCGTAACTTGTTTTCTGCAAATTAGATATATACCCGCAGCCTCAAACAGCCAAACAGCTACTTCGGCTGCAAACAAAAACCCTACCAAGCCATGATGAAGCGTTTGGGTGTATAGAACCGGCCACGATATTAGATTTACTATGACTACGGCTAAAATTAGTCTCTTCGATTTCTTCAATAAGATAACAAAAATCGTTGCTACAAAAGTCTCAATACCAAGATTTATTAAATATAACTCCCAGGTAGGTATGGTTTTCGAGTTTAAGCAATCAATAAATCCTATACATTTTGCTGTAACTGGGCTACTCGGATTATTACATGAATCTGCTCTTATATCGTTGGGCGTGCAAGGAAATGGAGCTAAATCCGCAGATGCCTTATTGATTGGAAAAATTGAAATTATTGCCAACGCGCTTATCACCGAAAGAACAACAAGAAGACGCTTCATACATCTTAAGCTTAGTTATTTTTGTTATGATTAGCAAGATGAATAAGGGGATTCTTAAAAAACGGTTAAACCCCATAACTCTTTTAGTTTTAATCATGGTTCTTGTTATATCCGTAACCTTTCTAGGCTATATTTTTGCTTCCCATTCCTGGAATAAACAATATGATTCAATGCTGACTAAGTGTATAAGTCCAATCGAGGAGCAATATGCGAAATGTATAGGAAATAGCCTTCTTTCGTTTGCTAATCAAAATCCCACAAAAATCGGTGAATTTCAGGATTACGTCTATAAAAATGCCAATAAAAAAGAACCAATAGATCTAAGGTATTTCTCAGACTATAGCCACTACGTCGGTATGAATTTGGCGGATAAACCAGTTAGCCTTAACCAAGCAGCAACGTTTTGCGGCAATTCATTCTTAGGTGGATGCTTACATGGTTTTGTAATGGAAAATCTTGATACTAAAAACGTCACCGGAAACAAACTGACCAGCTTTATTTCTTTCTGTTCGCCTTTGCAAAATATGACCTTTCAATACTTAAATTGCCTTCATGGCGTCGGACATGAGTTTTGGGCAAAAGGTCTAACCTCACTCAATAAAGATCTTGGATATTGCAATGGATTAAGTGGTCCAGAATACAAAAACGCGTGTTGGAGCGGTATATTTATGGAGTATTCAAAGAGCGGTAAAAGTAACGGCCATCATCTGCACACAAAAGTTGGCGTTATTAGTATTCCTTGCGAACAACTTTCGGCGATCTATCAGGGCACATGCTACGCAGCTGAGGGATCTTACCGGCAATATTATCCGAATCAAGAGCCGCAGGCCACAACTGATAAATACTGTAAGTCCATCCCAAAAAACTATACCCAAGTATGTCTTGATGGAATAAATACACGCATGAATATAGAAATTGGTAAGTAAATTATCATAGTGTCATAATGTGTATATGAACGAAAAGCAAACAAACACAAAAGTCTTGCCTAGTAAAAAACAAAAAGAACTATTAACTTACATTGATACTTTCATATCGCAGCATGGGTATAGCCCTAGTTATAGGGAAATTATGTCTGGCCAAGGATATAATTCTGTTGCAACCGTAGCACTTCATGTGAACAACCTCATAAAACGCGGATACCTGAGAAAAAGAGACCACTCGGCACGTAGCCTTGAAGTCGTATCTGAAGCTGAGGCGACAAAAATAACCACCAATCAAGTTACAGAGACGCAGGAAAAATGGCTTGTTGAAAAGGTCGAGCATGCATTTAGCCAAGCAGAAAATGCCAGTAATGAAATTGTTGAAAGCAGTATTAACAATATCCAAATACTCATTGCTGCGTTACGTGTACTGGGCCTAGAGGGAGCAGCACAAAGTTTTACGGCCCGATTGAGCGACTTGAAACAACGCGCCTCAACATAACTGACTTAATAATGACAAGACAAATATATAAATGTAATCAAGTAGGAAAACTGCTACTGCTTGCGTTAAGATATTGGTAGGGGTATTGTTGAATTAATAACTTATAGGGTGGGTCAAGAGCTATGACTCCAGACGACAAGATAGTATCCACCCCTAACGACAATACCACTAAGACCACTCCCATTAAAAAGCATTCTGAAAAGCCAGGAGTTAAAAATGAGGATGTAGGGGACATATCCCCTGATGTGGGGGGCACCGTAGCCCAAGCCGAACCTCCGAAGGAAAGAACTAAATCTTATTTAGCCAGGTTCTTTGTAGTAAGTGCTGTTATTGCAATAGGCTTCTTACCAACGTATCTTTTAGCAGTTAAATTAATTAACATTAACGATTTAAAAGATATAGTGCTTACGCTTGGTAGCATATTTGGGGGTCCACTTGGTATTATTATTAATAACTACTTTAAGGAGTCATCGGACAAGTGAATGTATTACTCCTAGCATATGATCATGTAGCGGCTGCGCAGAATGGCTCAGAACCTAATATAGTGGCCTTAATGCAAGCTCAACCAAGCTGGGCAAGGATACTACCTAATCTATATGTTGTTACTACTACTGTTGACGCCCCACAGTTACGTGATCAATTTCTTAATACATCCGGTGTCCGCGTTGCAGTTTTCAACATTACTAACTCACTATGGGCAACCAATGCTGTTCCACTAGATGTTAGTCAGTGGCTGCAAACAAATTGGAAACAGCCATAGACCTTTAGTATCGTCTAACTTCAGGGGTAAGTCTTGGTATGTAAACATTGACATTTAATATTATTAGTAATATGATCAAAACGCTATATATCGCGTTAAGCTAAGTCAACTTAACACTAGCGCGATTGGGTAAGAAGGGTGAAATTCCCTCACTGTGCCGCAACTGTAAAGTCAGAAAACCAAGCGTATAGCTATAAACTTAACCTTCGAGCAAAGGCGTAAATGACACATTCTCATCAATTGTATCGTTACCTCCGCTTGAAGCATTCTAAGTAGGAGGTTTTTTGTTACATCCGAAACTCCGGTTTAATAGATACGTAATACTTATAGGGAGCCTAACTGCCGTTACACTTCTTACTGCTCTTGGAGGTATGCTTGAGTATAGCCACGAACTAGATTCTCAGCTTGTAAGTGCTAAAAATACACCAATAATAAAAACTATTGCTGCACCCAGTCCAAATAAAACTGGTACTACTAATTCAGTAGGAAACTCAAATTCTGCAGGCTCTATCCCAGGCAAATCAATTACTTCCCAGCAACTTATTACGCGACCTAATCAACAACTACCAGCTCAACCATCTCAGTATTCATCTCCTACTTCTGCTACTACTTCAACTCAGCCGTCAACCGTGCAGGTTACTCTGGATATAAACGGAAAGACTAAAGGTGTCGTTAGTTTACCGATCACCAGTAATCAATGTGATTTGTTGAGCCAGGCATATAATCAGGGAATCCTAGGTGAGCTAGATATGCGCTATAGTTCACAATTTGGTACAGAGGGCATCTACAGCATCGATGGTATGGGAGATCCAAATTCAATTTGGTGGACATATACAGTGAACGGAAAAGCGCCTCCATTTGGATGTGCCTATGTAAAAGTCCAGAACGGTGAAACGGTAAATTGGCAATACGTAAAAAATTAAGGAGTAATAATGTATAAAAGAATAAAAAACCTAATAATTCCAGCAAGTCTTTCGGCAGTAATTCTATTTGCTCCAATGTCGGTCTACGCAGACGTTTATACAAGTCCTGCAGATGCTGCAAAAGCTGGCATAACTTATCTTGCAAACAATCAGAAAGCCGATGGCAGCATTAACGGGCTTGGAAGCGAGTCAGATTGGGCTGTTGAAGCCATTAAGCTGACAAGCCAAGACCCAGACATGTTCGCGCATAACGGCAGTCCAAGCCTGTTGGATTATCTGAAAACTGATGTTATGTCGTCAAGTACTGCCTCAACCTCAATCGAGCGTCGAATCATTTCTATTAATGCTGCAGGACTGGACAGTACCAACTTTGGCGGTGTTAACTATAATCTACTGCTGGGAAATCAGCACCAAAGCGGACAAATAGGTGACCCGACTCTTCTAAACGATGATATATTCGGCATTATAGCCATAGCGTCGTCCCACGATAACTCTCTGAAGCCGGAAGCTCAAGACTCATTAAATTATTTATTGTCTCATCAAGGTAGTGATGGGGGTTTTAGCTACACTACTGCAAGTTGCTCCTTCTGCGGAAGCGATAATAACGATACGGCTGCTGCTATTGTAGCAATGTATGCGGCTGATCAAATGGGACTTACATCAAGTTCATTAGACTCTTCAAAAGCCAACGCACTAAAGTACTTGTTAAGCACCCAGCAAACTGATGGGGGATTTGCCTATGATGCATTTAGCCCGTCAGACGGAAGCTCTACAGCCTGGAGTTTAATGGCCCTCAATGAAGTAGGGGACGCAGTTTCTGCGCAGGCTTTACTAGCACGTAGCTGGCTGCTACATAACCAAAACATCGATGGAGGCTTCAGTTATGGAGCATACGGTACGACTACTAGCGATACATACACCACTGACAATGCCGTAATTGCCTTAATGGGAAGTACATGGCTTCTTAGCCCTTCACCCGTGACAACCCCCCAAACTCCTCCACCATCTCCAGTCCCTACTACCACAACCACAGCTACGCCATCAGTTGCTCAAACCGTTACTTCTACTTCAGTCCCTGAAACCAAGTCAGTGGATTCCACTGCCTCAGTGCCAGATACGTCAGTGCCAAATATTGACGCAAGTCAGGCTGCACAAACCGTTAAAGATGCTGGCTCTCTACTTAAAGTACCTAATAAAAGGTTATCAAGCACTGCTATTACTACGCATAAAAATTACCGTTACGAAATATACGGTGCCGTATTACTGGTGCTTGTTGCTATGTTCTGGTTCATGATAGAATCACGTCAAGCGAGAAAGGTTAAAAATGAGATCTAAACTAAATAAGAAAACCCAAAAGAACGTAGCAGTCATTATTGTAATAAGTGCTGTCATCATGCGTCTTGTGCCTCATATTCCAAACTTTGCACCGATCACAGCAGGTGCCTTATTCGGAGCATCACATCTTTCAAAAAAATACGCTCTGCTATTGCCAATTCTTATGATGGCAGTAAGCGACTACGCACTGCTTTATATAAGTCCATTCAGCCATCCTATTTTCAATTTTAGCCACATTCAGCCAATATCGGCTATGTTTAACAGCACTACGCTTTGGGTATGGGGAAGCTTTATGGTCAGTGGTGCGCTAGGTCTGTTTCTAAGAAACAAACCCGGAATATTAAAAGTTGGAAGCATTACTTTGCTAGCTTCATTGCAGTTCTATCTAATTACAAACTTTGGCGTATGGGCAGCAGGAGCATATGCACGGAATTTTTCCGGCCTAGCAGCTAGCTACGTTGCAGGGCTGCCTTTTCTAAAGTGGACTATTGCTGGCGATCTTTTCTACACAGCATTCTTCTTCATGATATACGCACTTGCAACTAGACAAAGTGAAAGCGCTGAAGCTACCCAACTAGAATCACAAACTGCTGGACTATAAAGCACCTAAAACAGTAGGCTAAAGTATATGGAGATATATCTTGCCTCGTAGAAGAATAGGCGTATATGCTGGTACATTTGACCCAGTTCATACAGGTCATATTACCTTTGCCCTGCAAGCCATGAAGGCGGCTAATCTGGACCACGTATATTTTTTGCCTGAGAGAAAACCAAGAGGCAAGAAGAACGTGGAACACTATGCACACAGAGTGGCGATGCTTTCTCGAGCTCTGAAACCACATCCAAAATTTCATGAACTTGAAATGGTAGAAATGCAATTTACCGTTTCCCGAACTCTGCCATTCCTTCACAAAAAATTCGAAGGTGATACCCTAGTATTTTTATTTGGATCCGATGTAGTAAGACATATAGGGAAATGGCCTAACTCGTCACAGCTATTGAAAGACGGCGAATTTATAATTGGACTTCGTAATAAAGATAAGAGTAAAGAAATAAAAAATATTGTTTCAGACTGGAAAAGCCATCCTTCTTCCGTTTACATAGTAACTAGTTATGCTCCCGAAATAACATCTAGAAAAATACGTGGAGCGCTTCGAAGCAAACAACAAACAAGTGGCCTTCTAAAAAGCGTTGAGAAATATAGTGGTAGTAATTGGCTCTATGTGAGCCTTTCAGACGTCGGTGCTAATGTTGACGTTAATAAGGATAGTCTGCTAGAATAACCATTACTTCAATGGGCTGTTTAGATAAATGGTCCGTGAGAGACAAAAATAACTAAAAATAATACGGTCTATAAGCCCTAAGTGTATTGAGAGCAATTAGGCATTTAAGCCGTGAGTGGGGATAGGTGTGAGTGTAAAAATAAAAATAGTTGCTACGCCAGAGGCGCACGTTGAGGTTCATGTTGAGAAGCCAGAGTGGAGAAAATACTTATACTACTGAGGTTTTGTAGTAGATTTTGACTGAGAGGTTGTTCCTGTAGGTGCGGGTGTAGTTTGTGTCGTTGCCTTGCCTGCTTTTTTGGCGAGTTCGTTATTTATTATAGTCTCGAAAGCGGTTACTGACTCCCCGACATTGATTTTTTTACCGTCTAGGAAGAATGTAGGTGTACCTTGTATGTCTTGATGACTATCTGCCTGAGAAGTTTTATTACCTGCAGCAACGTCGGCATTTATTGTGCCATTAACCTTATTCGAATTAAAGTCGCTGTTAAACTTCGTGACATTTAATCCAAGTTGCTGGGCATATCGATCAAAAACAGTGAGAGTATCAGACGCATTAATCCACGTAGATAATGAGGTTTGTCGCTGGCCAGCCAAGTTCTCCTGGTAAAGCGCATCATGCATTTGCCAGAACTTTCCTTGGAGCGAGGCGGCTTCTGCTGCCCGTGCTCCGGCAAATGCATTTTGGTGTATTTGCGTAAGCGGATAGTTTCGGAACTGAAACACAATCTTATCGTTATATTCTTTTTGAATCTGTTGAACTATCGGGTAGTACTGTCCACAGTAAGGACATTCATAATCTCCGTACTCAACCAGAGTTACATTTAGTGGGCTTGTACCAATTTTATGTTCACTCGGAACCCCAGTAGTTTTATTATTGGACGAATTTGAAGGCTTTCCGTTTAAGGCAAAAATACCAAAAAATATGACAACCACGATTGCTATAACAGCCCAGAACTGTTTGGACATACATCAACTCCTTCAAGATTTGTAGTATCTAGTATACAACACTCCTTTTCAAACTTCCGATTTGTA
>JBIOIO010000018.1:0-9762 GCA_044449925.1 Saccharimonadales bacterium (SeqCode)
CTGCACATTAGTTCCGCTAGGAAGTGACGTATTAAAATCTAGATGATTAAAACCGACGTTCGTTCCTGCGTTAAATGATTCCGATGTAACCGTACCGGTAGTTTGGCCAGGTGTTAGCTCGGCTTCCCCGCCACTGACATTAGTAACCGTTATATTTGTGATGGCATCATTGTTAAAATCGGCGGGAGTTGTTTGTGTCCAAGTTGAGCCATTCTGCCAGCGTGACAGATACATATCTAGCGCAAGACTGGATGGATGAGGTGACTGCCATAAAACAGAAAGAACGGCATGTTTGGTTGAAGGATCGCTTACGCCTCCACTGCTGACAATAGCCCCTGTATTGTCCCTCATCGTATCGCTTAGAGTCACCTGATATGTGAAATCGCCGCTAGTCGCTGAACCGTTAGTCAAAACCCAATTTGATCCGTTTAATGTAGGGTGAAATACGCCGTTTGTTTGGATATTGGCCCAGCCGCTATTTCTAATTGCCCTCGTTTCTTCTGCCAATTGTTGAAGTATTGTAGTAGCACTAAGGCGCTGACTTACTGTCGGCCTGGCAGCGTCTGAAGATATTAGTGCGGTTAACAGAGCAGGTATCATGATGCCAGCAAGTGCAATTGCTACTAGAATCTCTATAAGCGTGTCCCCTTTTTGGTTTGGTCTTATTCTCATTGGACGCTCGTCGACCCGAACTGATTCAGGCTTATTACTTTAGTTGTGCCGCTTTCCGACAGCGTGACAGTGTTTTTAGATGAGTTAAAATTGGCTACGCTTCCATCTCCCTTATTAAACACAATCTGCCCACTTGGGAAAGTGGTTGTTAGCTGTATAGGATCAATATTTACCGAGTAGTTATATGTATCGCCGGAATTAAAAGTAGTGCCTGAAAAAAGTGTATAGTTTGAGCTCTGAATGTATACTCCCTGAGACTGCTGAGTTGAACTACTACCACTGCCCCCGCTCATGGCCAACATCTGCTGATTCTTAATATCTGCCAATAAAGTTTGTGTCACTGAAGAGAGAGATGCTGATTGTTGAGCTTTCCCAAGGTTTATTGAAGTCAGACCGAAGAGTATCGCCGCTATAGCAATTACCACCATTAATTCAACGAGGGTGAAGCCTGATTGATTATTAATTTTTGGCGATTCGCCCATATCTTATCTTGCAGCGTTATTAATCTGAGAAATCATGTTATATATTGGAGCAATAATTGCAATCATTAAGAATCCAACCATGATTCCGACAACTACTATTAGGATAGGCTCGAGCAGGCTGCTTAGGATTTTGAGGCTCTCGGTTACCTGGTCATCAAAGTGCTCGTTTAAATTTTGCAGCGTTTGGTCCAAGGTGCCAGTAGATTCTGCGGTCTTAATTGAACGCCACATAATTGTAGGAATTACGGAATTTTCATCTCGCATACTGAGAGTAATCGACTTGCCGGCTGAAACATCTTTTTGCATTTTCTGAACTACCATCTTTATTTCGTTTTTCTGAACAACATTCTCCGACAGTCTAAGCGCATCCAGTATTGGCACCCCTGAGCTCATAAGTAGGCCGAAACTACGGGTGAAGCGAGTTAGGTCAATGTTTATGCCGAGAGTTTTAAGCATTGGCAATCTTAAGATTGATCTGATTAGGATAGCCTTGTTTGAGGATATAAAGGCGGCAACTAGAACCGCAACCAACACTATGGTGCCGACTATAAATAGCCAGTAGTGCGTGAAGAACTGCGAAACATGAATTAAAACCCTGGTTATTAAAGGCTCTTTTACATTTAAGGATCTGAAGACAAGTGCGACTCTTGGAATAACGAACGTTAGCATAAGAATCACAATTCCAAGGAATAATACCATTACAAATATTGGATAGATCATAGTGTTACGAAGCTGGTCGTTAAAAGCTATATCTTTACGAGTAGCTTTTACTATGTCATGAAGTGTTTCTTCCAAAGTTCCGCCGGCTTCTGCAGAACGAATAAGATTAACGGTTATTGGGTCGAATGCGTTTGGCATTTGCCCCATCGACTTAGACAGTGGAATACCATTACTCAGAGATGTCCTGATGTGATTCAGCACTTTTTCCTGCTGTCCCTTATTATCCGTCTCGAGTGATTGTACTGCTTCAAGTATTGGTATGCCTGCCGATAACATGGTCGATAAATCGGTAAATATAGAGAGCCGTTCGCGGTTTTTTAGTTTTAATTTTGCTAACTTTGAAGCTGCCATAATTTATACCTTGGTAACACGCATAATTTCAGATAATGTGGTTTCGCCCGAGGCAACTTTGTCTAGACCGTCATCCAGCATTGTAACCATACCGTCTGCGACAGCCTG
Organism: Saccharimonadales bacterium (SeqCode); assembly: GCA_044449925.1. Lineage (GTDB taxonomy): Bacteria > Patescibacteriota > Saccharimonadia > Saccharimonadales > UBA4665 > JBIOIO01. The sequence continues at coordinate 2,334 of JBIOIO010000018.1, forward strand.
CTTCATAAGCACGTCACTATCTACTTTAGAACTTATAAGCTGGGCTAGTTTGGGAGTAATTTCTAAGACTTCGAATATGCCTATTCTTCCCTGATAACCAGTATTATGACAGGCGCTGCAACCATTTCCTTTGTAGACTCTTACGGTCGATTTTACACCGAAGTGTTTTATGAATATTTGTTTGTCGATGCTATTTAGCAGCAAGGCTTGTTCATCATCTCCTGTCCAACCTTTAGTAGAGTGAGTGAGTTTGAGGCTTGCTTTACAGTGATTGCATATCTGTCTCACTAATCGCTGACCGATTATTATATTAACCGTCGAAGCGACGAGATAGGGCTCAATACCCATATCTATTAACCTCGGAAGCGTAGTAACAGCATCGTTGGTGTGCATTGTGCTTAATACCAAGTGTCCGGTCATAGCGGCGTTAACTGTAATTGCTGCCGTGTCTTCGTCTCTAATTTCTCCAACGAATAAAACGTCGGGGTCTTGCCTAAGGAGCGTGCGCAAGCCATCACTAAACGTAAGATTAGTTTTAATGTTTGCTTGGACCTGATTTATGCCTGGCACCTCATATTCGACCGGGTCTTCAATCGTTGCAATGTTTCGGCTTCTGGAATTTAGTATTTTTATAATTGCGTAGATTGTAGTTGTCTTGCCTGAACCAGTTGGGCCGGTAGAAAGTATCATTCCAAATGGGCGGTTAAATCCTTCTCGCACGAGATCCAGATCGTCCTTGCTCATGCCTAGCTCGGACAAGCTAAACTGCTTGGTGTGCTGGGTTAGGAGCCTCATGACAACTTTTTCTCCGGTAACCAAGGGTGCTATCGACACACGAACTGTTAGTTCCTGGTCTCGTACAGTCATATTTAGTCGACCGTCCTGGGCACTCAAATGCTCGTCGGTCCTAAGTTTGGCAAGTATCTTAATTCGAGCAACTATCTGTTCATGAAGTTCTTTCGGAAATGTTGCCTCATCGTGCAGTACACCATCAATTCTAAAGCGGATAATGGACTCTTTCTTTAGAGGCTCTATATGTATGTCGGAAGCCTGGGCATCAAAAGCATAATTGAATAGCTGGTCTATTATTTCGGCAATTGGTATTTCTTCTTCATCATCCTCAACAAATAGGCCGTTAAGTACGTTCTGTAGACCTGGCTTAAATAAATGAAGGGCTGATGCTATACCCTCTTTTGTGGCGTAGGAAACTATGTAATTTGATGCTCCTGCCTTCTTTGCGAGCATTTCAAATAGATCGGAGGCTTCAGGTTTAGAAGTCGCAATATGTAACGTGTCGTCTTTTAATTCATAAGCCACTGCCTCAAACCTATTAGCCACATCTTCGGGTACTAGATAAAGTAGTTCGTCGGGTATACTTACTCGCTCGAGTGCAACATATGGCAAATTTACATGGTAGGCCATGACCTTTCCGAGATCGTCCTCACTCATATATCCGTGGACTTTTAGCGTTTCGTAAAGGCTTTTTTGCTCGTTTTTTGCGTAGCTTTTGGCTGTTTTGAGCTTTTCCTCGGTAATATAGTGCAGTTCTAAAAGAACCGACGATAGATCGTTATCGCTGAGCGTCATGAAATCTTCCTAATTGTCGCCATTAATATATAGTTTGTCTCTGCTGTTTTCATACCACCCCAGTAATATAGCCTCACCGCTAGATATGTTAATTGTATCAATACGACATCGGTTTTGCTAGAAAATCATAAGGATTATTAGATGGTATATTTGATCTGATGATGGTACTAAAGGTAGAATGTAAAAAGGTTATGTAATAGAACTCTAGCTATGCCTAAAATAGAAATTACCCACGACACAGACGAACCGGAGGAAATAGCTGCAAAAAGCAGTTCTGTTCCTGAGATTAATAATGCTTCTGATGCAGCATCTCAGACTCCTCCTGTTAAAAAAGCTAAGGCGCCTATAGCCGAGCGTTTTGATGTAGATATTCTTTTGGTTGACGACGATCGGTTTATTACGGTTGCCTATAAAGAAGGCTTTGAACATGCCGGTCATTTAGTCGTAGTTGCCGGTGATGGTGTCGAAGCTTTGGAGGTGCTTAAAAAAACAAAACCTAGACTTATTGTGCTTGATCTCATAATGCCAAGAATGAATGGCTTTGAACTCTTGCAAGAGATTCATCTGGATAATGTATTAAAGGACATACCGGTTCTGATTCTTACCAACCTGAATCAGCAAAGCGATATTGATGAAGCACAGTCATACGGAATCGTCGACTTCATTATTAAAGCCGATATTTCTTTGCCGGATCTAGTTAGTAAGATTGACGAGATTATATCGAAGTAATCATAGCTTGCAGTTTGTCTGCAAGTTTCTGATGTGACTGAATATCGAGATGAAGACCGTCGTCTCCGGTATCAGCTATTGTTGCGACGTCGAAGAATTGGCACTTAAGTTCGTCCGCAACCAATTCGATTTTGTCTGCAAGCTTAGTTGAAGTGAGCGCTGATACTTCGTCATATATTCCGGGAGTTGATAGGTACTGCGTAAATTTATTTGCGCGGTTATTAATGTGAACCGGGCTTAATAAAATTATTTTAGGACTTATATAGCCTTTTCGGGGATTGTAATCGAATATATATTCAGGAAATTGTCTTAGGGCATTGGCGACATCATCGGCAATTCTTTTATAAGTTGTTTTTAAGTCATTGGTTCCAAGCATGATCACTACGTAATCCAGGGGTGAATGGCTATCTATACAGGCTTTAAAATATACTATACCGTTTCGACTTGGTTTATTGGGATCAGGATGATCAAGGTCAGTAGTTCTTCCTCCAAGGCCCTCTTCGATTACATAGTAGTCTTCACCAAGCTGCTTTTGGAGGAGTCCGGTCCAACGCTCATTTGCCTTAAATCGATCGCCAGGATACGGCGTTGTGCCGTGAGTGTTTGAGTCACCAAAACAAAGTACCTTGATTGCGCTTGGGTCTGTATTCATTTCCTTAATAATAGCAAAAGTAGCTTGGGGGCTTAAAAAATTATCACGAAAAATGATATCATAGAGGTAAGGAATTAAAGTTATAGTGAGTAAAACCGATACGGATAGTTCGCATTTGCAAGAAGAAAAAACACATGAAGAAATCATGTTTATTATGGTTGCCCTTATGTTGGCAATGCTTCTTGCTGCACTTGATCAGACAATTGTCGCAACTGCACTACCTCGAATTGCAACTGATCTTCATGGACTAAATAAACTGTCATGGGTAGCGACCGCTTACCTACTTACCAGTGCCATATCTACTCCTTTATATGGAAAAATTAGTGACCAGTTTGGCCGAAAGAAAATTTTCCAATTTGCTATCATTCTTTTCCTAATCGGATCCGCTCTATGCGGCATATCGCAAAACATGAACCAACTGGTAGCCTTTAGAGCGCTTCAAGGGCTTGGAGCCGGTGGTTTAATGTCGCTTTCGATGACTATCATAGGGGACGTTGTAAGCCCTAGACAAAGAGGAAAGTATCTAGGATATTTTGGGGCAGTATTTGCATTATCCTCTGTTGCGGGACCTTTGCTTGGAGGGTTATTTACTGACAGCTTGTCTTGGAGATGGGTCTTTTATATAAATCTTCCTTTAGGTCTTATTGCTCTTTCAATGATTGCAGCACGTCTGCATTTGCCTGTTAAGAAAGTATCGCATGCCATAGACTACCTCGGCGCCGTTCTCTTGAGCGCGTCGGTCATACCTCTAATATTGGCTACTGTGTGGGGTGGTAATACCTATGCCTGGTCGTCAAATACTATTCTTGGACTATTCGCAGGCTCAATAGTAGCTGGAGTTTTATTTGTTCTATGGGAAAATCGGGCAAAAGAAGCAATCATACCGATGCACCTATTTAAGAATGATATCTTCAGCGTATCGACTATTTTATTGCTCCTAGCCGGGGTGGCAATGTTTGCGACTATTCTATTTATTCCGGAGTACCAACAAATAGTGCGTGGCTATTCGGCTACAAAATCCGGACTGCTTCTGCTGCCCTTAGTACTAGGCATGATATCTACCCTTATTATTACAGGACGTCTTATAACCAAATATGGTCGGTATAAGATCTTTCCCATGGTGGGAACTTTAGTAACGGCATACGGTGTATGGCTTTTCAGCCACGTGACTCTTCAGACTACGCAGTTGCAACTAACAATTTGGATGGTCATAACTGGAGTTGGTATAGGTTCGTTTATGCAGGTTATGATTCTTGCAATTCAAAATACGGTACCAAGAACTGAGCTTGGTGTTGCAACTGCTTCCGCAACATTTTTTAGAAGTATGGGTAGTGCTTTAGGTGGAGCAATATTCGGTGCCATTTTAACCAATAGGCTTTCTCTTCACTTAAAAGAACTGCTACCTAACTCGAGCCTCGGGCACGTGTCTATTTCGAGCAGCAATATACAGTCCGGCGCAATACCGAAGATCTCTTCGCTTCCACCGCAAATTTCTCACGATATTTACCAGGCATTTGTATTATCTTTCCACGATATGTTTTTGCTAGCGGTTCCAGTACTGCTTGTTGCCTTTGTGGCATCGCTTTTCTTAAGAGAAATTCCTCTCCGCGGTACGCCTAAAGGCACTGAGGAAATTTAACGTTTTTGTTTTAAGCGCATTTCCTGAATGGCAAGAATCGTCCAAAACAAAGCGTTAATAGTGATTGTAAATGTTGCATACCATAACTTTAAACTTGCATAAACAACTGCGAACGTAAGGAGCACTAATGTGGTTGTTATACTCGTCCAAACTGCGGGCTTTTCTTTGCTAATTATTGAGGGTACCAGAGCTACTGAAAATAGTAGTGAGCCGATTGCTAGTACTATATCTTGCCAATGATGCATAAAACCTCAATTATTTTGGTATTTATTATATTAATGGTCGTTTTAAGCATAATCTGCGACTTGGATAAAAGCAATAAGTATTACGTGTGCTTAGTCACAGCCATATTCCCTAGAGTCCCAAATTATAGTATATTCAGTCTACTATGTCAGATGGAAGACGATTTGATAGTTTTTGCGAGCATATAGAAGCGCAGAGGTTCTCTGGGTATGACGAGTACACTCGTGCACACGATATTAGCTTCGCGGATAAGCTGGCTGGTGATCCTGAGATGCGTGTCGTGTTTGCCAATCTTTTAGATCCTGATCAATTGCTCGCAAGACAAAAGCCTGGACAAATAGCTATGCGAGTTAATAAGTCTATACAGGCGATAGAGCGAGCTGAAGATCCATTATTCCCGGTCGGACGTGATACGCCTGAAGCATGGGAGCCTACACATCAAAGACTTGTAGATGATCCCGATTACCTTTCAAAATTCGTATTAAACCTAGTGCTGCCAATTGCCGCTAACGTATCGGAGCGTGGCAAATTGCTTATTGCTACCGCGCAATTAAGCGGACGAGACGGTGGACTATCTGTACTGGAAATAGGATCCAGCCTTGGGCTAAATTTAAAACGTTTTGCAATGCTAGGACAAGCCGGTCTGGACTATGAGGAAATTCAAGTAATGACAGACGAAGACAGAAATGGAGACAATAGAAATGACGTTGATGAAGCTAGGACACTAGCTCTAAATGAACTCATAGCTAGCAGGTCATTTAGGCTAGATAGAGGAGTTGGGATGGATATTTTTCATCCAGAAAACGATGAACCATATGCTCAATGGGCTATGAGTAATTCATTTTATATGGGTGAGTTGCTGGATAGAGCCCGAACAGAACAATTCAGTCTCCTAACCGAGGCTCGTCCTGAACAAGTATCTTTTGAAGTATTAGATGCATCAACGGATCAACCGCCTGAATATGATCCGTTTGATATAGTCTATATTCCCACAATGCTATATCAGCTTCCAAAAGATGAAAGAAAAGCTGTTGTCAGAAATGCACATAGATGGGTAACCGATGATGGACTAATAGTAATACAAGACTTCGCCAATCTTAATCGAGACGGGACAGGAAAATTCTACAAGCGCAATAAATGGCGATGGAATTATAACTTATGGGCAAGGGATTTAAGGGAAGGAGACAGGGGTTTCAAGAAATTAATGACTGCAGAAAGCGGTCGCGTTAAACGCTTGACGCTTGAACCGGCGCTAGGTGAGCTTGTTGTTGCCAGAGAAACCGGACTTGCACCGTTTTAAAGTAGCTTAAGAGCTTCGTTTACGTATTTGGTATATTGTTCCATGAAGTCTATCTGTACTTCGTTTATCATTTCTCTGTATTGGAAGTAGCTATAAATAAGTGCCCCACCGCTATTAGCTTTGAGAGGATATACTGCACTATAGGCAATTCCGGCATTTGCTTGATTAATCCTAGCCTGCTTAGCATTCAGGGTCGGCGTAAATAGTGTTTTCCAGTCAGTTGTGTCCTGCATACTGTTAGTCTTTATGGCCTTACAAACTATGTTATCTTTATCATTCAGACGTATTTTTATCTGCTCAAAGGGTAAGGGGGAGACTTCGACAGTTCGCTGTGCTAACTCGGTATCAGATAAAGCAACACGCTCGACCCATTGCTTGCTCTCATCTACTAACAGTAAAACTATAATACCGAGAAATAAAAATGTAGTCTGAAGCTTATATTGATTAAATGGAGTATTAACTATTAACTTGTGTAGCTCTGATTTATTTTTAGCACCCTTTAGTATTTCATCCAGGAAATCGTAGTCAATTGGAGAATGCGCATCTGTTGGTGGCATAATTGGGATATTATACTCCAAAAAACCTGTTTTATCTGTCAAATCTGCCCATATTTATACTTTACTGCAGTATATTGACCGCCCTAGCAGCGACTAAGGCCACCGTAATCAGAGAAACAAGAGACTGGAGGCTCATAAGACTCTTGGCACGGTGGGTAAGTGGCATTGTATCAGTAGGACTAAATGCTGTGGCATTAGTTACTGATACATATAGGTAGTCGAGGAATGTTGGGCTCCACACTCCATTTTCGTTTCCAATTCTATCGGACATTTGCGGAAATAAAAAGTCTACCGTAGAATCACTAGAATCTTTCCCCATAAGGCCGGCATTATCTAATTCCCAGTACCATAGTCCGAAAATAATAATATTTGTAAGAAAAATTGCCAATCCAGATAGTATTAGGTCCTTTCCTGAAACTACGCGGTGCCCGAAGAGGTCGGATATCACCAGTATAAGAGAAGAAATATTGGCTACAGAAATGATAGCAATAAGGGCAACAGCCATCCCGTGCCTGATGTTATAGATAAGTCTGTGTTTTCGTTTTGAAACAACAAAAAGTGCAATAACCAGCAGTACCTCCAGCCCAGCAATAACGTACTTAGGACCTACCGTTAATTCATCTTTTAATATAAGCTGCAACGTAATTGCAACAAGAACAGCAACTTGTACATGCCAGTATGGCTCGGGTTTTTCGAGTTGTTTTAGATGGGCTAGTTTCATA
>JBIOIO010000019.1:0-9634 GCA_044449925.1 Saccharimonadales bacterium (SeqCode)
CCACTTAATCCCTATCTTAATACTGTGTGCTGTACTGCTTTTTGCCTTGCAACCATTTCTTCATTTTCATTTGCATCGTCATATCTCCAAGAAAACTCAAAGCAACCAAACCTTATTGCTGATCGGCTTGGCCTTATTTCCAGTCTCAGTTTATGCGGGCTACTTTGGACCTGGATACGGTTTCATAATGTTGGCATTTTTAGGATTTACAAGTATCGGTGATGTTCATAAAATGAACGCCCTTAAGAACTTAGCCGGGGTGGGAATAGCTACTACGGTAATTTTATGCTTATTCGGGGCACATTTGTTTTACTGGAAACTAGGTTTATTTATGGCTGCGGGTAGCTTAATTGGAGGCTATAGCGGATCAAGGCTGTCCTTACGATTTTCTTCGCAGGCTATACGAATTGTAGTTATTGTAATCGGACTAGTATCGGCTACTTATTTAGCATTCCGTGCCTATTAACCCTAGTAATAGGGGTCTAATCGTGCTATATTAACCCCTGTATTTTAGGACGTGGCGGCGTAGCTCAGCTGGTTAGAGCGCAGGACTCATAAGCCTGAGGTCAGTGGTTCAAGCCCACTCGCCGCTACCAACGTATGCATTATATTTTGATTGATGTAAATTCTTTCCAAACTTTTACTCTCCAGCTAATAATTAGCCACATAACAGGTTTTAGATATATAGCTCTTAGTCTATTTTTTAAAAAGTTAATGTGTTCTTTCGATTCGTAATAACTTTTGGATATTGGTTTAGCGCTTTCCATAAGTAAACTATTTACTTTAAGATAGTCCTCTTGGAAATCTTTAGGATTATGGATAACTTCCCTTAATGGTCTAATTAAATCATGCCTAATATGCGCACTCGCTCCCAGAAGAAGCGAAAATGATGCATAGTGTTTATTGTGAAGCCAACCTTCTTTAACCTTGTTCCACGGTTCAGGCAGTGATGAAGTTTTAACATATTGATTGAGCGCTTCAAAGTATTCTTTTGCAAAGGCAACCTCTAAATCTCTCATCGTTTTTGAATGAGTGAACTTACCCTCATTGTTTGCATCGTTAATTATCTTGGTAACAATGAGATAGGCTCTATTAAAAAAACTAATTTGGAGGAGTTCAGTTTGCGTTAAAAGTCTATTTAATTTATCTAACTCTGCCATAACATTTTTGGGAGAATTTATGAGTTTAATGTTTATTACGTGGTCATATTTTTCTCTTTTTTTCGCCATTTGATGATTATATCCCATTTTGACATTACTTCAAGCTTATGTTAATATATACAGATGTCAGAGCATGATTCACAACCATCATCACCGTCCGCTGAACGCTGGATAACGGATATCCATGCAAGTCGCCAGGTCGACATAGCTGTCTCTTCAGATTTTGATCCTATTAATTCTCTTCTAACTTCTCAAGTAGAAGGAATACCCCTGCAAGAGCAGCTTGCTGCTGAGCACGGAGGAGATGAGGGTGTGAAAGCGAAGAATAAGTTTCTTAGTTTGCTCGCAGCGGCTGCTGATGATGGTCGGTTTCATGTCGGAGACTTACTCGCCCTTATGGATAATCAGGCCGAGGGTATGTCGCCATCGAGCGAAACAAGATATCGACAGTTTATGGGACTGTGGGATTTAGCGGTTGCTTTATCAAGAGATGAAGAATTGCTAGAACAGCTTAGAGAGCAACACTAACTAAGACAATTGTCAGCTACCGAAAGTAAATGTATAGAGTGAGACACCTTTTGGAACCGTGAGCGTAACTGTTGTGTCCCCAAGTTGATTCATTGAAACAATATGATAAAGTCTGGAGCTATCTACAGTGACTTGTCCGTTATTTACATCTTCGCCATATTGACCGGACTGAGAAGCAGGTAAATTAATCATAACTTGTTGAGAGCTACCACTTGCTACCATGTAAACGTCCTTGGTGTTTACATTAAAGGTAAGTGTTGCCGTATTGCTATTACTGATTATTGACTCGGAACCAATATTCCATGAACCTCCTAGGGACCACTCATCTTGACTTAGAGATTGGCTTTGGGTGAAAGTGTAAGTTCCGTTTACAAGTGGTTCCTTACCTACATAGTTTTGTGCTCTGTTTGTTCCAAAGTATGTTTCAGGTGTTTGATCCTGACTAACAGGCACGTTAGAAGTCGGAGTGGTTAAACTATTATTGATACCCAGCAGTGTTTGGATAGCCCTCTCAGTTTTGTCGTAATCGCCCTCACCAAGACTTACATAGCGTATATTACCCTGCTTATCTATTAGGTAGTCCGCTGGCCAAGAATTATTATTAAACGCATTCCATGTGTCGTAGTTATTGTCCAAAGCCACAGGATATTGTATACCGAATTTCTTAACGGCTGCTGCAACATTATTTGGATTATGCTCAAAAGCAAACTCTGGTGTGTTAACACCAATAATTACTAATCCTTTTGACCTATAAGTACTGTCCCATTTTTCTATATTCGGCAGTGTTCTGATGCAGTTTATGCAAGAGTAAGTCCAAAAATCCACCAATACAACTTTTCCTTTTAGCTGAGCAATCGTCAGAGGTTTGCTGTTAATCCAATTAATTAGACCCTGAAACTCGGGAGCTGGGGTTGAATGGACGTTCAACGCCGATTGGTTAGTAATATCTTGGCTTAACGATTTAATGAGAGAATTTTTATGCTGCTTAGCAAGCAGTACCCGTTCAATTCTTGTCTCATCAAACGGTAAGTGGTTACCGGCCCAAACTTCTATTTTTGTTAAAAAGCCAGTCATAATCGCTATACCAATAAGTATGAATATGACGCCAAGAAAACGCCTGAATAAACTGTGAGTATTAACTGCCCATTCAAATTTTTGGATAAATCTTCTACCGACGATTGAAGCTATGAGCAGCGTTAATACTAGTCCTAATGTATAAGAAATAAGATAGATTAAACCGGCCGTAAAACTACTAGGCAAAATTGAGGCTAGTATAAACGCATACGTCGGGCTGCAGCTTGCAAATACCGGCCCTAAGGCAATTCCTGTCAGAATTGGACCTATATATTTGCTTTTGTTTTTTTCTCCTTTACCTAGAAACCTTTGAGAAGCGGCCTGCCAATTTAATTTTATTATTAGCGCTTCCCAAAGTTCTGGAAAGATAGCAGTGATACCTAAGACAATAAGTATTCCACCTGAAATATCAGTCAATACGTTTGGAGAAAGATTAACAAGCAGCGTACTAACTTTAAGAAGTAGGGTGAAGAATACTATAGAAAAAGCGAGTGAGGCGACAATTATGTAAGGCCTAATGGATTCTTTCTTTTTACCTCCCAGTGAACTTCCGACTATAACTGGCAAGACAGGCAAAACACAAGGTGCAAGTATTGTTAGACAACCGGCTAAAAAGCTTATAAACAGTAGCAGCATGCACTATACAGTATATAGTAAAAGTCATTTATCTAGTCGTTATCTGGTATGCTAAGCCATATGCATTTTGGAATTATTGCGCTGGTTTTCGGCATAATCTTTATATCCGAACTCCCCGATAAAACTTTGTTTGCCACTCTTATACTAAGTACCCGCTATCATTCCTTTACAGTTTGGCTTGGTGCGGCCACAGCCTTCTTTATACACGTAATCCTGGCCGTCACATTTGGTCATTTTCTAACATTTTTACCCCACAGAGTGCTAGAAGCGATTCTTGCTACTATGTTCTTTCTTGGTGCAGCATTAGTATTTTTTGGCAAACACGGTCTAGAAGAAAAATATAAAGGAAAGCACCTGACTAAAAAACAAGCTGACAGTAAGTGGGTAGTGTTCGGGACTGCGTTCGGAGTTATTTTTATAGGAGAGTGGGGTGACTTAACACAGATTATTACGGCTAATTATGCAGCCAAGTATCATGATCCCCTTAGTGTGGCCATCGGTTCGACGCTGGGGCTTTGGGCAGTGGCCGCGATTGCAGTAATTGTTGGAACAAGAGCCCTTACTCTTATCCCGCCTAAAATATTATTAAGAATTACTGGGACAGTTTTAACCTTGTTTGGTATAGCAAGTTTGCTGTCAGTTTTTGGGGTGAATATAGGGCTATAAGGTTTTAATAATAAAAGAAGCTTGAGTTATTAGCCCAAGCTTCTTCTATTCGGACACTAACTTAGAGTCGTTTCAGCCAACGATCAATGCGTAGTAAGCTTTTGTTTGGTGTACCGGCAAGTTCAAATGCCAGTCCGTCGCTAGTTTTCATAAATGGAAACTACTCCTTGTTTTTTATTTTTGGTTGTTTTTGTTTTTTCGATCACCAAACTATATTATACAGAAATTTGTTATTTTGTCAAGATTTCCATATCGTTTTTGTTTTTTCGATCTCAACAACATAATACGGTTCACTTCCGTATGTATGCAAGAAGATTATTTATAATTCGTTGTATTTTTTTCGGCTTGAGTCATGTAGAAAAACGAAGCTACTGCTACTACAAATAGACCTATGCATATTCCCAGCAAGGAAGTGTTTATATGGTGTGGGACCGTGGTAGGCTGTGGAGTGGATTTAGCCACGGATATGGATCCTTTAGTCGTCGATGTACTATTTAAATCAACAGTTGAAAGATTGGAATTTCCAAGCGAAATGCCACTCGTACTGTTCAGTAGACTTGTAGAAGTTCCAGGCTGCACATTGCTTCCGGGAGCGGTAGAAGTCCCTGAGCCTACGAGACTTTGCGGACTCTGAGTCGTAGATTGTGTTGCACCACTACCAGAGCCTATTGAGAGATCTGCCATAGGTCTCTATTGTAAAGCAAGCAAGCTCAACTTGATACTATTTTTGGGCTGTCTTACTGGACTTTTATTACATTGGTAGTGCTTCGTAAACGCATACGGCACCGTCATCGGCTAACGTCAGTGGGCAATCTTTTGCTAGATCAACTGCTTCGTCCATACTGTCGGCTTTTACAATAGAATAGCCGGTTGCAGGCATTTCTTTGACGTCCATAACGCCGTCCTTGTTTACGGCCTTGCCTCCGTCACCAAATTCGTTGCCTGGGTCCATTAGTTTTTCACCTAGAGATCCAAACCACTTTCCCCATGCCTCGGCGTCTCCTGCATCTTCCGAGTCCTTACCCGCGTAGTAGATGTATACGTATTTTCCCATTTTATTTACTCCTTATGGTCTTATTGACCGATTAAATTAATTAATAAACTGATATGAAATTTATTCCTTGAAGCTGGAAATATAGTTTTCCAATGATGCATTTGGATTGCTCCATTCGGTTTTATACTGAGTAATCCAGCTCTGAGCTAATCTCAATGATTTCGAGTTTAAGGCCACAAAGTTGGTTCTCCCGTGTTTTTTACGGATTATGAGATTGGCATTTTCAAGTACTCGTATGTGTTTATGAATAGCTGGGAGTGTTAGATCAAATTGCTTGGCAAGACTGCTAACCGTGTCCGGGTGAAGTGATAATTCATAAATAATTCCTCTGCGGCTCTGGTTAGCCAAAGCACCAAAGGCTTCATCTAATTCCACTGAATCATAAGATATATTCATAATAGTTAACCTATTAGTTAACTATACTCATATATGAATTGTCGTCAATAGTATTTCTTATAGTGCCATCATATTACTTCTTTTTGATGCCACTGCCTTCGTATAGCTTGTAGGTCATGCTTAGAATTATCAGTGAAATTACTCCTCCCAAGAAAGATAATTGAAAAGTGTCGTTCTCATACTTCTCAACCTCTTTTAAGTTTCTCCCGCTTAGTACGTAATACTTATTTGCTGAAACCGTTACGGCAGCGATCCTTACATCTCCCTCCGGTTGCCAGCTTATCCAATGATAAGGATGATTCTCGGCATTTTTTAGTATTCCAAACGGTGCTTCGGCAACCGAACCGTCAAGATATCCTTCTCCGCTTACTATATTTCCAGACTTGTCATAGATAATTGTAAATGGTGCTAGGCTTGTTTTTATATCTACTTTTCCATTTGTTAACGAGGGTGGCTTTGCACCTTGATTTAATCTTGCTGCGGTATCTTCTGCTATCTGTATTTGTGGATAGTTTGCATCATTTCTCTGTACCTGCTGTACAACTATGTAAATTGTTCCAAAAATTACAAAAAGAATCGCTGCTGCGCCATACCAGGGATATAGTTTCTTCATATACTTAGCTATTATAGACAACGAATTTCACGGCATCTAATAGGTGAGGAGCTGAGTAGACGGCATTTGGTGATCTAACAACTTTGTTAGTCGCAGTCTCCACAAGTATGCCACCTCTACATCCTGCATTGATTGCAGCTTGAATATCAGATTGGCTATCTCCAACCATATATATTTCGCTAAGGTCGAGCTTTAGATCTTCAGCTGCCTTAGTTAACATTTTTGGCCCCGGCTTACGCCATTCTGTAGATTCAGGTCCATGAATTTCTCCATTCATGTATGTTTTGAGGATTGTTATATTACTGGGGGATAGCTTCTGTAATACTTCATTATGAATTTGCCAGAATTCTTCCTCAGTTAATCGACCTTCGGAGATTCCAGCCTGATTAGTTATAAATACTGCCGCAAAGTCATTATCTGCAAGAAACTTGAGCGCTTCGATACTATCGGGAAACAGTTCAATTTTTTCTATTTTATCTACACGTTCGTCGGGTGGGTCAACAATTACAGTACCATCCCTGTCAAGAAATACTACTTTCATTAGTTAATACTAACAAAGACCAAGGATGTGATGAAACGTTACTATTTAGTGTTAGGGAGAACTTGACATACAATAGTACCTTGTATAACATAGTAGTGTATGAACGAAAATACTGATCTCAATAATCTTGGTCAATCGGAAATTCAGATGCGTAAGGGCGTGTTAGTCTATTGTGTCTTGTTATTACTGAAGGACGGTAAAGTATATAGTTCGGAAATTATCCGTTCATTGCGTGAGGCTGAACTAATTGTTGTAGAGGGTACTCTTTATCCCCTGCTTAGCAGATTGGCAAAAGATAAGCTATTGGCATATGAGTGGCAGGAGAGCGAACAAGGACCACCACGTAAGTACTACTGGCTAACAGAAGATGGTAAAGGCTTATTAAAAGATCTAAAGAATAGCTATAGTCGCCTGCATGCCTCAATTAAGACACTGGAGAAAGGAAAAAATAATGGATGAAGTAACTAAGATCCATCTTGGTCGCCAGGCATTTACAATCTCTGTGGATGCTCACCATCAGCTTAGGGAGTATTTAGGCGCTATCAAAAAACAAGTCGAAGACAAGGACGTGTTGGACGAAATAGAACTTAGAATGGCGGAACTTTTAACGGAACATGGACTGAACGCTAATAAAGTCATCTTGCCCCAAGACGTAGATTTCTTAAAAGAACAACTAGGCAACCCTAAAGATTTCAAAGAGGATGAAGACAATACCGACAACCCGGACTTTAAAAAAAGCGAAGGTAAACGCCTGTTTCGTGATACAGACAACGCGATTATAGCCGGTGTAGCTGCAGGACTTGCAGAATTCCTTGGTGTTGACGTTCTACTAATCAGAATAATATTTGTAATTATTACTTTTGTAACTGTTGGCTGGGGAATATTACTATACATAGTTTTATGGCTACTAGTTCCTGAAGCAAAAACTTCTAGTGACAGGCTGATGATGGCTGGAAGACCAGTGACTGTGGAGGGCCTCAAAGATGTGGTAGATCGTGCCGATATTAAAGGTGCTGCCAAACGAGCGAATTCCACTTTTGCTGGGCCTGTTAACACTATTTTTAGAATATTATTAAAAATAATCGGCTTGGTTTTTATTCTGTTTGGCCTAAGTGTTATGTTCGGAATAGTAGCTGCAGGAACATATGTGTTGCTCCACAGCGGCTCACCGTTCCAAGATAATATTTTTCCTGTAGGACTTCAGGAGCGTTTACTTCTTAGTATAGCGATGTCAGTGATTAGCATTGCTGCTCTGTTTATTGTCGTCTTTGGAGTAGCAATATTTAGACGCAAATGGCCAATTCACACTTGGGTAACCGGTATACTAGTTGGTTTACTATTCATCGGATTGGCAGTTGGTGGAGCACTAGGAGCAGATGTTTATCCAAATATACGTGATAGATATAATTCCAATGTCCATAGCACTGTTCGCTCTGTTCAACCATTCACAGCAATTAATCTTGATAACGCTAACAACGTAAACATTGATTTTCAGCCTTCAAGCAAATATTATGTTAGCTTCAATTATTACGACCATCCTAATTTAGGATCAATAAAAACGTATGTAAAGGGCGGGACTCTTTTCATAGATTCAAATCAATTTAATCCACGGCGTAGTTGTAATGCAATTTGCATTCCAATTACATACAATATGGACATTACTGTTTACACACCCAGTGCCCTGCAAATAGAAAATCAGGATGGTCCTATTCCTGTCAACATACCTATTAAGCCATACCGACCGTAAGCATACTCAAAATAAACCCAGCCATCCTATAGCAGTTTTAGGTAATAAAAAACATCTAAACAATTGATAGAGGTCAAAATACTCATGGTTGCCCAGGTGCACTCGAATTGGAACCATCTCTTGTCTGAGTTAAGCAGATGGAAAGAGCTTTCTAGAGATAGTCGTCTGTTAACTTACTCTACATAATGCTAGTAGAACCTCGATCCTACGCAGCTAGCTGAAGTTTTTGCTGTTCTTCAGCTAGTCTTTTTCGGGCAAGAGTACTGATAAATTTTGGGCCACTTTCCGTATCTACAACATCAACTACACGAGGTCCTGACTTTTTCATAGCGGCTACAAAAAGTCCTCCATTCGGGTTCATTTTTGCCAGTAAACGTAGTCCCTTTTCTGAGCGTTCTATTCGTCTAAATTCAGCTAAGCGTTTAGCATACTCACTTAATCTGCCTGTGGCGTGAAGTACGTCTTCAGCAGCCACATACTGTACATCTTCCAATCCATTTGCATGAGCATGAGTTAGTACCCTCTCAGCATGATATCTTAAACCTACGGCCAATACTCTCGACTCAGGCTGACGAGAAAGATAGTCTGCCAGCCCTCTAACATGGAGAACAGTGTTATCTAACTTCTCTCCTTCGGCCTCGTCTAGGATAATTCTTTTCTTGTCGGGAAAATCGGGTCTTATTTGTAGCACTCGCTTCTCTTCAAGCTCAGAGGTAGAGGGAAGACCTGGATAGCAGGTTTCACCAATCATTAATAATTCTGCATCTTGATGATGCTCCCAAACTGCTTCTCCAGCATCAGTGCTCGCTCTAGTAGGCACGGATAATACAGGTGTGAGTCTATTATTAACAACGGTAATATTTGAGCTATAAGGGATAACGGCTATATATCCAATGTCGCATGCTCTAGATAACGCTATCTCTGCAGAAATCACCTCGGTCCTATTCATACAGGGTAATATTATACTATGATATTAGGAAAAATACAATACATGCATCAAGTAGGACTCGAACCAATTAACTTCTTAACAAATTTTAGGCAAACAAAAACCTCTGCAGTAATAACAGAGGTGATAATTCTTATGGTTGCGGGGGCAGGACTCGAACCTGCGACCTCGTGGTTATGAGCCACGCGAGCTGCCGCTGCTCCACCCCGCGTCGTAATAGCGAAGCTATAGTGTATCAAACAGAGGTGGTATTGTCAAAATGACTTTAATTCG
>JBIOIO010000020.1:0-9564 GCA_044449925.1 Saccharimonadales bacterium (SeqCode)
AGGCATGACACGCAGTTCGGAGTGACATTTATAGTTCTAGCCCCTGAGCATCCTTTATTAGATTCGATTACCTCTGCTGATCAGAAAACAGTTGTCGAAGAATACCGGAAACAGGCACAGCATAAAACTGAGCTGGAGCGCCAAAGCGAGACAGATAAGGTAAAGACCGGAGTATTTAGCGGTGCTTATGCAATTAACCCGGCAAATAACGAAAAGATTCCAATATGGGTAGCAGACTACGTGCTTATGGGCTACGGCACGGGAGCAGTAATGGGTGTGCCTGCACACGATGACCGTGACCATGTATTTGCGCAGAAGTATGACTTGCCAATCCTACAAGTTCTAGAAACGGACAAGGATTCAGATTTTCATTCAGAAGGCGTTGTCATCAACTCCGGAAAATATAACGGTATGCGCTCTGAGGCTATGCGAGAAAAGATACTCCAGGACTTTGTTGAAGCCGGAGTAGCTAAAGAAGTGGTAAATTACAAAATGCGTGATTGGCTCATAAGCCGCCAGCGCTACTGGGGTGCACCCATACCAATTATCCATTGCCCAGAACATGGCGCCGTACCAGTCCCAGAGGATCAACTACCAGTTGTTTTACCCGAAGTTGAAAGTTATGAGCCGGGCGGTGATGGACAAAGCCCGCTTGCCAATGTACCAGAATTCGTCAATACAGCCTGTCCAATATGCGGTGGACCGGCGAAGCGCGAGACCGATACGATGGATGGTTTTGCCTGCAGCAGCTGGTATTTCCTGAGATTTGCAGATCCTCACAACGATAAAGAGCCATTTTCAAAAGAAATGGCAGATTTCTGGCTCCCGGTGGATGACTATATAGGAGGGGCAGAACATGCTGTTATGCATCTTCTTTATGCCCGTTTTTGGACCAAGGTAATGTATGACGATGGACTTATTAAATTCCAAGAACCTTTCACAACGCTTAGAAACCAAGGCATGATCCTTGCTCCCAATGGACAGAAAATGAGTAAGAGTAAGGGAAATACGATTGAACCCGATGAGATCATTGATCAGGGTTATGGAGCTGACAGCATCAGAATCATGGAGCTCTTTATAGGGCCATGGAACCAGACGGCCAATTGGAGCGTTGAAGGTATGGGCGGTGCCTACAGATTCCTGCAGAGAGTCTGGACGATTTGCGGCGAATATATGGAAGCAGAACAGACAGAAACCCAAGGAACTTTTAAGGAGCTCCAAAAGAAAACTCATAAAGTAATCAAGGTAGTTACAAAAGATATTACCCAGCTCGGTTTCAATACCTCCATTTCAAGCCTTATGGAATTCGTGAACGACATGTATAAGCTAAAAGAGGAAGACAAATTCGCCCATCATTCAGATTGGGATTTTGCTCTTAGCTCATTACTTAAACTTTTGGCACCTTTTGCCCCACACATCACTGAGGAACTATGGAGCAAGATGGGAAATGTTGACTCGATTCACTCTAGCAGCTGGCCACTATACGATGAAAAACTCCTGATTGAGGAAACCGTCACGATAGTCATCCAGATAAACGGCAAGCTTCGCGGAGAAATGCAAATAGCTACAGATTCTTCAAAGGAAGACATCGAAAAGGCCGCCAAAGAAATTCCAAGAATTGCAGAGTTACTTGATCAAAAAGTCATATTAAAAACTATCACGGTGCCCAATAAGCTTGTTAACTTTGTGATTTAGCTGAAGGACGCCTAAATTGTACACTTGAGAAAAGTAGTAAAATTCGCTAGAATAGGTTTAAGTTTTGTAAATCTAATATAAAGGATGCATAAGAGTAATGGCAGGCGGTCAACCACCAAAAAAGCGAACAAGTCCCCGTAGAACGGGAGCCAGAAGAAGTCATCACGTGCTGAAATTGGCCCGTAAGGTAAACGCTAAATCTCCTGTCAAAGTCCGAACTACGCGTCGAGAATCTGCCAAAATCGTCTAGTCTCTAGGTGTTTTTACGGCAAATGAAAGTGAATTAACAATATGGCATCGAATCGTCACCTTGGTCGAATAATAGCCCTTCAAACGTTATATGAAGAGGAGCTGCGAACCGAAGCCAACGATACCAGCTTTAATCTTAAAGAAGTACTTCATCGCAACATTGACCGCTATAAAGAAACCTTAGATGACGTCGCATTTATTGAAAAGCTCGTTATAGGTGTTAGTAAAGACGCCGCTAAGTTAGATTTAATGCTTCAGCCGGTTGCTCCGGAATGGCCCATAGACCAGATTGCACGAATGGACCGTATGGTGTTGAGGATCGGCCTGTATGAACTTCAGAACGAAGCAGACGTGCCGCCCAAGGTAGTTATAAATGAGGCAGTCGAACTTGCCAAAGCTTTCGGAGGAGATAACTCATCCAAATTTGTTAACGGTGTGCTCGGCACGCTTTTAAGGGAAAAGGAAAGTACTGCAAAGAAGACCGTAAAGTCTAACAAGAAAGCACCAGCTAAAAAAGTAACTAAGAAGACTACTGCGACCAAGAAGCCGAAAGCCGGTAAAAAATGAAGCGTCCAAAGCCAATACAAGGCATTAAGAAGCTGGCTTTTAAACGCCGTCCGGTTATCGATGAAGTCGTACGCGAAACAACCAGCGGCGGCATAGTATTTAGACGAAATGGAGCCGAAAAAGCCGTTCAGATTCTCCTAATGCAGGATGCCAAGAACAGATGGACTATACCAAAAGGACACGTAGAGCAAGGCGAAGAACCGCGCCAAACTGCCGAGAGGGAAATCCGTGAAGAGACCGGCCTAAAGCAAATGAAAGTTCACAACTGGCTCGGCAAAGTAAACTTTAGGTACCGAAGAAACCATACCCTGGTTCTTATGACTATGCATATTTATCTCGTTGAAGGACAGGGTGAAACTGACAAATTGCATCCCGAAGAATGGCTTAACGATATCAAATGGTTACCTGCAACCGAGGCTATAGATAAAATAGCTTACGAAGATATAGGAAAGCTTATTTTGGTAGGCATGAAAAAGATTCGTGAAGGCGGCATGTAATATATGGACGTAAATGTCTATCACTCATTTGCGAAAGAAAAATTGGGCGTAGTGTTTAATGACATTAACCTGCTCATTACTGCATTTACTCACCGCTCCTATCTAAATGAACATAAAACGGCTGTCAAAGAGCACAATGAACGCCTGGAATTCTTGGGTGATGCCGTACTCGAACTAGTAGTTACCGAGTATCTTTACACAACATATAACGAGGCTGAAGGCGTACTTACCAATTGGCGCAGCAGCTTGGTGCGTACTGAAAGTATTGGCGCAGCAGCAGTGCGCTGCGGCTTTGAGCCCCTTCTTCGACTTAGTAGAGGTGAAAAGCGCGGTAGCGAACGAGCAAGAGCTCAGATACTTGCAAATAGCTTTGAGGCCGTCATCGGTGCTATCTATATAGACCAAGGTTATGATGCTGCCAAAAACTTCATTACCGGTAGTATACTGAGCACATTCAAAGAAATTCTGGAAACAGGATCTTGGATGGATTCCAAGTCTCATCTTCAAGAGCTGGCTCAAAGCCAAGAAATTGCTACGCCTGTCTACAAGGTTATGAGCGAAGAGGGACCAGACCACGAAAAAACATTTATAGTTGGTGTTTATGTTAATAACAAGTTGCGTGGGCAAGGTAGCGGCCCCTCAAAGCAGGCTGCCCAGCAAAAAGCTGCCGAATCCGCACTAAGCTACTACAAGAAAAAATCTTGAGGGAAAATACTGCTACTCATTGACAACAGAGGAGCTTATCTGTAGAATAACAAGGATTATCTTTATTATTAATCTGTAATATTAGAGGAAAGAAGAGACCGTTTAACCCTGTATGCTCGTTATTCGTATGCAACGTACTGGACGCAAGAAACACGCAATGTTCCGCGTGGTAGTTCAAGATTCTCGTAGAACTCCTACAAGCGGTAAGATTGTAGCTAGCCTAGGCAGTTATGATCCTCATGCCAAGAACCTTATTATTGATGCCGAAAAAGCAAAATTTTATCTTGACAATGGTGCTCAGCCATCAGATCGAATTGTCCGCTTATTTTCTTCAGAGAAAATAAGCTTACCAGCTTGGGTAGAAACTCCTGAAAATAAGAAGCGTGACGTTAGAAATGCCGAAAAGAGACGAAGTACTCGACCTGATGAGCCTGTCGAAGCCGAAGAAAAAGTCGAGCCGGTTGAGCCAGAGGAAAAGGCTGAACCAGCCGCCGAAGAACCCGAAAAAGAAGCTGAAGCAGCAGAAGCAGAAGAGCCAAAAGCAGAAGAATCTGTAGCTGAAGAAAAAACTGCCGAAGAAACACCTGAGCCAGCAGAAAAAGCCGAATAAAGTGCTTTTCAGCTGTGGACCTTGGGTCCATTGCTCTATATAATAAGAAGCACGTAAGCTATTAATTCCACTAATTCTATTTGGTGAGGGAGTCTGCCGTATGATTGAAATTGATCAACAATTTGTCGAATATGTCGTAAAGTCTTTAGTTGGAAAACCTGATGCCGTGCACATTGACCGACGAATCGATGAAAAAGGTGTTCTCTTAGAGCTGACTGTTGACCCTGAAGATCTTGGTCGGGTAATAGGAAAAAGAGGAGCAACTGCCCAGTCACTTCGGACATTGCTTCGTGCTCTAGGAACTAAAAATGATGCTCGCTACAATC
This sequence comes from Saccharimonadales bacterium (SeqCode), assembly GCA_044449925.1. Lineage (GTDB taxonomy): Bacteria > Patescibacteriota > Saccharimonadia > Saccharimonadales > UBA4665 > JBIOIO01. Next base: position 4,650 of record JBIOIO010000020.1, read on the forward strand.
TTAAAATTGTCGACAACGGTGCTCCTAGAGAAGACCGTGTCCAGCCTAGTGCTGGCAGCGACGCGCCCAAAGATGACGCAGTCTCAGATGACACTAAATCAGACGATTCTCTGAGTGAAGGCAAACAGGATGAGAAGCCAGAAGAGGCGGCTGAAATAGTTGAAGCTCCTAAGGAAGCCGAACCAGAACCAATCCCTGAAGAAAAGACTGATGAAGCAATACACGAAGAGCAGACCAGCGACAGGCTTCAGAGAGCTCGTGAAGAACTTGCGGATCTCGACGACTTAGACGTATAGAAAATACAACTTGCTCGCTAAGTCATCGATCTGTATAGTATGTTTCAGGTCGTGAAATACTCCGACATTAAAAATTAAAATCAAAAAGCTCGTTTGCGAGCCATCAATATAATGATGGGAGCTTTATGTGACAAAACAACCTGATCAGGGTAGAAATGCCTATGCAGGTTGTTTTGGTTTAAGGAGTCAGTAAAATGATTAAAATCCAACTTATTACACTATTTCCTGAAATGTTTGACGGGGTTCTTAAGAGCAGCATGCTACTAAAGGCCAGCGAAAATAAGATCGTAACTTATGAGTATATAAATCTTCGTGATTTCGGCATTGGTCCAAGGAAACAGGTAGACGACACCCCCTACGGCGGCGGTGATGGTATGCTTTTTCGTCCAGAACCACTTTACGAGGCTATAAAACAGGCCAAAATAAATGACCCGGGCGCAAAAGTTCTGCTACCCACGCCGCGTGGAAAAATCTACAAACAATCTGATGCCAAAAAGCTTGCAAGTGATCAACACGGGCTAATTATCATCTGTCCTCGCTACGAAGGCTATGATGAACGCATTACAAAGTGGGTAGACGAGAGCTATTGCATAGGTTCCTATGTACTTACAGGCGGCGAACTTCCAGCCATGATAATTCTCGACTCAGTTGTTCGACTTCTCCCTGGAGTACTAGGAGGGGAAAATTCAGCTGAAGTCGAATCATTCCAGTCCGATGATCAAACAATAGAATTTCCCCAATATACCCGTCCCGAAGTATTTGAAGGAATGAGTGTTCCACCAGTACTTCTGAGCGGTCATCACGCCGAAATAGAATCATGGAGAAAAACCATGTCTAAAAAGCGCTCAGATAAATAGGTTAATTCTTAAATTTAAAGATTAAGCCCAGCTTTAATTTGCTTTTGAACCGCATTCAATTCGTCCTTCAATTTCTGGGCAGGCGAAGGAGGTGGTATAGGTTTTGCTTTATCACCAGCCGTAAGTAGACGTAGTTGACTTTGGATCTTCTGTGAATATGTCTGTGACGTAGTAGGAGCAGAGCTGGCTTGCCCTGTCGTCTGACTAACAGTGTTAGCTTGACTGCCCGCTTGAGTGGTAGGTGAAATGTGCTGAAGCGGTGTTCCAACATTGACCACTTCATGCTGCTGAGTAGAGTTACTGGTGTTTGATTCTTGGTCCACATCGCTCACCCGTTTAGCGGATTGAGCAGAGTTTGGGTTGTAATAGGGGTGAAAGAGTACGAAACCGAAACTAAAAATAGTTATAAGTCCAAGTGGCAGGAGTACCAAGATGTCATATCTACGACCTGCTTTTTTGGTGATTGATAACTGGTTTTCGCTCAAGTTTAGCTTTCTCCTACGCACGTACGTGCCTTAAACAATTATGTTAGTTTATCACGACCCATATAGCAAGCTGTAAATATTTTCACAAAAACGCCCTAGTGTTTCTTGTGAGTCTGATCATATTCTGTGCCAGGAAGACGGACGCTGAATATGGTGCCAAGTCTAGCTGAACTTCTAACATTTATTCGGCCGTGAAAGTCATTCTCTACGTGTTGCTTCACTATTGTCAGGCCTATACCTAGACCACTACTGCTTCTTTTATACTTCGTGGAATAAAAAGGTTCAAAAATATTTTGCACTTCTTTCCTAGGAATACCCATACCAAAATCTATTACATGAATCGTGATTGAGCCGGGATCTTCATCTATAACTAGCCTAACAATCTTTCGAGGTACGGGACTAGGCTGATCGGAGTATGCGTCTATAGAGTTCATAATAAGGTTTACTAATGTTTGCTGAAATTTAACAAAATCGCCGTTCAGTTTAAAATGTGGCATGTTTTCAAATGCGAGATCAACACTCTTTGACCTTGCATAGGGCTGAGTTAGAAAGAGAACTTGAAGAAGATGCGGACGAATACAAAATGTTTTAGATCTCGATGAGTTATTCCTAATTTGCGAACGTGCTGACTCCACATAGTTCTGTATATGTTTTAGATTTTGTCTCGCACTTTTTATTTGATCTGAATCTTTTATTGGTGCTGATTCAAGTTGCAAAATAGCGGTGCTAAGCGGACTGCTAATCTCATGAAGAAGCGTAGCGCTAAGTCTTCCAAGCTCAATGAAATGTTGCTGTACCTCCAGCTCTGTTTGGTTGGGAGTTGGTGGTTGCGAAGCTTTCTGCATCCTAGGCCTCAATAGTCGTAAAAGATTCGCCACTAATATCGAGCTTATATCCGCGACCGTGAATGGTTTGAATCAAATGACCGCCGTAAGGGCGGTCAATCTTGTCTCGAAGCGCATTTATATGAACGCTTATAGTATTATTCCACTCATCATCGTTGCTGTTCCAGAGACTATGTATAAGTGATTCTCTCGACACTACCCTCCCGGCATTTTGTAGCAAGTGATCCAAGATGTCGAACTCTTTTCGTCTTAGAGATATGGTATGTCCCTCAAGTTCTGCTGTGAATGAATGTCTATCAAGTTTTATTCCAAGTATTTCTCTGGGCATATCATTATCTGGCATACCAAGGGCATGGGCATTTCTAAGCAGTACTCTAAGCCTGGCCTTTAATTCGCCCAGTACAAACGGCTTAGTCAGGTAGTCTGCTGCCCCGGCGTCAAGAAGTTTTATCTTAGTATGAGTTGAGTCATCTCCGCTTAAAATTAAAATCGGGGTCCGTAGACCCCGATCTTTCAGTTGCTGGCAAACAAAAATGCCAGACCAGTCTGGGAGGTTAAGGTCTAGCACAATAATGTCGAATTGGTTCGTCTTTGTTTTATTCAGGGCGTCTTCGGCCGTATGGACACATGTGATGTCGTAGCTGTTCCTGAGAGCATAAGTGAATGCCTCAGCACTGCCAAGATCGTCCTCCACCAGTAATACTTTCGGTAATGTCATAGGGTAATCCTATTATTACGTACAAATATTAAAATTTTATTAAATCTGTCTTTTTTGAATGGTAGCATACTAGTACGTGATTGTCTATATAAATTAATATAGATGTAAATAAGTCAAATTAATACTATTAAATTTATATCTTTTTTATAGCATTACCTCATTTACTAGATCCATCTATCGCGTTATACTGTTATTGCTTAGTAAAAAAATAAACATATCATACGCTACGCTACAATTAAAGTTATATTATGAATCTCAAGCGTCATGCGGGCAGTGGCAATAGTAGCCAGCAATCAAAAGATCAGGACAATGACACCGTTGTCTTACTTCTTCAGGTACCCCGAACGAACGAAAAGAAGGAACTGGCAGCCGAGCAGATGTTTGCATCGCTGCATGGCCTACTCTTGTTTCAGCCCAAGCGTTTCATGGAGAGTGCCAAAAGGGTAAGAATAAGCTTTGAAATAGCTGTTCTCAAGAAGAGAATTGGCTTTTATGTCTGTACACCAAAATATTTGAAGACTTTTATTGAGGAGCAAATATACGCTCAGTATCCTTCGGTACATATATCCGAGGTAGAAGACTACACGATGTCCGACGAAGTTAAAGCTAATAGTCAGCTAGTCTCCGAGCTTCGTCTAATAAATAATGAAGCTCTACCAATAAAAACATTCCAAAGTTTCGAAGTTGATCCACTAGCCGCTATTACTGCTACTTTGGCCAAATTTGATGAGAATGAAGAAGCTTGGATACAGATAGTAATGCGCCCTGCACCTACAAATTGGCACAAGAAAAGTGAGCGCTACATATCCGGCGTTAGGGGTAGTAGCGGATCATCAGGCAGCTTAGTAAAAGCTTTGTGGGCACCACCTAGCGGTGCTGGGGGTGAAGCAGTTAAACTTACTGAATACGAACAGGCCAGAGCCAGCGGAGCCGAAGAAAAAAGCCACAAACTAGCATTCGAAGCAACTATTAGAATCGTATATAAGGGAGCCCTTTCCGCGCAGCAGGCTCAACTTAGAATGCAGTCAATAATTTCTAGCTACAAACAGTTTAATACCACTTATCTAAACGGGTTTGAGCAGTCTAAGATAAGTGAAGACAATTCGATGGTCAGGAAGTATCAAGAGAGGGTTATGAATACCAGGCCCTCAATATTCAATATAGAGGAAGTTGCATCACTTTATCACTTACCTCATACCAACGTTGAAACTCCGTACATTCTCTGGGCACATAGCCAGACTGCCGAACCACCGCCCAATCTCCCGATAGTAACGAACGAAAACCAACTTGAGATTAGCCCTATAGCTGCAACCACGTTTAGGGGTCAGCAGTCGGCCTTCGGGCTGCCCCGTTCCGATAGAGGGAGGCACCTATATATCTTGGGTCAGACCGGAGTAGGTAAATCCGGACTCCTTGAACTTATTACGATGTCGGATATTCATGCCGGTCATGGATTTGCCGTTATCGACCCTCACGGAGACTATGCTTTAAGTACCCTAAGAAGGATCCCAGAACATAGAGTAAAAGACGTTGTATACTTCAACCCCGCCGATACGGATTACCCCATAGCCTTCAATCCTATGGAGGTGCCGGATCCTAAGCTTCGAAACCATACAGCTTCAGAGCTAATCGGAGTCCTTAAGAAAATGTTTGAATCATGGGGGCCAAGACTGGAGTATATACTACGCTACAGCCTGCTTGCCTTACTTGAGTA
>JBIOIO010000021.1:0-9494 GCA_044449925.1 Saccharimonadales bacterium (SeqCode)
AGCATAAATCCTGACTTCAATCTGTTACACTTTAAAGAATAATGAAGAGTGAAATTGCACAAATACTAGGTTCCGTTTGCAAAGAGCTTTTTAGTGTTGATGAGCAAATAGTACTTACTAGACCTGATGAACAATTCGGAGATTATTCTTCCAACATTGCCCTTAAACTATCTAAAACTTTATCCAAGCCGCCAAGAGAAATAGCTGAGACTATAGCAGATAAGTTAAGAGAACAAGCTGCTGAGAAAATTGCCAATATCCAAATAGCTGGTCCAGGGTTTATTAACATTACTATGTCAGATACGACACTTCAAAAATCTCTTCTAGATAAGCCCGAGCAAACACTTAGAGGAAAAGTAATAGTGGCTGAGTATTCTGATCCAAATCCATTCAAAGTTCTTCATGCCGGTCACTTATACACAACAATTACAGGGGATTCCATTACTAGGGTCCTGGAAAAGGCCGGAGCAAGAGTTACACGGATTAACTACGGAGGAGACGTTGGACTTCATGTAGCAAAAACTGTGTGGGCAGTAATTAATCATATGGGCGGAGAATATCCGGAAAAGCTAAATGAAATAGATGAAAGTCTTAGGCTGGAATGGTTAAGTGATAGATACGTAGAAGGAAATACCGCATACGAGGATGATGATCAAGCCAAATTAGCAATTACGGAGATTAATAAAAAAGTATACGAGATTCACACTAGTGGCGATCACGATAGCTCGTTTGCGCGCATCTATTGGGCATGCAGGACCTGGAGTTATGACGGCTTCAACGAGCTATATAAACAGCTGCAGGTCATACAATTTGATCGGACAATAGCTGAAAGCGAGGTTACAGAACCTGGTCTAAGTCTAGTTCGGAAAGGTAGGGATGAGGGCGTATTTGTAGAATCGGACGGAGCTATTGTATTCAACGGCGAAGAGTTTGATTTGCATACCAGAGTATTTATTAACTCCAGAGGCTTGCCTACTTACGAGGCAAAGGAACTGGGACTCGCTGCAATTAAATGGCAAGATTATAACTTCGACAAAAGCATTATTATTACCGGTAATGACATTGTTGAATATATGAAAGTTGTACTCAAATCCCTTGAACATTTTTATCCGGAGGTAGTTAGGCGTAGTACCCATCTGACGCACGGATTGATAAAGCTGCCTGGTGGAGAAAAAATGAGCAGCCGCATGGGTAATATACTAAGAGCATCGGATATATTACAAAAGGCAACTGAAGCAAACAAAAAGCTAAGTGGTGATGAAAACCACGAGACTGTTTTGGGTGCAGTAAAATACTCTCTTCTAAAAAGTAGAATGGGCGGTGACATTATTTATGACCCAGAACAATCGGTAAGTTTGGAGGGCAATAGTGGGCCGTATTTGCAGTATGCGCATGCCAGAGCCAGATCTATACTTCGTAAAGCGCAAAAAGAAAATAGAGAAGAACTTTCCGAAGACCTAAACCAAGACGAACGATCACTTGTTCGAAAAATCACTGAATTTAATGAGGTGTTTGAGACGGCAGTCAATGAACTTTTGCCACATGCGATCTGCACTTATCTGTATGAACTCGCTCAGATTTTCAATCATTTCTATGAACATAACAGGATAATAGGTGATGAGCGCGAATCATTCCGACTTGGTCTTATTTCTTACTATGCCAGCACTCTAAAAGAGGGTCTGGACTTACTTGGAATTGCTGCACCTGATAAAATGTAAACCATAAGAGGATTTCATGGCAGCTAAAGAAAAAAATAGACAGATAAGTCAAACACAAGCTGTTACCAACGGTACTACGATCCGGATAGAACAACCAAAGAGCTCACGTCAACAAAAACCAAAGATTACGGTGGTTATGGCTCAGGAAATGAATCCGGTAGGCGGATTCCTGAATTTTGTGAGGGAACACGCAATTGTTGGCATAGCTGTTGGTTTTGCAATAGCGGGACAGGTCCAAGCCATAGTGAAACAGCTAATCGCTAGTTTTATTGACCCTCTATACATGGTGTTCTTTAACGGACAGAAGCTTAGCTCAATGTCATTGACGCTGCATTGGCACGGACGTCAAGGTGTATTTGCTTGGGGCGCATTTATATATGCAATAATAGATTTCCTTTTTGTACTGGCAATCCTATATCTAGCATTGAAGATTTTCCGTCTGGAAAAATTAGATAAAACTGATAAGAAAGCTAAAGGTAATTAAAATCGTGACAATGAATTTATCTGAAGAAGAGTGGAAAAAGAAACTGACACCCGCTCAGTACCATATACTTCGAGAAAAAGGTACCGAAACTCCATTTAGCGGAGAGCTTTTGAACCAAAACGGAAACGGTGATTTTGTATGTGCAGCTTGCGGCATCGTTCTATTTAAAAGCGATTCAAAATATGAATCGCATATTCCGGGTCTCGAAGGATGGCCGAGTTTTGCAGATGCTGCAGATAACGAGGCCATTGAACTAAAGGATGATAGTAGTTTTGGGATGAATAGAACTGAGGTAATTTGTAAAAATTGCGGTAGTCATCTTGGGCACTTATTCGATGACGACGGTTCGCCAACCGGCAAACACTTTTGTATTAACTCTGTAGCTTTAGATTTCAAAGAAGACTCTGCAAAAAATTAAACTGCTCGGGAACTTTGGTACTTTGTTCCCCATTGAGCCATCTGCTTTAGTATTGGAAGCAAATCAGTTCCTTTATCCGTGAGAGTGTATTCGATTCTGGGAGGCATTTCAGCAAAACTTTTACGGGTTATAATTCCTTGAGATTCTAGATCATCAAGTCTTTGAGATAGCGTTCGGGGATTAATATGTCCTACAGATTTTTCAAGTTCGCAAAACCGTTTAGGACCTGAAAACAAGTCTCTAAGTATTAGTGCTGTCCACTTATTCCCAATAATTTCCATAGCGCTTGCTATACAGCCAACGTGCGGTTCAATGTCAGATTTTACAGGGGAGATATTCATTACTTTACAAAGTATAGTATTACGCTTATACTACCTATTACATAACTATATAAAGTATACCATAAAGGAGACACAATATGAATCTCGCCGTTATTATAGGGGCGACCCGTCAGGGACGTAAAACAGAGCAACAAGCTAAATGGGTGTTTAATACCGCCAAACAATCTGAAGATGTAGATGTAGAGTTAGTTGACCTAAGAGATTATCCGATGCCTTTTTTTGATGAACCGATATCGCCGCGCTACAATCCAGACCGCAAAATTGACCCAGCTGTTATGCCTTGGCTAAAAAAATTGGAAGAGTTTGATGCCTATGTATTTGTTACGCCCGAGTATAATCACTCAATTCCCGGAGTTCTAAAAAACGCTCTGGACTACGTTACTTGGGAGCTATTACACAAACCTGTAGCTGTGGTATCGCATGGCTCGCAAGGCGGTGCTCGGTCCATGACCGACCTAAAAGAGATCCTGTCAGAAAGCCGGGCAGTCCCGATTCCTACGGTTTCATCTACCGCAATTTCAGGCATGAGCGAGATGATAGACGAAAATGGTAACTTGGCTGAATCGGCTAAAGCTAATCCTTACGGTCCGCAAAGTGGTTTAGATACCTTATTGGTTGATCTAAAATGGTACAGCGATGCATTAGCTGTAGCCCGCGCCAAAAGTTAATAAGTTAAACACTGCACATAATATTAAACTGCGGTTCAACCCGGCGGAAGATCAGTTATAATACAAACCGTGATTGATAAAAAAGCTGTCCCAACAAAGCTTATATGGCTAGATTTAGAGATGACCGGACTTGATCCGGTTAATGATTTGATTATTGAAGTGGCTGCTGAGATTACTGACTTTAGTTTCAAGACTCTTGCGAGCTACGAAGCTATTGTTAAGCATCCAAAAGATAAGGTTGTAGAAAGGATGCAAAAAAATTCCTGGTGGGCGGATTATCCTGAAAACAGAGATGAGTTTGTGAGGAAAATGGACACTGCTAAGCCGAGTGATCAGGTTCAAACTGAGCTTATAGATTTGGTTGAGAAACAATTTGGAAACGAACCTGCCGTCCTTGCCGGTAATAGTATCCATAATGATCGAAATTTTATTAGACAATGGTGGCCGCAGCTTGATCTTAAACTTCACTACAGAATGCTTGATGTAAGTGCCTGGAAAGTATTCATGCAAGGTAAATATGGCGTTCAGTTTGAGAAGAAGGAAATTCACCGGGCATTTGACGATATTCAAGCGTCGATTGCCGAGCTGCAGCATTACATTGAATGGTTCAATAATGGATCACAAGACGGTTGAAGAATACATACTAAGCATGCCCAATGCCTGGCTGGACTATCCATTTGGCGACGATGTTGCTGTATATAAAGTTGGTAAGTCTCCGGAAAAAGAAAAAATGTTTGCCTTAATATCAGAGGGTAAAACGCCGGTTCGGCTTAGCCTGAAGTGCGAACCGGCACTTGCAAAGGTTTTAAGAGAAAAATATGACGAAATAATGCCTGGGTATCATTTGAATAAAAAGCACTGGAATACACTTGTATTAACTGGCCAACTTAAATGGGACGAGGTCCAGGACCTGATACGTCACAGTTATTTATTAGTTTCTGAAAAGTAGTTACGTTCCGACACTGGAGCTTGCCTGAGCGAATTGTTCTTTTAGAAGCTTGGCTTGGTTAAAATCATCATATATCAATGCTCGACCTTTCGGTCCTTTGTAGCTGTAGTATGCCGTATTTAAGTCCCGTAGATACTGGTTTAATTTAGCTGACATAGTTGACTGGAATAAGCCGGAGTAACCCCCGGTCGAAGTCGCCTGATTTAATTGTGCATCAAGAGTCGGACTTACCTTGGCATTAAGCAGTTGTGGAGTAATTTTCTGCTTGTACAGAATCAGATAGCTTAAGAGTTGGGAGTTAGTACTCGAGACTGTCAGATTAGTAGTGGCTAAGAAATTATCATATGAAGTAGGTAGATCGGATTGTATTGCGTTTGAGCTGAGATGAATTATTTCCTGTTGATCCTGAATTACTACGAAATAACTTTCGTATTTAGGTTTTCCTGCAAGGATACTTTGAAGCATAAGAATAATTACAAGGAGTGATACTAAGCCGCCAACTACCATTGCAATTCTTACGGGCATTGATTTAGTGGTAAAGAAATCTGTTGGGTTCTTTTTCTGAACATTTTTGTTAAGAATGAAGTCGTATGGTTCTTGAGGAGTATTAGAATCGCCTGTTGCTACTTGAGGCTCTGTGTTTATTCCTGCGACTGGTGGTCCGGCTTGTACCTCCGTTTTGGTTGGAGTAAGAGGAGCATTATATTGAGGATTTGTACCTTGCGTACTTAAAGGGCTGAAATGTTCTGCAGGTGCGCTAACAGGTTGATGAACTTGAAAATGCTGGGGAGCAACTTTCTGGTGCATATATGGAGATACGTATGCCTGAAGATGACCTGGCATGGTTTTTTCCAAATGAGACTGGATTTGCTTCTGGATAGCGGGTGGAACATAACCTCCGCTTTGCTGGTAATACTTTAAATTCGAAGGCAATGAAGTTTGCATATGTCTATCCATCTGAGCTTGTATGTGATCAGGAATACGGACAGCGCGAGCCTGTGATGCGTTCATTTGTCTTGGAGGCATAACGTTAATTAAACCATAAGCGTGGACCTCATTGGTACCGTTAGACTAATAATTAGTTGATTAACGCTCATGCTATGCACTCAGCTTCATTAGCTATAAGCTATAGCTATGGATGCGATCGAAGAGGTAAAGGCACGACTTTCTATTGAGGACGTCATAAGTGAATATGTGCCAATCAAACGGGCTGGGCGAAACTGGAAAGGACTGAGTCCGTTTACCAGTGAAAAGACTCCCAGTTTTGTGGTGAGTCCAGAAAAACAAATATGGAAAGATTTTAGCTCCGGCAAGGGCGGAAGTATGTTCGATTTTGTCATGGAAGTAGAAGGACTGGACTTTAAGGGTGCTTTAGAACTACTTGCCCGAAAAGCGGGCGTGGACCTCGAGCAATATCAGAGTCCAAGCAGTAAAAAAGGTCCGAACAAAGATAGGCTGTATGAGCTACTGGACCTTAGTGCCAAATTTTATCAAGTTCAGTTTTCTAAAAATCAAAAGACCCTAAATTACGTTCTTAAAAAGCGTAAGTTTACTAAGGAAACAGCTCTAGCATGGCGGCTAGGCTACTCTCCAAATACTGGAGCAGCCTTAACTGCCTATGCTAAATCTAAGGGATTTAGCGAAATAGAACTCCAACAAGCCGGACTGCAATCCAAGGGTTACAAAGGTGAGTTTCAGGATATGTTTCGTGGACGGCTTATGATTCCCCTTCAAGACCCGCAAGGGAAAATTATCGGTTTTACGGCTCGCCTATTAGAAAATGACGAAAATTCAAATGCTCCAAAATATATCAATACACCGCAAACCGTGCTCTACGATAAAAGTCGTCATATCTACGGGCTAAATTTTGCAAAAGACGCTATAAGAAAGAATAAGTATGTAGTCATAGTTGAAGGAAATCTTGATGTTATCAGTTCACATCAGGCGGGTGTGTCTCAGGTTGTTGCTACAGCAGGTACAGCTCTTACGGAGCCAAATTTAAAAGCATTAGGACGATTTACGGGAGACATACGTCTGTGTTTTGATGCGGATAAGGCCGGAATTGCGGCAACTGAAAGAGCAATACCAATTGCAAGCCGAGTGAAAATTTCACTTGGTATTATCGATTTACCTTCGGAGGTAGATCCTGACGAACTCATTCAACAAGATCCCAAGCTCTGGAAAGAACGAATAATCAAAAATATATACGCATTGGACTGGCTTATGGAAAGATACAGAAATATTCTTGATCTTAATTCCGCCCAAGGCAAAAGAGAGTACAGCGATATTCTTTTGCCAATAGTTAGGGGACTTTCAGACCCAGTCGAAAGAGATCACTATCTTAATCAAATTTCTAAAGAGCTTGGAGTTAGCCAATCTGCGCTAACCCAAAAATTTCAAAAAGTTGAGGGACCTGAATTAAATCAGACGAGACGAACTATAAAAGTATCGCCGCCGAAACTTGACGTAGTGGCAGTCGAAAACCAGAAGCTTCAAGATAAATTCTTGGCTTTAATGCTCATGAGACAAACTTTAAGAGAGTTTTTAGACTTGGCTACCCCCGAAATGCTCTATACAACAGACGGGCAAGCGCTGTTGGATTTTCTAAAAAAGCACCCTGACTTTGACGGTAAAAAACGTGTAGAAGTGCAAAATATTGCTGATTATGTTAAAATAGAATCATTACTCTATGAGGAACTTTACCAGGGTCTCGAGTTAAATGAGCTTCATGACGAAGCAGCTCGATTGCAGGCTGAATTGGTAACTAAATTTATTAAGACTCAAAAACAACTCCTATCCGAACTTCAGCGTCAAGCGGCGAACGATTCGGCGTTGCGCGAACTTCAAGAAAAGGACAAACAATACAACGAACTACTCAATAAGGTGAAAGGAATTACACGTGCCAAAGGATACTAACAAGCCCAAGAAGGGAAAAGCTCAAGCCGAAATATTTACGGTTGATCAGCACCGTCAGAATTTACTAGCAAAAGCTAAGAAAGACGGTCACATTGAACAAAGAGACATCTTTGCAGTCATACCGGAAACCGCAGAAAACGCTGAAGCGCTTGATGCCCTATACACTGAACTCGCGGACAACAGTTTAGAAATAACTACAACCGAACCAAACCCAGAAAACTTTACAGACGAATGGGAAGCCGAGGAAGAAGAGCCAGTAGCTACCGATACGGCTGTCTATCTTGACGATGATGTAGCAGATGACTCCGTCCGACTCTACCTACGCGAAATTGGTAAAATACCACTTTTGAATGCTGAAGAGGAACTCGCACTTGCCCAAAGGGTTGTGTCGGGAGATAAAGATGCTAAGGATAAAATGGCTGAGGCAAACATGCGTCTAGTTGTTTCAATTGCAAAACGCTACGTAGGACGTGGACTTGATCTTCTAGACCTAATCCAAGAAGGGAATACGGGACTTCTTCGTGCAGTTGAAAAGTTTGATCCAGACAAAGGTTTTAAGTTCTCTACGTACGCAACTTGGTGGATTAGACAGGCCATAACAAGGGCTATTGCAGATCAAGCACGAACTATTCGTATACCGGTTCACATGGTTGAAACAATTAATAAGTTGCTGCGAACCCAGCGGCGTCTTACTCAAGAGTTGAACCGCGAGCCAACCAACGAAGAAATAGCCAAGGAAATGGAAATAGACATTGATAAAGTTGAGCATATCATGAAGATTAAGCAGGACATTTCTTCTTTAGACGCTTCAATACGTGACGATGAGGAAGACAGCGTCCTGGCAGACTTCATTGAAGATGAAGATACAGTAAGCCCTGAAGAATCTGCAACCGGGCAATTGCTCAAGGAGCAAGTTAAAGATATGTTAGGTGCTCTTACTGAGAGAGAACAGAAGATTCTAAAACTTCGTTTTGGCCTTGAAGACGGGAAAAGCCATACACTAGAAGAAGTTGGCCAAGAGTTTAGCGTTACACGTGAGCGTATTCGTCAAATTGAAGCTAAAGCGCTTGCTAAGCTAAGAAAACATCGCGACGCTAAAAAGTTACACGATTATATAAAATAATCCAGATGAGAAGTACTCCCAAGTTAATTGGACTAGCCGGTACAAACGGTAGTGGCAAGGACACTGTCGGCCATATTATCTCAGAGAATTACGGATACTTATTTATTTCCGTTACTGAAATTCTTAGAGCCGAACTTTCCAAAAGAGGGCTAGCATCTACCAGGGAAAACTTACGATCACTCAGTGCACAGTGGCGTAAACTTCACGGCCTTGGAGTGCTAGTAGACAAGGCACTTGAACAATTTCACAGCGAAAAAGACCACTACTCAGGATTAGTTATTGCAAGCCTTAGAAACCCTGGCGAAGCTGACCGGGTCCATGAGCTTAATGGAATAATGCTGTGGATAGACGCCGATCCAAAAATAAGATATGAGCGTATTCAGAAAAATGCAGCCAGTCGTAACAGGGCAAAAGAAGACAATGTATCGTTTGATAAGTTTTTGGCCGAGGAAGAAGCTGAAATGAAATCAGCCGATGCGGATAACAAGACCTTACTCAATATGTCCGAAGTTAAAAGTAAGTGCGATCATATTTTGGATAATTCTGCAGACACATACGATTTATTGACAAAAGCCATTGATCAGATAATAGAGTAAGCTTACAAATTTATAAGTGTACGCATTTCAAGAGTTCTTCCTACAGGAAGGCGATAATAATCGCTGGTACTTATAGCATTTCTAGACATTAAACAATACAAAGTCTTACGCCAACGCATTAAATTATGTCTCTTACTAGGTATGACTCGGCTCAAAGAAATAAAATATGATGCATCGCTTAAATCAACTTTAAATACTGGATGATTCTTATGAACCGCTCGAAGAGATTCTGGTATATTTATGGAATCGTGAAAACCATATCGCAAACTGACATGATATAT
>JBIOIO010000022.1:0-8619 GCA_044449925.1 Saccharimonadales bacterium (SeqCode)
GACTCAGAGTCAGCATATGACGAAACTACATATAGAGTACCTGCTAATTCAAATTCAAAATAGTCATAGACCTCAACATCCAAATTATGAAACCCGGCATACTGAGCACACGACTGAATAAGTTCTTTTACTTTATCTCTAAACAGTTCCATTTCATCAGAATTCAGTTGCCTACCGGCATGTTCTTTGCTGACTACTCCCTTAAAATCGTCGTCAGTTTCAGCTGCCACTTCTGACTTTTGTCCGGATGAGGTTGGCATATTTCTCGTAATGTACTCGTGATCGAGTTCATTGTATGAAAAGCCGTAATTACCCATGATATATGGCAGGATTAGTTGCACTTGCCCAAAAGGCTGGAAGCTAACACTCTTTACGCCTTGCCTGGCGAGAAAACTAAGTCCCTCATCAGTTAAAGCCCTACCCAGACCTTCACCATGATTTGCTGGATGAATAACTAAGCAGTCTATAACCCCATGTTTATCACGACTATCAATCGTGGCGCTGGCATAGCCTATCAGATCTCCACGGTCATTTCTCATACCAAGAGCTGTTTGGGTAATATCTTCTTCATCCGCAGTAATGTCGATAAACATAGTTTCTGCACCGCTTTGAATAACACCACTGATCAAGGGATCATTGGAGGCGACGACATCGTCTAGAAGTTGCCACAATTCTTCAGTGCCTACTTCAAGCTCACTAATAAATTCATAACCCGCCGGCAGAGCTGACATAATTTATTTATTATATAATATACTTATATTATATGCAATATACTGCTCGTTAAACCCTACGTAAGATTCAGGAATAACAGCCTTAATAAAATGGTGGGCCCTGACGAAATACCAACCTACTTGTTATAACGGTATAGTTGCGTATCGCTTGTCTTGACTATTAATTACTCTTATGTTAGTATAAGTGCATTATGGCAGATTCAAATGGTGAAAGAACCTTTATGACCGGACAAGATGAGCAATATGCTGAGATGCAGGAGCTAGCTGCAGCCGGATTATTGCTACCTCCACGAGCAGCTAATGGTGAACCGGATGAAGTAATTGATGGTTTACGAGAAAGAATCTATGATTCTGCAGCTTCAAGATACGGTGCTGACATGTTAGTGTTCAGAGCTGTTGGTGATGAAGGTTTTGTCGAGATAATTCCTACGCATAGAGATAGTGCTGAACCTGAAGCACTAACCGCAGCAGCTTAGTCTAAGCTACTACTGAGAGCTTAGGTTGAAGCTTAAAGCATTCAACACATAAATTCTTTTGTTTGCATTCTTCACAAGCTATAAAGTGCTTGTTACATTCGACATTCATGCAATTTGTATAGATACTGGTTTTCTTGCCACAGTGTTCGCAACTCCCGATATCTTTAGCTTTATCTGAAAATTTAGTGGTTAGGCGGTCGTCGAATACATAGAGGGCACCTTCCCAAAGTCCTTCGTCTGCAAATTTTTCACCATATTTAACTATTCCGCCATCTATTTGATAAACTTCTTTAAATCCTTCTTCTTTCATGAGTACGGTTAGAACTTCGCAGCGTATACCGCCGGTGCAGTAGGTTATAACGGTCTTATCTTTGATCTTGTCATACTTTGGATCCTTCAATTCTTTTTTGAAATCTCTTGTGTTTTGTACGTTACCAATAACTGCGTTTTTAAATCTGCCTACTTCGGACTCGTAACCATTACGACCATCGAAAAAGACTACGTCCTTGCCTTTTTTCTCAACAAGTTCGTGTACTTTCTCAGGTTTTATATGGGTTCCTCCGCCCTTTATTCCGTCATTGGTAACTTTTATTCTTTTTGGAACTCCAAATGTTACTATTTCCGGCCTTACTTTTACTATAAGTTTAGGGAAATCTTCTCGTTTTCCTTCGCTCCATTTAAACTGTATACCTTTAAATTGTTTGTACTGTTTTGTAATCTTAACGTATTCTTTTAGATCATCAATTTCCCCGCCAACAGTTCCGTTAATTCCGTGCTCGGCAATAAGGATCCTGCCCTTAAGGTTTAGTTGCTCGCATAAAGCTCGCTGCCATAGCCTTACAGCTTCCGGATCGGATAGCGGTGTAAATTTATAGAAGAGTAGAATCTTTTGCATCTGTAACATTATACAGATTAATTACGCCATAAATACAGGACGACTATAGCTACTACAAGAGCTAGGATTGTAGAGCCCATGATAACATCGGCTTTTCTTCGTTTTTTCTGGGTGGTTTGGGTTACGGCTGGCAGTTCTTTCTCAGGTTCATTCCGCTGCTGGCTATAGTGTGCCAGAGGATCGTCGGCTTCAGTAATATGAGCGCTGGCGTTTTCAAGAAGCTGATTAAGTGATTCGCGTCCAGGCGCTGTGTCTGTTTTTGCGGCCTCACCTTCCTCGCCCTCACTATCGCTTAGATCCATGTCACGCATCGCCGGATCACGCTCAAAGTCTATTTCATGCTCAACTATTTCTCTCTGTAAGGCTCTTGCCACATTTCCGCCGTTCATATGCTCGGTAACCAGGCGGCGCAAGGCCTTTTCGCCAATAAGGTGTGTTTCGTAAATTTTGCGCAGTGTTGTTCCCTCTATTTCTATATCACCACTGACTTCTATGAGTTCTTGGCGAGATAGTTGATCAACTCGCTTATTTTCAGGTAGCTTAACGGTTTCTCTTATTCTTGGTTCTACTGATGGTCGTTCTCGGATATTTTGCTCGGCTTGGACAATTACCTGACCAATATGCTCACCTGCTCCATTAATGTGAAGTTCGTGTGCCCCTGGTCCTGACATCCTAGACTCAGCAGCTGCGGTGAATGATTCAATATTATTAATAGGATCTTTTTGCATTGATTCGGCTATTGCAACCCGCTCTTGAACCGATTGATGCCTAATTGGTTCAAGAACCTCAGGGCCTTTAGTTTTGATGTGTTCAGCTGCCGACGCACGAATTATTGCTTCTTTGCTACTTAGTTCTGATTGTAAGTCGCTGACTTCCTTCTCCAGATTTCTCTGTACAGGCAGAAGTTTCTGTTCGGTTTTCTCACGGCCTCTTCTTTGACCTAGAAAATTACCAACTAGGCTATTAAACGTAGGTGTGCGTGGACTTTCTGGCTGTTTTACTTTTGTTTCGACTTTGGGTTTTGGTTCTGCTACCTGGACAGGCCTCGGCTGTGGTCCAGGACTGTAGGCATCAGCTACTTCCTCTACATTTGGCTCGGTGAATGATTCAACTTTATTCGGATCTATTGGCACAGCTTCGGGTGCGGGGATATCTTCGTCATAATGAGCCGGTTCAGTATCTGTTGCTGCCTCAACTGGCTGCTCGTGTGAAATTGTAAGAGTGTCTTCGTCATGTAGCGGAAACTCATGTGCGGTTGGGTCGGGAACAGGAGCTTCGGCCAGTTTTTCGCTCATGTCTACGGGTTCTATTTCGGGTATATCATGTCCGCTAAGTAGATCCTCAAAGGCTGCATTAAAGTCTTGGCCACCCTCAATCCTATCGTCCCATTCTTCTACCAGCAGCTCGCCGGCTGCAGTTTCAGGAGTTGAACTTTCGCTTGTATCCAGCTCTGCTCTTTTAACCCGGCTTTCCCTTCTGAGTACTTGAGCTGCGTATTGCCTTTCTTCCTCAGTCATATGCTGCTCGACGGATTCTTCGGAAGCTTCAGGAGTTGGCTCTGTCTCCTCCTTTGATTGCTCTATTTTTAGTGCCTCTTGAGCAACATGCCGCTGCTTATCTTCAGTGTCTTTTTGAACTGCAAATTCAAATATAGATTTTTTCTTTTTTTCCTTAGGGGGAGGGTCAGAATTAAATATATTTTCTGGATCGTTGGAGCTGGTAATGTGGGCGCCTTCCATACTACCTATAGATTATAACCATAATTATTTTATTTGCATTAGTAGAAAAATTAGTATAATATTAAACGTGATATTTAGCAAATAAGCATGAGTCATCTCATTCTTATATAACCGGAGGCGGCAAAAAATGTTTTTTTCAAATTCAACTCTTATGACTTCTACCGCCAAAGGCGCTGAGCTCTCTTAAGAACCCGAAAACTAACTTTAAAATCTCTCTATACTATGTAGATATCCTGCAGGAGGCAGTGTCATGAACCCGACAAAATCAAAACCGACAGTTATGCCTACACTAAGGCTTATCTGGAAATTCACCAAGCCGTATCCCTTTTTGTTTTGGTACGGCACTATTGGCTCCGTGCTTGGAGTCATTGTTGATAGTGTCGTTCCACAGCTTATTATTGCGTTGGCGTTTAATAGGTTGCAGCAGCTTTATGCCTCCCATCAGCCAATAACTTTTGATGTTATCATGCCATACTTTATCGCCTACGCAGTTATGGCGGTGCTTGCTTTAGTTATCTGGCAAACCCAGGCCATGTCAGTTTGGCGCTATGAAATCATGGCCATACAAAAAATTACGGATCATATTTTCCGCCACCTCGAATATATGGATAACAAGTTCCACTCTGATCGTTTTGGGGGCGCGCTTGTTTCACAGGCCACTAAGTTTGCCCGTTCATATGAGATATTAATAGACACCTTCAACTGGAACATAGTGAACGGTATAACGGCGTTTTTTGCTTCGCTTATAGTGCTGATGTTCGTTAGTCCGGTTTACGCCTTAGTGTTCACGGGTGTGAGTACTATATATATCTTTATTGTTTATAAGCAGATGAAGTTACAGATACCGTTCAATAACAATTTGTCGAACAACGAAAGTGAAACAACTGCTAAATTAGCTGATTCTATTACTAATGTCGCGACAATTAGAGCATTTGCCGGTGAAACAACCGAAACTGAGCTATTTGGAAAGCAGACTCTGAAAAAGACTAAGGCTCACTGGGGGCTGATGAACAGACAGATGAAAAATGAGACCATCAGCCGTGGCGGTATTATGACCGTAAAAATCATAGCTTTCGCCGTTGGTATGGTGGGTATTGTTACTTTGCACACGCCAATTGGTGCACTGTACTTAGTTCTTACCTATACTCTGTCCCTAATCGAACGGCTTTGGCAGTTTATGTTTATTATTAGAAACATAAACCGTGCACTCGGTGACGCTTCAGATATGACAGAAATTTTGCAACTTGAACCTGCTATAAAGGATATTCCCAGTCCCGAGAAATCTCGCATACACCGCGGAGAAATACGTTTTGTTAACGTTAACTTCAGGTATGAAGAGGATGAGCGCAAGCCTCTATTTAAGGATTTTAATCTAAGGATTAAACCCGGTGAAAAGGTTGGTCTTGTGGGCCGTTCCGGTGGCGGTAAAAGTAGCATAGCTAGATTAATATCCAGATTTATGGATGTGGATTCCGGTCAAATACTAATTGACGGTCAGGATATTACGCACATAAAACAGCGCGATCTACGTAAGCGTATTGCATATGTGCCGCAAGACCCGCTGCTATTTCACCGTAGTCTGATTGAAAATATGCGCTATGGTCGTCCCGAAGCTTCCGATAGAGAGGTTTTTGCTGTTTCTAAGTTAGCGCATGCCAATAGCTTTATTGAGTCATTGCCTAAAGGCTATGAAACCTTAGTCGGTGAACGTGGTATTAAATTAAGCGGTGGCCAGAGACAACGAGTTGCCATCGCCCGAGCGATGCTTAAGAATGCTCCTATTCTAATCTTGGATGAGGCGACCTCAGCTTTAGATAGTGAAAGCGAGGTACTAATTCAAGATGCTCTATGGAAGTTAATGGAAGGCAGAACCGCTATAGTAATTGCTCATAGGCTCAGCACCATACAAAAAATGGATAGGATTATTGTGCTCGACGAAGGAAAGATTATTGAAGAAGGCTCTCATAAAGATTTGCTACGTATTAAAGATGGTACTTATGCAAAACTTTGGACCCATCAGTCTGGTGGCTTTTTCGACAATGACGTCTAACTGTTAGAATATCGCTATGGAGCCCAAGGTACAGTCCTCACCGAATTGGAAAGCCCTTTTCCTATATTTAAGCTGTTGGAAGCGCTTTCCACGGCTAGCTTTTATGGCCGTGTGTTTTAGCCTATCTGTAGCGATCAACGCTACAGTCGTTCCACTGCTTATTGCCATCATTCTTGGGCAATTTATTCATTCGCACACGGTTAATGTCGGTCTATTGATATTTACTGCCGTGTTCCAGTTTGCTTTTGTGGCGATATCTTGGTCTTTGGATAAGTACGGCGTGGCAAAACTTCATTTGTCGGTAGAGTATCTGCTTTATGAAGAGCCGTTTAATTATCTTGTGCATCAAGACTATTCTTTTTTTGCCGATCGTTTCAGCGGATCTTTAGTCACCCAAGCCAGTCGGTTTGCAAAAGCCTATACGACATTTAACGATACGGTTTTGTTCGACATGATTCCGCAAGTAGTGGCGACCATTATAGCTGTGGTTGTTATATCTTTTTACAACTTGTACATCGGCATAACGGTATTTGCTGTATGGCTAATCGCTGTCACCATGGTTGTTAAATTCGGACTAAGCAGGCTGCCGCTTAGGCGTTCTGCGGTAGCAAAAGAAAGTGAACAAGTCGGCGAGCTGGCTGATGTTATATCTAATGCGATCACTGTAAAAACCTTTGGGGCTGAAGACCGCGAAGAGCGGCGCTACCAGGTTATTAATCTCGATCGCAGCCGGTACTTCTTGCGCTCCTGGCACAGGGCTGTTAGAAATGTTTGGGCGGTTGAAGTTGTCTGTGCAATTCTGCAAATGATAATCCTGGTTGGCGGAATCTTAGCAATAAAAAACGGTAGTATTGGGTTTGCCACGTTTCTACTTTTCCAGGTATACATAATGCGCATAATTGAGAACATCAGGCGTAGTTCAATGATTGTCCGTCAGATGGAAGTAGTAGCCGGCGATGCCCAGGAGATGACAGAACTGCTTGAACAACCTCCGCTAATACAGGACTCACCTGGTGCTAAACACGTGAATATAAAGAGTGGCGTAATAGAGTTTAAAGATATGAGTTTTCAGTATGATTCAAAGAACATTACTGATAAATCTCTCTTCCGGAATTTTAACCTTAGAGTAGAAGCCGGACAAAAAGTGGGGCTTGTTGGTCCAAGCGGCGGTGGCAAGACAACCCTAACTAGACTGCTGCTTAGGTTCTTAGATATACAAGAAGGTGCAATCACAATCGACGGCGTTCCAATATCTAAAATTCCTCAACAAGATTTAAGGCGGGCAATTGCCTATGTTCCCCAAGAGCCAATTCTATTTCACCGCTCAATCAAAGATAACATCCGCTATGGAAAACCGAGCGCTAGTGATGCGGAAATTATATCGGTATCCAAAAAAGCTTATGCCCACGAATTCATAAAAGAGCTGAAAGACGGATATGACACGTTGGTTGGCGAACGTGGAGTCAAACTAAGTGGCGGACAACGCCAGCGCGTAGCTATAGCTAGGGCAATGCTGACTGACGCCCCTATACTGGTGCTGGATGAAGCGACTTCTGCTCTAGATAGTGAGAGCGAAAAGATGATACAAAAGGCTTTATGGAGTCTTATGAAAGATAAGACCACAGTTGTTATTGCCCATAGACTTAGTACCATACAGAGACTTGATAGAATTGTAGTGATTGAACTAGGCAAGATTAAAGAAGACGGTTCGCACTCAGTACTATTAGAAAATGGCGGATTGTATTCAAGGCTATGGAGCCATCAATCTGGTGGATTTTTGGAAGAATAGGAAACTTAAACCAGACGAGACGCGGTCCGCATTTAGAATATAGTGTCAAAGAAATCCGCTATTTCATTGATGAGTCTATTTAGTTTTAACCGTCTTACGCTCTTTCTCAACTCGTTCACTTAAGAATATCTTCATAAGTGACTGGTAAGGTACATCTTTTTCGTTTGCCAAGCCTTTAATACGAGCGAGCAAAGGAGAAGGTAACCTTAGTGATATAGATTCAGTGGAAGTCTTAAGATTTGGGAATACTGTTTTTTTGGCTTTAGTCCAGTCTACATACTCAGTAGAGTCATGGGTATCCCAAAAATCTGCCTCTTCATCAAGGCTCTTAAATTTAGGAATTGGTTTCAAGTTTTTCATAAGCTGACTTCTCCTTTCTATTCATATCCCGTACTGATATTACCCTAATTTTATTATCTCTGACTGTAAAAGCGGTAAATAATTTTCTGTTATTTTTTGTTTTACCTAAAGCTTGATATCTCTTCTCAGCTTTAGTAGAGTGTTTGTCGTCCAAGATGGCTGTAAATGGTTCGTTGGTAAACAGTTCCTCTGCTTCTTGAACAGTGACCTTGTGCTTCTTTAGGTTTTTAACGAGATTACCTTCATCCCATATAAATGAGGCTGGGAGGCGAAGTATTCTCATATATTAAGTATATTACTAACATATACAGAAATCAATGTATTCTTGACGGACTATATTATCTTAGTGGAGTAACAGTTGTTATAGAGGCTAATCTGTAGTTTCAGAGCCAGGTTCGTCAGTCTTCTTCGCGTCAGACTCAGTAGCCGGCTCAGTGGTTTCGCCTTCAGTCTCTTCGCCCTCAACTGCTGCTTCTTCTTCCTCTTCAGCGCCACCACCAGCGGCATCATTTGCTGCGGCTAGGGCGCTTGGTTCGTAAACGGTAGCGATTGAGTGTTCTGGTTCGGTTATGAGTTCTA
>JBIOIO010000023.1:0-7680 GCA_044449925.1 Saccharimonadales bacterium (SeqCode)
CGTCATTTTTTAGGACTTGCTCGGCTTGATGAAGCTGAGTTGTCTTGCCCGCTCCGTCTATACCTTCGAAGATAATGACAAGTCCGCCGTTTATCGTTTTGCTTTGTGGTCCCATGTCAGCTCTTAGTATGACATAAAAAGAGCTTTTAGCCGATACTGGTTATGTCTACGGGTATTGAAGGGCCCATAGATGTTGCCAGGAACGCACCTTTTATGTACGTACCTTTAACGCTCTGCGGTTTATTTGATTTAACGCTTGCAAACACAGCATTTAGATTCTGGTTCAATTTAGCATCATCAAAGCTTACTTTGCCGACACCGATGTGGACAATACCAGTACTATCGACTCTGTATTCGACTTTTCCACCTTTTGCTTCGTTAACTGCCTTAGAAATGTCGGTTGTTACAGTACCGCTTTTAGGATTGGGCATAAGTCCTCTTGGTCCTAGTACGCGGGCGTACTTTCCAAGTTTTGCCATTTGATTTGGCGATGTAATCAAGGTGTCGAAATTGATTGTACCTTTGTCTAATTGGGCAAGAATGTCCTCAAGACCAGCAATGTCTGCTCCGGCTGCTTTGGCAGCGGCAGCATCGTCTGTAAGAACTGCAACGCGGACTTTTTTACCTGTGCCTGCAGGAAGTACCACCATGTCTCGGATATTCTGATCTGCATGCTTTGGGTCTACGCCTAGATTAATATGAAGCTCGACAGTTGCATCAAATTTAACGTGTGAAGTTTTCTTAGCCAGGTCAATTGCCTTGTCTAATGGATAAAGGGTACCTTTCTCGATTAGTTTTGCGGTGTTCTTATATCCTTTGCCACGACGTTCAAGACGACTTCTGGTTGGGGGCGCTTGAGGTTTTGGCTTAGTTTCTTCCTGGCTAGCTGAAGCTTTTCGGGCTTCTTTTTCTTCCTTATCCTTAGCTTCGGCAAGTGCCTTAGCACTTCGTTTACCGGCTTTTGCTGTTTCAACATCTTCAGTCTTAGGTGACTCTGTTTCGACTTTATCTTCTTCCTTAGGCCGCTTAGCATCTATGAGGGCTTTAATTTCAGAGACTTTCATCTTTGAATCAACTTCGATACCAGCGGCTTTTGCCTCTTCCAATAATTCTTTCTTTGCCATATTTATGACTCCTTATCGTGGTGCAATCGGCTCTTTATTAGAGCCTCCCACAAGTTATTAATACTGTAATCTTACTTCTCGCGATAATATCTCAGTAACTCGTTGAGGTGATATTACCCTTACTCCACTTTGGGTATCAGGGCTACCTGAAAGCAAGGCTTGAGCTTCAGATAATCTATCTTCTACAGGTACGCCTGGTTGTTGCATCGCATCATCGACATCTGCCCAAAGTGCATAGTGTCCTCCCTCGTTAAGTGAACTCCGAGGCGGCAATGGAGACCAGTTTCCAGACCCAAGCATATTAGCTCTCAACTTCCACTCCCATGCTACGTGCTGTTCCTGCGACCATTTTCTTTACGGCTTCGACATCTTCGGTATTCATATCATTAGCTTTAGTTTCAGCGATTTCTTGAAGGTCTTTTGCGCTAAGTTTTTTAGAAAGTTTCTCGCTGTTTGGCTTGCCAGATCCCTTTTGGACGCCAAGTTTGGCCCTAATAAGGTCATCGGTAGGTTCGCTTACCACTCTAAACGCCATACTTCTGTCGTCAAAGATAGTAATGTGAGCAGTAACTATACCTTTCATTTCTTTTGTTGCGTCGTTAAACGGCTGGATAAAATCCATCATGTTCACGCCGTATTGTCCCAATGTGCTTCCAACTGGAGGAGCTGCACTGGCTTGACCGGCGCGAATTTTCATCTTTAGATTTGCTTTAACTACTTTAGCCATAAGATTATTGTCGAAGCGAGCATTAATTGCTCTTAGGCTTCTCCTTCCCTTTCTTTAATTAAGATAGAAGTGCGTAACTGATTGAGTATACTACAAACTACCTCTGTTGTCTAGCGCTCTAGCTTGCTGGAAAAGCAATGCCGATTGTTTCTATAAGTAGGACAGTGTCCTGACGATGAGTACGAGCACTTGAATCCATGTGTCGATCAAAGGCTACCATGCCAATTGCACCCAACAGAGCTTCGTTAGGCGGTTCTTGAGCTGCAGCTGCTTCGGCGGCGCTTTTTAGCTGTATGGTTTCTAGGCGGTACAGGTCATTTAATCTAGGCAGGGTTACTTCCCGGCGGTCCATAGCGCTTAGTTCCTGGAGGCTACCCATATCCATTTGTAATCTTGCTGTAGTCGACATTATCTAAATACCTATCCAATCAGTTACTTAACTTAGAGTATATTATACCCTTTTTACCTGCAATCCGTCAAGCTCCACAGGTGTTTCTCGTCCGAACATATTAACTAGAACTTTAAGTTTACCTTTGGCGGCGTCTATTTCGTTAATGCTGCCGTCAAAGCCCTTAAAGGGTCCGTCGATGATATTTACAACTTCACCTATGTTGAAGTCAATCTTGTGCTTGGGTTGTTCAAGACCCATACGCTTCTGAATCTTTTCAATTTCATCTTGTTCTATAGGGGTAGGATCGGTTCCGCTGCCTACAAATCCTGTAACACTAGGAGTATTTCGAACAATGTACCAAGCATCTTCGCTTAGCTTCATATGTACAAGAACGTAGCCTTGGAATATCCTCTTTTCGACTACACGACGCTTACCGTTTTTAATCTCGATCATTTTTTCTTTTGGCACTAAAATCTCGAAGATTTTATCTTTCATATCGAGACTCTCGGCTCGTTGACGTATACTTTCGGCGACTTTTTCCTCGTAGCCGCTATATGTATGAATGGCATACCATTGTTTGGTTGTGTCGTATCTTTTAGTTGTAGTGCTCATAGTGATTTCCTCTTACTTCAATAGTATTTTCTTAAATAATATATCCAGACCGTAGTCTACGACTGCCACTGATACTCCAAAAATTATGGCAAAGATCAGTACCGCATAGGTTAAACGCATACTCTGCTTAAAAGAGGGCCAGGTTACTAGTTTTAACTCCCTCCAGCTATTACGAAAGTAAGCCGGAACCAGAACCTTGCCAATTAATCTTAGAGGCTTCTTAAGTGGCTTGAATAATTTAAACGTGCTGATTTTATGGCCGATAAAACGAAAAGGTTTAAGTAGAAATTTAAAAAAGCCTCGAATCCTATGTTTCTTTGAAGGTTTCTCATCTTCGGTCGTAGCCTTTAATGCTCTCTCACGAAAAGTTTCCGGGTTTTTAACAATACGCTTTTTCTTCGAATTTTTATCAGCGGTATCTGCCATATATGGTCAATCTCTTCCCATTTAAAAAGCCTACATAATCTGTAGGCGTTATATGTCAAGTGTAGCATGAGCGTTGACTTCGGTCAAGAACCCCGGGGAGAGGATCTACGTATACATGTCAAATATTTGCTATAGTTTAAAGCATATATGCATGTGCTTATCTTTCTAGTTGCTGTAAGCGTGATTGAGATTTGCATTTGGATTCCACTATTTTGGAAGCATCTTAGAAAAGCCTTATCTATTTTGGTTATAATCTTACTATCGGTTGTTACTGGCTTCATATTCGGATCAAATATTAGTTTTTGGACATCTATTTTTACGGCCTTAAGTATTTACAGGGTAATTAACCTGCTTCGACTGGTTGAAGGAAGAACCCCGGTTGATTATATGCGTACCGTTACCTTTAGATCATCTATAGCACTAGTAGGTATGCAGGCATTAGTTGGTGCGCTTGTATGGTTGGATCATCACAATACATTCGTGCAAACGTACGCGTTAGATGGATTAATGGTCATGGCTCTTTTTGGAGCTTTGTTCATAGTCTATGTAACAAAAAAGCACATTCGAGAGATCCGGCCACCTAAGTCTGTCCCTGCCGTGGTCGAGCGTGACCTTCCGTCAGTGTCAGTGTTGATTCCAGCACGGAACGAAACTGAAGACTTAAGGCTATGCTTAGATTCGCTACTAAGAAGTACTTATCCGAAGCTTGAAATATTAGTCTTGGATGATTGCTCTCAGGACAAACATACTCCGCAGATAATTAAGGAGTTTGCTCACGATGGCGTGAGGTTTATAAAGGGAGAGGATCCGCCTAAGCATTGGTTAGCTAAGACTTTTGCTTATCAGGAACTTGTTAACGAGTCCAGCGGTGAGATATTACTGTTTTGCGGTGTCGATGTGAGGTTTGAGCCTCATAGTGTTGAATCGATGATAAAGACCTTAATTGATACCAAAAAGTCCATGATGAGCGTAATGCCGAAAAATGTATTAAGTACTAGGGCACCTCTGCTGTCCTACTTGATACAGCCTGTCCGTTATGCCTGGGAAATTACACTTCCAAGGAACTGGATGCGCCGTCCTCCAGTGTTAAGTACAACGTGGATAATAAAAAGGGATTTTCTTAAAAAGCACGGTGAGTTTAAGGCGATATCTTCAAGTACTTCGGTTGAAAGCTATTTTGCTAAGATAGCGGCTAAAACCAGAGCTTATACTTTTTATCAGAGTAAGGCTATATTTGGTTTAACTTCGCATAAATTGCTTTCCGAACAAAAGGCTACCGCCCAAAGATGTCGTTATCCTCAGACACATAGGAGGCCTGAAATAGTTGCCGTTCTGGCGTTATGTGAATTATATATACTGTTTCTACCTTACGTTTTTATTGTTATTTCCGTGGTTGAACTAAATATAGCAATGATAATAGTTAATCTGTTAAGTATAGTACTTCTTTCATATCACTACGTTTTACTCACCAAGGTCACTTACGAGAAGTTTATTCCAATAAGCGTGTTCTTGCTGCCATTTGCAGTCATATACGATATATGGATTCTCAATTATTCTATGTGGAGCTATGAGTTCAAGGAAGTTATTTGGAAAGGGCGCAATATCTGCATACCAGTTATGCGATATGGTGATCAGGCGCACCAGTCATCTTTGTAGGGTTGTCTAGACTCGGAACAAAAATATTGAATGTAGTACCTTTATTGAGTTCGCTTTCCAGTGAAAGTTCGGCATGTATAAGTCTAGCCAGTTTCATAGTCACATATAATCCAAGACCCGTTCCATTTGCTTTCCTGGTTCGGTAGTCTTCGGAACGAAAGAACTTATCATATACCCTGTTCTGATCTGCTTTGCTTATCCCAATACCCGTGTCTGTTACCGTAAATCTTACGCCGATGGGGCTAGCCTTTGCTTCAATTGTTACGCCGCCCATTTCGGTATATTTAATAGCATTTGTAATAAAGTTCTGGAGTATTTCGCGTACGTAGAGCTTAGATGAATTTAAAAGCTCGAGCTGTGGATCAATTATTATCTTTAATTCGAGACCTTTAGCGTCGCATTGCTCTTTATAATTGTCGCTTAGCTCATTTACAAGCTCTGTGACATTAATTGGCTCGACATCTACTTGCAGCCTTCCGCGCTCGGCACGGCTCAATGTTGCCAGATCATTGATCATATCGGCTAAAAACAGTATTTGAGAGTGGGCTTCTTTAAGTGCTTTTTTTACGGCTACTATGTCTTCGGCATGCTCTACGATATATTGAGCGTTTCCAATGTTTCCTTCGGCAATAGTAACCGGTGTTCTTAGTTCGTGGGAAACTACACTAATAAACTCGTCGCGCTCTTCTTCACGGGATTTTTCCCTGGTTATGTCCCTAAGTAATATGACGAAGCCGCTTTGTCCCTTCTGGCCATAGCTAAGCCTGACGGGCGCAATACTTATGTAAAGGTTAATCGTGCTTCCGTCTTCGTATTTTAATCTAAGGTCTCTATCACTAACTGGTTTTGAGGCTGAACGTACCATTCCCAAAATATCCGCAGGCTTATCGTTGTCATCTATGGGCTGAAATATATTCTGAAGAGGCGTACCGACTTTTATTGTATTTACGTCAAAAATATTAAGAGTTGCACCGTTATAAACCACGACGTTCATATTCGAATCTACTGCAATTACAGCATCTACCATGCTGTTTATTAGGCTGGTCAGCCGTTCGTGTTCGAGCTGTTCGTTTATCTCTTCCGTATTTAAAGAAGCTTGTGGTTGCATTACAGACATTATGCCACACTCATTGTGTGCATACTACGCAAAATTGGTTGGTGTTCGCGGAGTCTTTTTTTAAGTACCTTTGCGTTTGGTAGTTTAGTCTCAAGCATTTTCCAAAAATCTGGACCGTGACGGTGTATTTTTGTATGTACTAACTCGTGAAGTAAAACGTAGTCAATGAGGTCCCATGGAAGTTGCATCAGATAAATATTTAAAACTATATTCCCTTTAGTGTCGCAACTGCCCCAACGACTTTTAAGCTGGCGGACCTTAACACTTTTGTAGGAAAAATCATGCTGCTCTGCTAATGTTTTTAGCCTTTGTGGTAGTAGTTGATTTGATTGTAAGTTAAGAGCCTTTATAGAGGCTTTAGCAGCCGCGGATTGAATGCCGTCGTCTGTTACGGAGTTAGATGCCGGATAAGTTATCGTAACCTGATTATCTCTTATTCTCGTTGATACTTTTTGACGTGAAGAATCAGGATTAAAAACTAAGCGATGGGCTTTACCCACGAGCATATTGTTTTCAAGCAGATCTTTTTCCTGATGGTGTTCATTTATCCATGCAGTTTTAGACTTAGCAAATTGAAGTCCGGCTCTGTAGGATGCCCAAAAAGGCATAGTGACCCTAATCTGCCCTGTTGAAGTAATACTTAATCTTAGGCTTTTACTGCCCCGTCGTTTATATATTTTTACTATGCGATCATCGTCGAGCGAAAACTCTTTGTACGGCATGGAGGTATCTTAACGAATAAAGATATTTCGTCTTGAGAGGTTTACTCTTCCTGAATTGTTAGGTACTAAATTTACCATTCCAGGCTTAATGACTTGCGAGTTTGTGTCATCGGGATTAATTACACCAAGGTCACGTAGCTTACTTATTACCGCGCTACGTTGTGTCGGAAAAAGATGCTTGCCGCTTACGACTGCGTAGTTCTCTGATTGCGAAGGATTCTGCATTCGCTCTATTAGCGTTTCGTAGGTAGTTCTATCCCATTCGGCTGCATACTTATCGTCACTTTTTCGGCGATCACGATTAATGCTTCGATCAAAGGCTGTATCCGGATCCATTTGAAACCATACAACTATGGGAACTGCCTTGCAGCTGCGGGCTATATCGGCTAATGCACGCCGTTGTCCGGTACGTGATGCGTTTACGTCATAGCAAACACTAAGACCGGCAGATAAAAATTCCTCAGTCATGTAATTCATTAGCTGGTTTACGATGTCATTCTCTTGTTTGTCGTACTGAGGCTCTTCAAATAGTTCTGCCCTGATTCTGTCTGCCTGAAGGTGTGCAGCGTGTATGTTTTCACAGAATTGACGCGCGAAATAGGTTTTACCTGCTCCAGGGTAGCCGTAAAACATCATTAAAAAAGGCCTAGTCGGATAAATCTTCGCCATGTAGCACTATGTATAGCAGATTTTGGCACTAAATAAAAGATGTGGGCATCTTTTTGGTCTTATTAGCAAGCTGTACTTTTAAGACCAAAGTAATGGATAAGTGACAGATAAGGATAAATAGAATATTATAGACTTGCTCTTCTTACGAAAAGTACACCTGTAGGGGCATAGTACAACGGCAAGTATAAAGGTCTCCAAAACCTTAGATCGTGGTTCGATTCCACGTGCCCCTGCCA
>JBIOIO010000024.1:0-7665 GCA_044449925.1 Saccharimonadales bacterium (SeqCode)
TCCGTGCAGGGTTATCAGGTTTGTTCTTAAGGGGTTATCCGCCTCATCATTATCGACTACTTTCGGAAGATCAAAAGGATTAATTCTAGTAGATGAGTTTAGACTTAAACGTACATAAGCACCGCCAACCGCCTCAGCCATTCTTTGATACTCATTTTCAGGATCTATGATGAACACTTCAGTGCCAAACATCATGCTTCGCAGAGCTTCAAGCTTTACAGTAAAACTTTTTCCGGCTCCAGATTTTGCAAAAACAACGGAGTTTCCGTTTTCCAGTGAGAATCTGTCAAAAATAACTAGGCCAGAATTGTGCATGTTGATTCCGTACAAAATCCCGTTATCTTGGCTTAGGTCTGCGCTAGTGAATGGAAAACTGGTGCTTAGTGCGCCGGTGCTCATATTTCTTCTTACTTGAATTTGGTCTATAAGCTGAGGAATAGTGCTGTTAAGGCCCTGTTCTTGCTGAGATGATGCTGGCTTACTGTAAACAAGCTGCTGCCCAAGCATTGATTCCACCTTGTGTGAAATATAATCTAGCTCTTCAAGACTATTGCCGAATAATGTGAAATATAGCCCAAACCTGAAGAATCGTTCTTCGCCAACTTGAAGCTTATCGCGCATTTCTTCCGCATCTAATATTGCTGCTTGTTTGCCCGGATCACGTACTCTGCCCTTCTCGGCGTCAATTTGAATACCTGCTTCAAGTTGAGTTACTTTCTTTTTAAGGTTTTCCATCACGACACGACTTTCTACAGGGTATACATACATGC
Organism: Saccharimonadales bacterium (SeqCode); assembly: GCA_044449925.1. GTDB lineage: Bacteria > Patescibacteriota > Saccharimonadia > Saccharimonadales > UBA4665 > JBIOIO01. The sequence goes on from JBIOIO010000024.1 coordinate 771, forward strand.
TTATATCGACTATCTCGTCGATGTTTACAAGGCCGCTTAGCCAGCCGGTATATAGTTGTCTAGGGTATCCGTACACGTAATAGGTACGTGCATAGCGTGTTCCCAATTGAAAATGTGTACTGCTGAATTCAAGTGAGCTTGGTGCTATAAAATCTCTTAGTGCTGTTATACCTTTTTGGAATGCGACTTGAACTTCCTGCTGCTCGCGAGCTCTCTGTGTTTCAGGATTGTCCGCTGGTGGGTTCTTAACCTTTTTATTTCTTCCAAATGCCATTACTGTAGCTCCCTTTGTAAGTGGGACTGAGTTGCAACGCCCTCACCCTTTGTAACAATATCGGAGGTATAGTCATCAATATTCTTCATTTTTTGTCTCGTTGCAGTGTCGGGGTTATAGCTATCGTAATAAAGCTCAATCAACTCTTGTGTATCAAGCGGTAATCCCTGAACTCCGCACTGTTGAAGCCCACCTAGTACTGCCTGAACTCTGTTTCTGAGTTCTGTCTTAGCATTTTCAAGATCAACTTCATTGATCACGACATGCTGTTCCGATCTGTCAAAAAGCTTAGTCACGCCATTTAAGAAGTTCTTGTTTTGTGTTAATGCCCCTTGAACTTCAACGGAGGGAAAGAATGGTATAACTACGTAAAAATTTTTATCCATAATATTTGTTTGCTGACTCAGCTGATCCATATATGTTATGTAGTCTTCCATCAATAATGCTAGAAGCATGTTGTCGTGTTCAGAACGAATCTTATCTAGTCTTTCAAGATAAGGTCTCAAATCCACTTTTCGAGAACTAAGATGAATCTGAATTGGAAAGTATAAAGAATTCAAAAAACCTTGATAGCTATATTCGACTGCTTCTTGTTCTTGGGGGCTCATAAGATCGAAATTAATGCTTTTAACCATCACTACACAACGATATGAGCCATCATTCATGATTACGATTCCATCACGTATCTCAGCTATTAGTAGCGTATTTTGCGTACTATTTGGATTTATTTTGCCGCTTTTGGAATCTCCCTTTGTAATTTTTTTATCTATGTCCACTGTTTTAATCTGGGTATTTACAGGAGGATTATTCAAGGCAGGTTGTGCCACGGGTTGAGGCTGAATGGTTTGACTAGGCTGAGGCGTTGGCACCGGTGCAGGCGGCGGCGGAGCGGCAGGAGCGGCAACTGGTGTAACTACATTACCGCTTTGTTGCTGTTGCGGGGATGCGAATTTTGGAGGCTCCGGATCTATGCCATAACGAGGTTCACCAGCACTAACAATTCTTACCTGTGAAGGGTCATAAGTCTCTTCAGGAACACCTTGACCGTTCTCTATTTTATTTTGATCATTTTCTGAGGGATTCATGTATACGTATTCCCACCTATTCGTATTTTTACTTCATTGGTTCAACCATTTAATGAAGGGATATAATTACTTCCTCTTTACCCGATGACTTGCTCGTTACTTTCTTCGCTTGTCTAGCTATAGTAGAAACGTTTAAATCATTGTTATTTGCTAATGCTAGTATATCAGTATTAGGAGTTGAAGTCACTGCATTCTTATCTATAACTTCATTGCTTAATGCAGTAGATAATTGGCTAGCATCAAGTGGTTTTAAAGTACGTAGATTGTTAAATGTCTTATTTTGTTTTAGCTGCCCGGGATTGATCAAATCGTCAGGGGCTGAACTATCAATAGTTGTGGTCGACTGTGTTTGAGGTGAAGCAGATTGACCCGCAGAATTCATAAAAAACCAATTCGAAGTGCTACTTCGGACACCCTGGGTAGTTTGTGATGGACCGCTGTTTAATTGCTCAATCAACCTTTGTTTGTATTTAGTTGTGGATTCTTGGATCATTGAATCAAATTGCTGGGCAAGAGGGTTATTTTGGGTGTCTAACATATCTTGTTCTAGTCCCACTGGGTTTTCCGGGACTGTATCAGGAATCGAATTAATGTCTAATAGTCTCTCGGTGCTTGCGTCTACTTCTGGACTTGGGGCGTAACTATTTATATTGACATTTTTTATAGCCCAGCCCCGACTATCGATTGTGTCTGCCAGTGCTTTTAGTCTGCTTTTAACTTCAGTTTGACTAAGACCATCCGAGTATATCTTCTGTATTTTTTTAGGTGCAGTTATTGTAACTAGCTCCTTTATTCCACTCTGATCCCATAGTCTTTTCCTGGGCTTAAATAGAAACCTTAGTTTGGCCAATGCCCATATTTCGGTAGGCTGGTCTCGTCCAAATGGAAAAGCAAAAAATATACCCAAAAGGGTCAGTGGAATAAAAAATATTAGCAAAAAATATATTTGTTTAGCAATTAAAATGAAGTCAATATAGCCTAGAAATGCTGTAATTAGCGCAAAAATAAATTGACGCAGAGTAAGGGGTCCGAGAATTTTATCCTCAGCCTCTACATCCTGTATGAGTTTGTATGTTGCCATTCCATACAAATTATAACATTTAGATTAGCTCATATGCAGTTTGTTGTAATCACCCAAATCAAAATCTTCCAAATCTACGTGTTCTAAAGCTGACTTAGGCACCAACTCAATCAGCCATTTTAGCATAGGCTTACGAAATGCATTTGCGTCTACTCCATAATGCTGACCCGTAGCCATTACAGGTTCAATTATTTCTGGGTTAGGCAATCGTCCCCAGCCTTGTCCATAACTCTGCTGTGTACCATCCATTTCTCTTTGTGAATAAAGATTTCCATCGTCTGCAATTGCTACTAGCTGGTCTGGGTCTGCGACCGAAAGTTTACCAAATACGAAGGCTTTATGTTCTTCGCCTGCTCTTCGTAGCATAATTGCTTGCATCAAACCATTTCTAGCTGGCTGTCGTGGACTGGCACTCCATGCTTTAAGACCCACGGGCTTTTCTTCACCTGAGGGCTCTATTAGCGTAGAGTATGTCCTATGAGTTTTTAAACCTATAGTTTGAGCCCCTGCCCATCCGATATGATCTGCTAGATCAACAAAGTTCATAAGAGTCGTGTAGTCAGTAGGAGACAAATAAGCTTCAGGATCAGAACCTTCATGATCGCCTGATATATCTATAATATGCTCTCTAAATTTTGCTATTGCATCCTTTTCTGCTGTGCCCGCGCGAATTTTTTCATCATGAGTTGCATGACCTGCATCTTTAAAGGGGATAGGAACAGGGAAACTTGAGGGAGGTCTGTTTTGTCTGTATACGCCGAAGGACATGTCATAGATTATAACAGAAAGTTGAATAAAACACAAGCATAATCTTTAACCAAAACTTAAACATTGTTCCTAATGTTCTTCATGAGTGGACTCATACAACCGTATTGAATACAAACAATTGATAGCTGTGCTTACGCTTCTTCATCGCCACCGGTATCAGGTCTTGCCCTTGATCTCTCGGCGGCTTCACGCTCTGCAGGAGACATATTTTGGATTCTGTCTCCAACCATTTTGTTAATTACATCTCTATTTGTAACTTTATTAGTGGCACCTGCCTGTACTGCTGTTCCGTCATCCACGCTGTTGGCGATGGTTGATGTATTTCCAACGGTTGTCATTGAGTCAAGATACCAGTCGAGTGCACCATCGTCTTTTTCAAGTTCTTTACCTGCTGCAATTCGGTTATTCAGCTTACCATAGTTATTAGCAACTGCATTTCTGGCTTCAACCAGGCTGGCAGCAGCAAACTGAACTTGCTCTTGAGAATATGGAGATTCTTCCCCTTTGAACATAGCCGCTTGATGATTCTTCATGATTTCGACAGCGCCACGCGTGTCATTCCTGATGGTTCTAGATTTCGCTGTACCGTACTTGTTATATGCTACCTCCCCACCAGCTCCAGACTCCCATGCGGCCGCCTGTAATGCTTCAAATTTCTTATCGGGACTACCCATACCATTCATTCCAGGGGTCTTATTGAATTCCTTGTCAGAATATGCAAAGGCTAGTTCACCGATAGGTTCACTTGCGGCCGCAAGATCCGGACGTCCAGCTTGTCGGCTAATACTGGCTGCAGATGCGGCATAATGGAACGTTGTATTCTTGTCTGCCTGACCTGCCTTTGCTGCAAGCCTTGCCAAATCGTTTGTGTCACGAATTGCGGTTCCATCGGCGGCCATACTCATAAATGCTGCTGCTCCATGTACTGCGTCTACTTGCCCAGCGGACTTAGCATCTAGAACTGCCCTGTCGACTGCCGCCAGTGCATCTTCGCTGGTCCATTTTTCATCACCAAGATCTCCACCACTCATAAGATGCTTATACAGTGCTTCTCGTCCGACTTTTTCATCTCCCATAGCTTCCGCCAAGAATCTATTTGCCTTATTATTACCTCTAATTCCTTGCATTCCTTGAGACTTTTGAGCTTCAGTAACAGCTGCTTGCTGGACATAACCTCTTGCAGATTGACCTCGTGCCCCCAATCCATATCGACCTTTCCAGCCTGTACCAAGTCCTCTGGATGCTGTGTTTAATCCTCTAGTAAGCCTTGTTGGCAGGTATGGCTTGTCTTCAAATCGTGTACCAGCTTTCAGCCTGGCAGAATTTTGGCCAAGTTGATTTGACCTGTACTTACTTAGAGCACCACGTGCACCATCAGCTCTAGAATTGATAGCTCCGCCTACTGCACTCATGATCCCCCCGGCAAACCTAAATGTGAACGGGATTGCAAAGTATGGTGCGAAGTATGCGATAAGAGCAATGATGTTTAAAGTACCTGCTTGAACAGTTTGACCTGGTGGAATATGTTGGGCCATTTGACTCGTTAGAGCCGAGAATATATGTCCCATAGTTATTATTCCAACTATCATTGGGAACATCAGCAACAGCTTAATAAGATTATCCCACCACATTCTCGAATACCTCTGCGTGTTTGGCAGAGCGTAAAGTACGATAGCCACAGGCGAGATAATTATCAGGAATATGACTACAATTTGACGAAATACAATGGCGACAAAGGCAACAATTACGCTAAGTGCCGCTGTTGCGACAAATGAAAGAAGCCCAAAGAAGCCCAAAGCTAATCCTCCAATAGCCAGTCCAAGCGTAGTAAGGATAGAGTGTGTATCTATGGTGTCTTTGACGTTTCCGAAGGAGTGATTAAGAATAAAAGTAATTCCATATCCTAGATCATTGCTCAGTGTTACCAAAAATTTCATTAATGGCCACGAAATCGTGACTAGAATTGCTCCAATAACAACCCTCGGTAACATCTTTCTTATAGTGTATGCATCAAGAATTTCAAGGCCGAGAGCTTGTGAAATAATTATGAAAAGGGCCGCAATTGCCAGTAATGCAAGGGCGAGACCCTCAAAGAAACCCCAAGCTGTCTCATAAGCATTGCATGATGATTCTGGACCCGTTGTGGTTGTAACTTGTGCTCCGGCATTACACTGACCATTAGTGTTAAAAAATATAAAGTCTGGATTATCTGTATTGGTCTGGCCACCGGTTCCAAGAACTAGCCATGATTGGATAGCCTGATCAAGCTGAGCCGTAATAGAAGTAGCTCCCTGTATAAGACCACACATAAGCCAATTCAAGGGATTAAATATGTTTATTATGGAGTTCCAGTCTAATCCATTTATTCCTAAGTCACAGCCTATTCCTGAGACAGATCCGTTTGCTCCATTGGTACCGCTGCCGAGCGTGCTGGTTCCAGCCGGCAAGTCACTAGCCTTTTTTCCGTTCACTAGCGGGTCGCCGATTTGTATTCCAATTCCTTTGCTCACATAGCAGCCTTGGCCGTCGCTTTTTAGTGTTGCTGATGAAATACTGTTTTGAAAACCGGTGGAAAGCGGATTACTACTACTCGAGTTCCTTATAATAAGAGTTCCGTTATACGGCCATCCAGGAGCACCTGTTATCTGGCTTTGACACTTACTGTCATAGCTTCTTCCGCTCGTGGCAAGATAGGGCTTTCCCTGACCCGATAATGTGAAAATTAGCGCTGTTTGATCGGATGTTGCAATAGTGCCTTGATCAGCCCAAACAAAAGTATAGTTGAAGCTTGCCGGATCGGAATTCGGAGACAGCTTTATGGGCATAGGAGTTTCTATGCAATTGTTGTTCCCGTTCCCAGGTGCTGCAAAGATGTGAATTTTAGCTGTTGCTGTGGCATTCTTATAATTCGAACCCTGCGCAGGGAAGCCGTCTATGTAATTTTGCGTGCTACAGCCAGATCCTCCCTGGATGTCGTAATGAAGATTGTTGTCTATTTTAGCGTCATAATATACATTTCCGTCTGAAGCACTAATATGGCTAAAATCGATCCAGCTTCCAGTCATAGTTGATCCAGCTTTTGTCGAGCCTCCTTGGATAGCAATTGTTTGCCCGCTCTTTCCGTTGTCGGTACAGCCAGATCCTCCCGATTGATATGCATATCCGCTTCCTGCGCCATAAGATGTAACCTTGATAATTCCAGTCGTACAGCCAGACCATTGGTCTGCTCCTCCAAAAGAAGCAACATAAACATTTCCTGACTGTTTGGTGTATGTCAAAGTCACACCTGCACCGCTTGATGCCACGGAAGGACCTGTTATTGCGGAGTATTGTGCATTGGTGTATTGAAAAGTAGAATCAGCACTTACTTTATTGCTCGCATTGTTTTCAAAAAAACCAAAGAAAGAAGAAACGAATAAAGAAAATAGTATGAGAAATACGCCAAATAATGCCTTAGACCTAATTGTGCCGATTGAGAAATGTTTCATTTTTGTTTCACAGGGAAATTTTTCCACCTACATATATCTAAAACATATATTTCTATTTTTCTATATACTCTTACGAATATAATATATCACAATCAAGGTTTAATTTATAAACACTAGCATCATTACTTGTCATAAGATAAAAACATTATTATAGTAAGCACAAGAGATTAATATAAATGATGCAAAATATAAACAAAAA
>JBIOIO010000025.1:0-7514 GCA_044449925.1 Saccharimonadales bacterium (SeqCode)
CTGGATTAGTGGATTCACCTGATATCGCTTCTCCCGACATGTCACACTCCTTAAATATATTATGTACTTACAAATATTAATATATATTTTACAAGTTATCAATTATGATTTACTAGTGATGTAATTGGCTGGTTACTCGGCGACAAAAATTCAATTACAGTGCTAATTCCCTTACTAGAGAGTCTATTTTATCTGTCAGTCGGTCCGGTAGGATTTCTTATATACATACCTCCTACGATCGCACCTATGGCAGTAGCTCTCATATAATCAGTTTCGAGCATAGTTATGCCGGCTAATATTTTAAAATCGTGCTGTGTCCGTCCCCCTTGATTATCGGTCGAATAAGCGTCAATGGCTATGGCGTATTCAGGTACAGTTTCGTAAAACGGTAGCTCCTCTAATACATAATAAGTACCGAACAAGTCTTTAATATTGGCCATCTCCAGGTCTCCTGAGAAAACATTGACCCCAAACGGATCAAATACCGTAGCGTTTTTTGCAATTAAGCCGTCTGCGTTTTCTAAATCTACAACTTGCTGTTCTTCTGGAAACTCGTCACCTGTAACTAACACTTCGTGGGGTGGTTTAAAATAAAAATTGCCGCCATAAACTATGTCGGTAGCGGCAACATGGCCGTCTCTTACATACCTTATTGCTCTGAGGTGCTCTTCATCACACGAGGCAATATAATTCTCGCCAAGCAGCGTTCTCAAAACTCTATCGGCATCTGTTGTCACAACTCCCAAAGTTTCGGTATCGTATGACCCCTCACTATAAAACGCCATAAGTATATCTTCTCTTTGCGCTTCAGTTCCTGCAAAACCCTTCAGGGCACGTGTCTGATCATCCGGTTCTTGAAATTCTTCGGACAAGAGTGCAATATTAGTCTGTAAACTAATTCTAAGGTCTCTTTGGCCATCATCTAATAAAGCGGCGAGCATTGAGATCTCATAAGGTAATCGGTTGAAGTCTGATCTGGTTTGCTCCTCGTCTCTAAGCTGTGTAGGAAACTCACCTCTAGTGGCCATACTATAATTAAACCATAAATACACCAAATATACAACTAGAGCATCATGATTTAGCCACTACAATTCATTACTCAGATACTAGCATCGGCATATCTATTTCGTAATTGTCCAATTCCAAAGTACTTTCATCTTCTCTTTCTACTGGTTCAGTTCGACTATATGTTTTTCGCGTATGATTAATTATTTCATTTGCAACTTTGCTACTTCTCTTTTCTTTTACAAGTTCTGTTTCGGCGGAAAACGGGGGCATTGGTTCCAAACCAAGAATACGCACGAAAAAATTATATGGAGGCAGGTAGGAAATATCACCTTTTTCTACAAAGGGCTCGTATATGGGTAGCAGTAACTCTTCATCCTTAGGGCTTGCTGAACGAAAGCTAATAACAACTCCGGCGTTTGCAAGTATTATGTCGTTCATTTGTTGTGAGCTTTGCTGAGCCATTGATTGCTCTGCCATTATTACCCGAAGCTTGTACTTTCTGGCTTCTGACAGAAGCTGAAGGAAACTCATAGTTGCAAAGTTTTGAAACTCGTCTGCATATAAGCTAAATTGAACTCTTTGTTTCATGGGAACATGAGATCGTCTCAGTGTAGCTAGCTGTATTTTTGAAAGTATAATACTTCCGAAAATGCTTGAAGTATCGTCACCTAACTTTCCTTTAGATAGGTTACAGATAAGTATTTTGTTGTTACTAAGTATTTCGCTGAAATCTATTGTCGAATCAGACTGGCCTATTACCCTTCGAGCTGATTCAGAAAATAGAAATCTTCCTATCTTAGAAGTTACACCTGCTGACATTTTTACTCTCTGGTAATCTCCAGCTTTTTCGTATTCATTGATCCAAAAGTCTTTAAGGTATGGATCTTCCAGCTTTGCAACGGTTTCACGCCGAAACTTCTTATTTGTCAAAAGCTCGTAAACACTAAAAATGGTTGGTTTATCTAGTAAGAAAGCTGTTTGGACGCTATTACGAAGAACATATTCTATTCTGTGGCCTCCACTATCGTTTTCTGAGAATAATTTACGAAATATTGAAACTATTGACTCCGTAATAAAGTCTTTTTCCCGAAGTTTTTCGATATTACTTAACCCGCTTGGGATTTCGAGTAAGTTTATGCCTATAGGATATTCTATATCACTTGGGTCAAAATATATTACATCCTTTCGACGTGTCTTAGGGATACGAGATATTAATGATTCAGCCAGATCACCGTGAGGGTCGAGTACTGCGATGCCACGGCCTTTTTGTATATCTTGATAGGCCATAGATTCTAGCAAGGTGCTTTTACCGCTTCCGGTGCCACCGACCATAAAAATATGCTTGTCTCTTTCGTCTTTACTCAAGCCGACTTGAAAGTCTTGGCTATGATGTATGTTCTTGCCAAATATTAGATCAAGTTTTGAAGGATCATGCATAGCGATTGGAGCGGGTAAGGTTTTTGAATATGTCTTATGTATATGGTCGACGTTAGAATAAGAGGTTCGACCAATCGGAGCCAGAAGATTAAGATCGTCTACGCCCAAGCGCAAGGCATGCCTATTGTTTAGAGGAATTACTAGGTCCTTGTAGGCGTTTTTAAGCTTACGATGCAGGGTAAATTTATTTGACGATCTTTTTTCCAGCAATACGAAAGATGACTCAATCTCTCTTTTTCGGCGTGTTATGGACTTACTACTATTTGATGAAATCGTAGTGGTTGCGTAAACGATAAAGTACGGTTCCGAATCGCTACCTTTTAAAGTTGATTGATAAGGGTTTATGTTAAAGTATTTTTCAAAAATACTTCTGGGTTCGGGTCTAATAGTAAGGCTGAAACCTATGGATTCATTTTCATTAACATCGTTGAAGCTACCTAGGTGTTTTTCCATGTAACTTATGTCGGCTTCGTCCTCGGATGAGTTATCTAAGTTGTACGTGCCAGCAGTCTGCTTAACATAATATGTGCTTGTCTGTGAGCCCAGATTAGCCGGCATTAACTCAATTTCAGTAAATGTTGTATATGGCTGCAATGAAGTAATTGATCGTTTTAACTCCGGTATTAAATCCGTAGGAGCTTCTAAGAAAGATTGTATCCCGTTTAGCTTTGATGAGTAAGTGTATATCGAAACGGTACTTTTCAACCTAAATACCTTCTCAAATAGTGAGCTAGGCTTTAGATGTTCATGAAGCACGCTAAGCATCTCGTCGGATGACACAGGGTTATTAACTGTATGCTTGGGAATAATCTCTATTATTTTTGTCGGTCTCTTTAGTGCAAAGTAGTTGCTGGAAATTCGTGATATTGAGAAATTTAGAGATGATAAATACTTTTTGTACCTAAGAATAGTAACGATAATCACAAGTAATATTACTAGAAGAATGTACCAGGATTCGTGAATCGGCTGACCACTATTTACCACGCTCGCTTCTCCCGCTAGTTGGACGCTCTAGTTCATCATAGTACTGTAAGTTTTAGCTCAGAAATTGAAAATTTTTACACTATGATTTATATCACACTGGTAAGCATAAAAATAAATTTGTGAAATTTAATTGTCGTGATAAAATTAAAGTGTTAATCTGCTTGTGCTAAGGTGATGAAGAATCTATACTTAGTACAAGGAAAATCAAATATCTAACAAATTAAAAAGAGGGATATGAAAGTATTGATGCTAGGGTGGGAATTACCACCCCACAACAGCGGTGGTCTAGGGATAGCATGCTATCATCTCTGTAAAGCCCTCTCAAAAAGAAACATTGACATCGAATTTATACTTCCCTACTCAGCCGATCATGGCATAGATTTTATGTCCGTATCATCGATTAGCCCTTATCAAACTGCTGCCACTTTGCAGCGTTCAGGCATCGCTTATGACAGTTTTAAATATATTGATGAAGACGGTAATGAGCACTGGTTAAACATCCACGAGCAGCAACAGCTGTACGAGCACGCTGTCGCAGAGCTGGTGCACGAAAAGGAGTTTGATATTATACATGCCCACGACTGGTTGACGTTTAGGGCTGCACTGCGTGCCAAGCACATAAAAAATGTTCCTCTTATTCTTCATGTTCACTCTATTGAATCTGACAGGTCCGGCAATGAATACGGTAACCCAATGGTTCGTGAGATCGAATCTATCGGACTACATATGGCCGACCGAATTATTGCGGTTTCTCAGCACACCAAAAGAGCTATCATGCGAGATTATGGAATCCCGGCCGAAAAGATAGAGGTTGTACATAACTCCATAGATGCCAGTAGCATAGAGCCTGTTGCATCGGACAATGTTTATAAATATCTTACGCTCATGAGGTCTCTTGGATATAGAGTCGTGGTTAATGTTGGACGCTTAACTATCCAAAAAGGATTGCCTAATCTGTTACAAGCTGCACAGTTGGTAATTCAAAAGGCTCCTAAAACCTTGTTCCTAATCGTAGGCAGCGGCGAACAGTATTACGAGCTTATTACGCTTGCTGCTGATCTTGGAATTGGAGACAAGGTGCTATTTACTGACTTCCAAAGGGGCAAGAATTGGCGAGATGCATTTAAGGTTGGTGATTTGTTTGTAATGCCCTCAGTTTCTGAGCCGTTTGGACTTACCCCTCTCGAAGCCATTGGCTTTGGCACACCGGCTCTTGTAAGCAAGCAATCAGGTGTTAGCGAAGTGCTGAGCAACTGCTTAAAAGTAGACTATTGGGATATTAATGAGATGGCAAATCTTATTGCTTCAGTAATGCTTAGTGATCCTCTGCGCGATGAGCTGTGGAACAATGCATATAGCGAGTACGTAAAGCTTACTTGGGATAGAGCTGGAGATAAGATTCAAAAAGTCTATGAAAGTCATATGCAGGGTAGTTATTCATGAGCAAGGCTATAGTACTTTATCTGCATGTTCACCAGCCATTTCGAATAAGGCATTACACTGTATTTGATAGTGGTGCTGATCACAATTACTTTGGTGCAGCTTACGACGATAACACAAGCAACGAACGGATTGTTAAAAAGGTTGCCGAGAAATCTTACATACCTACAAACAGGCACCTGCTTCAGCTTCTTCGAGAAAATCCCGGTTTTAAGCTTAGTCTTTCAATAACCGGCACAGTACTTGAACAGTTGGAAATGTGGTCTCCTGAAGCCTTGGATTCATTTAAGGAGCTTGCTGCTACAGGAAGAGTAGAAATAGTTGCGGAAACATATCACCATAGCTTAGCTTTCTTTTATTCTAGAAGTGAATTCGAAATCCAAGTGGACATGCATAAACGAAAAATTCAAGAATTATTCGGTCAGACTCCAAGAGTTTTTAGAAATACTGAGCTTGCCTATAATAACGATCTCGCATATTGGGCTGAAGGTGCTGGCTATAAAGGCATATTGGCTGAAGGCTGGGATCCAATTTTGGGATGGAGAAGCCCTAATTACGTGTATAGGCCTTCTTACACGGAAAATATTCGATTGTTAATGAAAAACTATAAGCTAAGCGATGATGTTGCATTTCGTTTTGGCGATAGCAATTGGGCTGAATATCCATTGACTGCGGATAAGTTTTCGCACTGGATAAGTGAAGATCCAGACGGTTCTAATTTTAACCTGTTTATGGACTATGAGACGTTCGGAGAACACCAGTGGCATGAGTCAGGTATTTTTGGATTCTTAGAGCATTTGCCTAAGGAATGGTTAAAGTCCCCTGATCACTCATTTATGACAGTTAGTGAGGTTATAGACAGCTTTGACCCGGTCGGTCAGGTAGATGTTCCCCAAACTGTAACTTGGGCAGATACAGAACGTGATTTATCAGCTTGGCTTGGTAACTCAATGCAGTCTACTGCTATAAACTCTCTTTATTCACTTCAGCAACAAATACTTGATACCGGCGACCTAGCTCTTATTGAAGATTGGCGCAAACTACAGACTTCTGACCATTTCTACTATATGTGCACGAAATGGTTTAACGATGGTGATATTCACGCTTACTTTAGTCCGTATGCTACGCCATATGAGGCCTATATGAATTTTATGAATGCCTATAGGGATATCCAATATCGTTTAGCCGAAAGAGGTGTATTGGTATGAACCGAGTGGGTGGGCAATGGGAAGGCCTGTAGTCCTTAGCAATGGTCAGCTTTATGTTGGCCTTGATGAGTTTGGTCTAGTTCACGACTTCTATTATCCTTATGTAGGTCTTGAGAACTTAACCAATGCCAGAAGTATTCCTCATAAAATAGGTGTATGGGTGGATGGACACTTTTCATGGACCGATGATGGTTCATGGGAAATCCAAGTAGATTTTGAAATAGACGCTCTCATTAGTGATATATGGTTACATAATAAAAACATTGGTATTTCTCTTCACCTTCAGGATTACGTGGATAGTATAGATAACGCTCTTATACGAAGGATTACTATTAGTAACGAGTGGGAAAGTGAGCGCGACGTTCGCTTATTCATGCACCAGGTATTTGAGATTTCTCGTGGCGGACGTGCCGATACAGCACTGTATGTTCCGGATGATCATTATGTATTGGATTACAAGGGAAAGTATTGTCTATTAATAGCTGCTAAATACACACAAGATAATGTTCCTTTTGACCAGTACGCGGTTGGAAACTATAACATTGAGGGTAAAGCCGGCACATATAGCGACGCCGAGGACGGTGAGCTTTCCGGTAATTCTGTGGAACATGGTGGAGTCGACAGTGTAATACGCTTGCAACAAAGAATGACTGGAAAGCAAAGTGTGGAAGTAGATTACTGGATAGTTGCGGCTTCAAGCCAAACTGACGCTCAAGCTATCCATAGTGAATACAAAGTTAAAGATATGTCTGAAAGGCTTAAATCCGTTCGGCAATATTGGCAATTATGGCTGAGTAGCGGCAAGCCTATTGATGATTTCCACCGTCGGTGTGTTCAGCATGGGCTTTTAATTATTAAAGCTCACTGCGACGCCAGAGGGTCAGTTCTTGCTAGTGGAGATTCAAGCATATTTAATTACGGTCGAGACTATTACTGTTACTGTTGGCCTAGAGATGCCATGTATGCACTCTGGCCCTTAATTAGGCTTGGTCACTATAAAGAAGCAAAGACTTTCCTTGAGTTTGCTAGAGATACAATGCACAAAGACGGCTATCTTATGCATAAATATCAGCCAGACAGAGCCATTGGCAGCACTTGGCACCCTCTAGTGCACGGGCGTAGTAAAGAACTTGCTATTCAAGAGGACGAGACTGCAAGTGCGATATATCTTATTGGGGCATATTTAGAGGCAAGTGAAGACAAGTCATTTGTAGAGAATCTGTATCGTAGCTTTATTGTTCCTTGTTCAAACTTCTTAAGTAATTTTATAGACAGTGAAACGGGCCTGCCGCATGCAAGCTACGATTTATGGGAAGAAAAGTTTCTGACTTCTACTTACACTGTCTGTACGGTAATTGCGGCGCTGGAAACTGCTTCTAAGCTAGCAAAAGAGGTAGAACAACCGGACGATTCCCTTAGATGGCAGAAAGCGGCAGA
>JBIOIO010000026.1:0-6692 GCA_044449925.1 Saccharimonadales bacterium (SeqCode)
CTCTTCGCCCTCAACTGCTGCTTCTTCTTCCTCTTCAGCGCCACCACCAGCGGCATCATTTGCTGCGGCTAGGGCGCTTGGTTCGTAAACGGTAGCGATTGAGTGTTCTGGTTCGGTTATGAGTTCTACGCCTTCTGGGATAATCAATTCGGCAACAGTTACATGATCACCTATTTCAACCAGTTTTTCAGCATCATATTCCAAGAAGTCTGGTAGTTTTGAGGCTATTGCTTTAACCTGTACTGATTCAAGCTGAGCTAATACTATAAGTCCGGATCTCTCTGCAGGTGATGATTCATTTCCTTCGTCATAACGAGGACGAACTGGTATATCGGCATCGACTTTTTGGTTCTTATCGACTGCATTGAATACTACGTGGGTAAGTAGATGCTTTCTTGGGTCAAATTCGGCTGTTTTTATAAGTGCCGTAAAACTTTTGTCTTCAAAAGTAAGATCGACAGCGTGGTGCTTGCCGGCTTTTCGCCATACTTTTAAAAGAGCGACTGAGTCAGCTTGAACGCTAAGTGAAGGTTTTCCGTGGTCGTGAATAACTGCTGGGATTGTTCCGTTTTTACGCAAATGCTTAACCGCTTTGCCAGTGACTTCTCTTGGCTGCACGCTCAAACTAATAGTATCTTGGGACATAAAATGTAATTAACTCCTAATTTCTTATCTCCATTATAACAGATTGACTGGACTAAGTCTCTATAAACCATTAAGCTTATTTGGTATATGTTTGATCCTACCCATATTATTCAAGCAGGAGGGCTGCTTCTAATTGCCGGCATTATATTTGCCGAATCAGGAATGTTTGTGGGCTTTTTCTTCCCTGGAGACACATTACTACTTGCGGCCGGAGTATTTATTGCAGCCGGCAAACTCAGTTTTGTTAGTGTCTTGCCGGTAATAGCTCTCGCTGCTATTGTCGGGGATAATCTAGGTTATCATATTGGCAAAAAATACGGGCGTAATCTGTTTAAAAAGCCGGACGGAAAGATATTCCGCCAGGAATACGTACAGCGTGCTGAAGATTTTTATGAAAAATACGGATCAAGGTCAATGTTGCTTGCACATTTTGTACCTATAGTAAGAACGTTTGCTCCAGCGGTTGCTGGTGTTGCTAAAATGAACTATAAACAATTCGTAATATTTGATGCTATAGGTGATATTGCCTGGACTATTATAGTTGTAAGCGTCGGATATTGGTTTGGAAGCAAGATTAAAAATCTTGATCACTACATATTACTAGCGGTATTTGCCGCTATGGTATTTACACTTGGACCAACTGTTTATCATGTAGTAAAGTCGCTTCTACAAGCTAGGAAGAAAGAGACTAAGGACTAGCTTCTTATTTCTTCAAGATCTTCGTACAGCTCTTCAGATCCAACTTCTTGAAGTATTCCAACAAAGGTGTCGCTGATAGAACTAGATATTGTTCCCCTGCCAATTTCGAATACTAGCGAATCTGCGGCAGTTACAACAAGTTCATCTATTTCGTCAAAGTTTTCTGGTTCAATATCTTTACGAGTAAGAGCGACAGATGCTGCGTAGGTTACATTTGCAATACCACGCAAGCTACCAAAGGATGTCTTTTTTGAAGGGTCTTCTGTTCTAGTGAATTCTGAATCATAAAACCAAGCAAGCCCAGACATGTCTTTGTATAGCGGATCGCCACCATCACCAACTTTTGTAAATTCTCCCAGTACAACCCTAGCCGAGGCAACTCCTCTTTCTTCTAGCATTCCAAGTATTTGTATACTCTTAACTCGACTTATTGCTTCACGGGCAGCAATTTCGTCGGCTATGACAGGAGGAAGAGCACCGGTTGCACTATCTATATCTGCTCTTAGTGTGTCATCTGACGGTACGGCGCCAACAATGTCGTCTACACCGAAATTTCCTTCGTCATTACCTTCAAATGTTCTCATAGAATTTATTATACTATATTCCTAAGATATTGTCCAGTATACGATTTTTTAACTTTTGCTACTTGTTCAGGTGTACCTTCAGCAATTATATAGCCGCCTGCGTCTCCGCCTTCCGGTCCCATGTCTATAAGCCAGTCAGCGTTTTTTATAACATCCAGGTTATGCTCGATTACGACCATGCTGTTGCCGGCATCTACTAGCGCATGGAGCATGTGAAGAAGCTTATCTACATCGGCCATATGTAATCCCGTAGTCGGCTCATCAAGAATGTACAGAGTTCTTCCGGTAGGTCTTCTGGATAGCTCAGTAGACAGCTTTATCCTCTGTGCTTCTCCACCGCTAAGTGTTGTTGCAGATTGTCCGAGTGCTATATATCCCAGACCGACGTCGACAAGAGTTTGTAGTTTTCTGGAAATAGCCGGTATATTTTCGAAGAATTCCAGAGCCTGTTCGCAGGTCATAGCCAGAACATCGGCAATTGTCTTGCCTTTGTAGTGGATTTCCAATGCCTCGCGGTTATACCTTTTGCCGTGGCAGACTTCACAAGGTACATAAACATCAGGAAGAAAGTGCATTTCTATTTTAATTATTCCATCGCCTGAACAGTTCTCGCAGCGTCCGCCTCGAACATTAAAGCTAAACCTACCAGCGCTGTATCCTCTTAATTTAGCTTCGGGCATTGAAGCGTAAAGCTCACGAATTGGCGTGAACAGACCGGTATAGGTAGCGGGGTTTGATCTAGGGGTACGTCCAATCGGAGACTGGTCGATTATTATTGCCTTATCCAGCTGTTTAATACCTTCTATATCGTCGTGCTTTCCCGGTACGGTTGATGCTCTATGAAGTCTTGCTAACAGTTCTTTAGCAAATATATCGTTTATGAGGCTAGATTTACCTGATCCGCTGACGCCGCTGACTACGACTAACTTACCTAGGGGAATTACTGCGTCGACGTTCTTTAGATTGTTTTCCCGTGCTCCATGAATTGTAATGCTCAGACCGTTACCAGACCGGCGTTTTTTAGGAATAGCAATTGTTTTTGTGCCTTTTAGATATTGCGCGGTAATACTTTCCTTAACAGCTATTACTTCTTTAGGTGAACCGGCTGCAACCACTTGACCGCCGTGTATACCGGCACCGGGGCCAATATCCAGAAGGTAGTCTGCGGTTCTAATAGTTTCTTCGTCGTGTTCCACCACTATAACTGTATTTCCGAGAGATTTGAGGTGTTGGAGTGTAGCAATCAACCTGGCGTTATCCCTTTGGTGCAAACCAATACTAGGTTCATCTAACACGTAAAGTACACCCATAAGCCCTGATCCTATTTGAGTTGCCAGCCTGATTCTCTGTGCTTCACCACCACTAAGTGTTGCTGCACCACGCAAGAGATTCAGGTAATTTAAGCCGACATCCTGTAGAAACTGTAATCTGGCACGAATTTCTTTTAAGATTAACTGGGCTATTTTTGCTTCTTTTTCATTCAGATTAAGACCATTAAACCACTTTAGAGCTTCGTCGATAGACAACATACAAATATCCATAATTGATCGCTCGAATATTGTTATTGCTAACACTTCGGGTTTTAATCTCTTGCCCTCGCAAGCATGGCAGGGCTTTTCCTGCATGAATCTCTCAATATCTCTTCGTATAAAATCGCTGTCTGTTTCTTTATGTCTTCGTTCAAGATTTGTGACTACTCCTTCGTAAGTCGTTTCAAAACTTCTTCCGCCACCAAGCGCAACTCTATATTTCTGATTACCGGTACCGTACATAACTATATTTAGTTGCTCTGTAGTAAGTTCGCCGGTCGGAACATGAAGAGAAAAGCCATTTTGTTCAGCTACTGCTTGAAGCTTTTTAATGTACCAGTTATCTACATTGATCCTGTTATATGGACGAATAGCGCCTTCGGCAATTGTTAGATTTCCATTGGGAATAACTAACTCGGGATCGACTTCCAATCTGTTACCTAGACCTGTACAAACTGGACAGGCTCCTTGGGGACTATTAAAGCTGAATGTCCTGGGTTCAAGCTCCGGAATGGATATTTCTGGGTGCTGCATACAAGCATACATAAGACTGTAGTCCCAGGTTTCCTTTTGATCGGCATCATAAACTTTTACCCTGCCGTCAGCTATATCCAGAGCCTGCTCGACGGACTGAACAAGCCGGCTTTTACTATCTTCATTGTTCACGATTCTATCAACAACAACTTCTATGTGGTGTCTGTATGCTTTATCCAGTTCTGGAAATTCATCAAGGGCATAGACTACTCCGTCAACTCTTACGCGGGCAAAGCCGGCGCGTTGGTACTGCTCAGGTATATGTTCAAAGGCACCTTTTTTATCTATGACCACCGGTGCAAGTATCATCAGACGCTTCTCTTTTGTTGTAGCGTTTATTTGATCAATAATTCCAGTGCTCGTTTGTCTTACCACTTCGGAGCCATCAATAGGACAATGAGGAATGCCAATACGAGCATAGAGTAATCGCAAGTAGTCATAGATCTCGGTAACTGTAGCTACAGTTGATCTTGGATTTCTTGAGGTGGACTTTTGATCAATAGATATTGCTGGGGACAGCCCGTCAATTTGATCGACATCGGGCTTTTCCATAAGACCAAGAAACTGTCTGGCGTAGGAGCTAAGTGATTCAACGTACCTTCTTTGTCCTTCGGCATAGATTGTGTCAAAAGCTAGACTAGATTTACCCGATCCACTGAGCCCTGTAATAACGACCAGCTTATTTCTAGGTATAGTTACATCAATGTTTTTGAGGTTATGCTCTCTAGCACCCTTAACTGTTATTTCTTCGGCCAAATCGTCTCCTAGCTAGTGATATGAGGTGCATCATTATACATAAAAAATAGGGATTTTTCTAGTCTTTTTAGATGATAATTGAACAAATTAATTCGTTACCAGTAATTTATTGTCCCTGGTAGTCTGTGCCAATTATTATTTCCATATCACTACTTAATTTATCTTCAGATAACGGAACAACCCCGCGTTTTGCATTTAGCAAGGATGTGAGATCATTAACAAGATTATCTTTATTATTCGTGTTATCTATAATGAGTGTGCTGGGAAAGTTGGGTTTATTTGTACCGCTTCCAATGCTTACTTTTGAATAAGGATACGCCGTTTGAACTTTGTCTTTTACTTGCTGTGCAATAGTCGGCCTATTGGTGCTGTCTTCTATTGTAATGCTAGCATTTTTTGATTCTGGAATACCCTGATCTACGCTCACCGGTCCAACGGCTACGATCCTGTCTATAGAAGGTCTATATATGTATACGAGGCCTGCTTGGACGTATATAAGTACCCTGTCACCATCTTTTCCTTTACTATAGAGTATGCTGCTGTGATCAAGTTTATCGTGACCAGTTATAGTGGCAAGCGTTGGTGTTTCTCCAGTTGGTAGAACTATATGCCTACCCACTAGGCTTACAACTTGGTTGAGACTTTTTTGGTTATCGAATTTGTGCGTATTATGGTAGTTTATTATCCCGATTACTACGATTATGAGTATTGCTATAGCGGGCAAAAAAAGCAGATATTTTTTTCGAATCTTAAATGTAATATACGTTTTAACGTTGGGCTCTTTAGCTGGTCTAATATCTTCTATTTTCAATGGTTTAGAAGATTTTTTACCACGAATTTTAGTTTTATTCATGATCATTTACCGTTTTTTCTGCATCAGATTTAATGATCAGACTCCACATAAATCCTGTTTACTCCAATTCCGACAGTGGTGGCAGTAATATTTGCAGTACCGTTTGACATTTCTACTTGTGGACCCATAAATATTGTACTTCGAGGCATTGTAACACTCACGCTCGTATCTACAACGGTGGTTCCCAGTGTTATATCATCTAATCTATAATAGACTGTGGTATCGTTGGGCTTCATGAACATATAGAAATCATAGGCCTCACCGGCGGCAAGCGTTGCCCCAGGAATAGGTGTTTTGGTCGTTGTTACGTTATTTCTGGTGACTAACGATAGTACATTTGCTCCATCAGTTGTGTCATGCCACAAACCAACCACATCTCCGGCTACCGTATCAGAAGCCACAACTGCTGTAGTACCGGATGCTAAACCGACAAACAATCTAACCGTTGTAGCTGGGTATAGCTCGACAATGAATCTAGATTCAAAGAAGAAGCCTCCCAGACCGGCGGCATTACCTGTCCAAAATTGATCACCGTCAGCTGTATTAATCTTTGGTCCTAGTACTTGGTTCGTAGTTGTTACTATATTCGCATAACGAGTCCTGTGCATCTGAGATCCGGTGTTTGTTGTAGTTTCCGCTGGATGTGAAACCGTACCATTTGACTGCCAGGCAGTTCCAAAGCCACTGCCCGTCCCTGTACCTCCGGATGTAGGTGCGAAGAGCACGTAGTTATTCCCAAAAAGCGCCGGTTGCAATGGAGAGTCAAGCCCCGAAGGACCTCTCATCTTTAATAACATTCTGCCGGAGACATTTTTTGCGTATACTGCAAGATTTCCATTTGAAGGAGCAGGAGGATCAGCTGGATTTCCACCACTGGTATAGCCTCCGAGGATTAGACCACCTGATGCAACATTTAATCCTGTGTCCCATCCAGTACCGATATACATTCCTGTTTCTGATCCTGCTCCTGGCGTTGTTAGGTTATCTATTTTTATACCGTACTCGTTTACACCACTGACTGCGCCGGTAGCATTTGGTACAACGCGAATGCCAGACCATGTTCCCCCTGATGTTGTGCCTGGTGCAATATCA
>JBIOIO010000027.1:0-6353 GCA_044449925.1 Saccharimonadales bacterium (SeqCode)
CTGGTAAATATTCGAGTCGAAGATAAATCCGTGTTGGAGGATCCTGAAATAAAAAAATTTATAGTTAGTCAAACGGAGTCCCTAGGCGACAATGGCAGGGTTTTAATACGTCCATCGGGCACAGAACCACTAGCCAGGGTAATGGTAGAGGCAGACAATGCCGATGAGCTTGCAAATCATATTGCCGAGCAACTTGATGAGAAAATTAAACAATTATTGGAGGTAAAAGACTAATGATGTTTCCGTCTAGACTAGACACTGAAGTTCAAGACCTACAAATAGATTCATTATCGGACAATGCAAAGTCGTGTGCTGAAACGCTTCGTTCGAAAGGCTATAAAGTGGTTCATGGCATTACAAAAGAATATGCTTCTAAAGTTGCCGAACTTACTAAACAACCCAGTATTAGGGAGTATTGTCCAAAAGATAATAGTGAGCGATTTAAAGACCTCGAATCGATGGAGCATTGGCTAGAAAAAGGCAGGGCATTCTATATGCTCATATGGACTGATTCTGAGGGAAATAAAGAAGTAGCCGGTTATGGTTGGTTAGGAAGTCGAACGAATCCCCATATTCCAGGAGGTGAAACCACATTTAGTCTTAGAATAAGCGAGCTGCATCAAGGAAAGGGTCTAGCAGCTCCCTTCTCCGTACTCATACTTGAGGCAGGGAAAAAAACCTACAGCACACCAAATCTATGGCTAGAGGCTTGGAAGTCAAACGCCGGGGCTGTACATATTTATCACAAGCTTGGATTTCTTGATGTAGCTGAAGAGCAAGAAATGAGACCGACAGCAAAAGGCGGGACCATAAGTGATACCCGAATGTATATGAAGTACCCAGAAAGGGAAAACTAACATGCAGCCCGTGCTTCTAAGCGGCGAAGTTACCAGATTTCGAGGCGACGGTCGCAGGCTTGGATATCCAACTGCCAATATTCGAGCAGAAACAGATCTTACGGAAGGCGTATATTTTGGATTTGCCAACTTGGTCACATTTTCTCAGAAGCCATCATTAATATTTGTCGGCGTTCCTAAAACTATGGGCGAAAGTGAAAAGCGAGTCGAAGTACATATACTAGACATTCCAGACGTGGATTACTATAAAAATGTAATGACGGTCTTAATTGAATATTTTCATAGACCCAATAAACGTTTTAAAACAATTCAAGAACTAGTCAGAACTATGCATGTTGATGAAAGTACAGCCCGTGAATGGTTTAATCTACACCCTTCACCATCAATAGAAATGCAGTCGGGAGGCTAAAGAACATGTTCAGTGGAATTATTGAAACAACTACAGACATAAATAATGTCAGCGATGAAACTGAGGATGGAGTAAAACTAACATTTCAAAAACCATCTAACTGGGATGATTTGGCACTTGGCGAGTCGATTAATACTAATGGCGTATGTCTTACGATTACTGCAATTCGAGAAGCTGAGTACGAATGTTATGTAATGAATGAAACCAGATTAGTAAGTACGTTTGGTTCAAAAATACCAAATAAAGTTAATCTCGAACGTGCATTAAAAGCTAATGGAAGAATCGACGGACACTTCGTCCAGGGGCACGTCGACAAAGTAGGATCCATAAAGGATATATCTAAAGAAGACGGTACAAGACTTAAAATACAGATAGATCCAAATGACAAAAAACTCCTCGTTCTAAAAGGATCTGTGGCAGTTGATGGAATTTCACTTACGTTGTCCGATATAGAGTCGGATAATTTTGAGGTCTCAATAATTCCCTACACACTAGAGCATACTACTCTAGGATCATTAGATATTGGGGATAAGGTAAATCTTGAGTTCGATATCTTGGGCAAATACGTTCAGAGCAATCTAGAATCGTATAACCCCTAGTATCGGTAGTAGTGCGATTTGAATGGGCCTTCGACTGGTACGCTTATGTAGCTTGCCTGGGCATCAGTGAGCTCTGAAATATGACCACCTAGCGCATTAACATGGATTGCCGCAACTTTTTCATCCAGTTCTTTAGGCAGTTGGTGTACCCCGACTTCATATTTACCTGGATTGCTGAATATCTCTATTTGTCCCAGCACCTGGTTGGAAAAAGAACAAGACATAACAAACGAAGGATGGCCTGTGGCGTTACCGAGATTAAACAAGCGCCCTTCGGAAAGAATTATTATTCGTCGTCCATTCGGCAGAGTATATACATCAACTAGGGGCTTCAAAGTTTCCTTTTTAACTCCAGATAGATTGTTCAGTTCATTTACCTGAATTTCCAGATCAAAGTGACCTATATTGCAGACTATGGCTGTATCTTTCATCTGTTGCATGTGCTCTAATGTGACAATATCTTTACAGCCCGTTGCAGTTACAAATATATCTCCTAAAGGAGCAGCTTCTTCCATGGTCACAATTTCATAACCTTCCATCAGAGCCTGGAGGGCACAGATAGGATCTATTTCGGTAATCAGTACTCGAGCCCCATATGCACGGAGTGACTGAGCACAACCCTTACCAACGTCTCCGTAACCGGCTACAACAGCAACCTTGCCAGCAATCATAATATCCGTAGCTCTTTTTAGTCCGTCCATCAAAGATTCACGGCATCCGTAAAGATTATCGAACTTAGACTTGGTAACTGAATCGTTAATGTTTATTGCAGGTAGTTTCAGTGAGCCATCTTTAAACATTTTCTCAAGCTGTTTAACTCCTGTGGTTGTCTCTTCAGTTACACCTTTAATCTTTTCAAGTAGTTTAGGATGCTTATCGTGAACAACACCCGTTAAATCACCACCATCATCAAGCAGCATGTTTGGGCCTTCACCATTTCCAAAATCCAAAGTTTGCTCTATACACCACCAATATTCCTCTTCGGATTCACCTTTCCAGGCAAAAACTGGTGTTCCTTTAGCGGCTATTGCAGCGGCAGCCTGGTCTTGGGTAGAGAAAATATTGCATGACGACCAGCGAACCGAAGCTCCCAGTGCCTGGAGAGTTTCAACCAAAACAGCAGTCTGTATAGTCATATGGATAGATCCGGATATTCGTGCTCCCTTAAGAGGCTGAGCCTCTCCGAACTCTTCGCGTAGTGCCATTAGTCCAGGCATTTCCTTTTCGGCAAGAGTTATTTCTTTTCTTCCGAATTCAGCTAGACCTATATCTTTAACTTTATAATCTTGAGTATCTGTATCTGGCATTAAAGTTCTATCCCCTCATTAAATGTTGTTGTATACCTTGAGACTACATCTTGTCTATTTAGATGTGTCTGTGGACCATGGTTTTCTAGCGCAAAAGATGCAACTACTGCTCCCAGTCGTCCACATTTTCCTAGGTCCCATTGTCGCAAAAATCCATACAAAAAACCAGCTCTAAAAGCGTCACCTGCACCCGTAGGGTCGACTACTTCAGACGGCGAGGCAATACCGACTTGCAAACTTTCAGATAATGAACTGCCGGCAATTTCCGATCCCTTATCCCCCTTGGTACAAACAAGAATGGGAACAGTTTTTTCTAAATCTAAAAGGTCCATTCCAGTGCGCTTTAGGAGCATTGTCAATTCATATTCATTAACAATTAAAAGAGTTG
The DNA here is from genome assembly GCA_044449925.1 of Saccharimonadales bacterium (SeqCode). GTDB lineage: Bacteria > Patescibacteriota > Saccharimonadia > Saccharimonadales > UBA4665 > JBIOIO01. The sequence continues at coordinate 3,561 of JBIOIO010000027.1, forward strand.
CTTTAGATACACCAAGCCGCAAATCCTCCTCGGGCGCAGTACTGACTTGTTGGCCTGGGTCGTATACATAAGGGATGTTTTTTTCTATGCATTCTTCTGTTTGGGCTTTCATGCCTTTAGGGTCGTGGGCAGAAATACAGGCAAGTATTTCAAAATCTGTGTTTATCCAAGGCGAAAATCTTAGACTTTCAGAGTCAGACATGGCTCCAGGGTAGAATCCTCCCACTTGATTACCTGACGTATCGGTAAGCACATTGAATGAAGCCGTAGGTAAACTGCTTCTGTGCACACCGCTCACATCAATTCCTTTTTCACCCAAACGCTTAACATAATCTAATCCGTCATCGCCAACAGACCCTAAAAGGACAGGGTTGTCACCAAGCTCAGCTAGATAATACGCAATGTTGGCGCTTATACCGCCCTCAGACACTTTAAGAGAGTCAACCAAAACGCTGAGTGATAATACGTCAAGCTTGGTTGCATCAATAAGGTTGTAGTAATTGCCGGTGAAATTCATAATTCGGTCAATTGCTATCGATCCGCACACTATAAGTCTTTTTGTTGCCATCTAACAAGCTAGTATATTGGTCCGAGCACACGGGCGTCAAACCGTTTATAACTTAGATCATACAGTTTATGCTATATTTAAGGATTAGGACGTATAACATAACAACATGATAAGTTTCACCGATGCTCCTATAAACGCTTACTCCTGGACCTTCGGCGCAATAGCTGTCTACGCCTTTACCATTAAAAGCATTGCGTCTTACGAAAGGACAAGAAACCCTCTTGCAAGGATATATTCGTTTCTTGGTTTTTTCTTCGGGACGGCGATGTTATTCTTCGGCTTTCCGGCCTTTTTAACCTCTAATGAATCTATATTAAAGTACACTTCGTTTTCGGCCGACGTGAGTCTTGAAATTTCTGTGCTTTTATCACTATGGCTGACATGGTTTATAGGACTTCGACAGTATATATCGCTAAAATACATTATTGGGTTTATATTTCCATTGTCAGTTTTAGCTCTTACCATGGAGTTTTTTACTTCTTCGGCACACGTAAGCCAAAATCCCCATCTGGTGCAATACACTAACACGATGTCAGTATTAATACTCCAATCTATAATCTACGCATTGGTAGCATTTCCACTGTCATACTTCCTTCTCAAACATGTGCCAGACCAAATAACCTTGCGTGCCAAATTTCAATCCTTAGTATCCGGACTCATTCCACTAATTGTTGCCTCCGCAGGAATTAGCAACAATATTTTTGATAAAGGTTCGGATACAAAGCAATCGGCAATAGAGCTATCCATCTTTTTTGCAATTTTCTTCTTGGCCCAGTTGCCTCGTCCTAAGGGACACAGTTAAACATTAGTAAAGAAGTCTTTGACTTCTGCAGTTGCGACCTTTTTCTTATCTTTATCGTGCTGAGAGTATGGCGGTACCCATAAGTAAAACGTACTTCCATGATCCAGCTCGCTGTCAAACCATATGTTTGCCGTAATACGAGTAGCTAGACGTTTGGCTATGTATAGGCCTAATCCGGTTCCACCGTGAATTCGCGAAGCATAGTATTCAGATTGGAAGAATTTCTCGAATATCTTTTTCTGATCAGACTGTGATATGCCAATTCCGGTATCTTTAACACTGAATGTTACGCCATTTTTCTGTGACGATGGTACGAGCGAAACGGTAATACTTCCTGAATCAGTGAATTTGAGCGCATTACTTATAAAAATTGTCAGTATTTCTCGCACTACGTAACGGCTGGTAATAATAGACGGAACGTCAATTGTATCGGTAACTCCAACGTTGAAATCCAACCCTTTTTCTTTTGCTTGAGCGGCATAATCTAACCCGAGTTCTTTTAATAGGGCAATTGGATTAAGGGCTTCAATTTCAATATCAAACTGTTCGTTTTCTACTGTAGATAGATTGGTAAGGTCACTAATTATGTGCGAGAGCTGTGTGAGGCTCCTCAGGGCCCCATTTAGCATAGATACCGATTGTTTATTCTGCGGGATAAAATTAGGAGAAAGCAGTGTGGAAATATCGCTTTCGGCTATGGCAAGCGGCGTTCTGAGCTCATGGGATGCTACTGCTATAAACTCTTCTCGTTCTTGAGCTATGGTTTTATCTTCCGAAGTATCGTGCATAATTATCACATTACCTCTGTTTTGACTATCTACAATATACGGTGCAATACTAATTTCCATATTAACCAAACTATTATCTGCTGCCACAACTCGTAATTCTTTTCGTTCGGTTACTGAACTTTGTTTAATCTTAAGCTCCACAGCTTGTCCATCTTTATCCACAAAATGAAGCAGGCTATCAAAAGCTTTGCCTCTCAGGTCATCTTTCGATCCAATCAGTTGGGCCGCGGATTGGTTATGTATAGCAATATTGTTCTTGTTATCCAGCACCAATACCGAATCTTGAACGCTATTTATTAAGGCAGACAGCCTTTGACGTTCTTTCTCGGTTTCGTTACCTATGCGCACTAACTGATTACGCTCTAATCGTTCGTAACGCGTTAGCCATGACAGGTACACTCCAAGTATCATCAGTACAGATGTTCGAATAAGTAAGTTGTTAGGGTCAGGGGTAACATCCAAAATGCGTTCAAGGATAAGTAAGGCAATAGCCTGGAGCAGGGCAATAAGTATTATGGCTTTCGAACCATACCAAAAAGCAGCCGATACGATCATAAATATCATGGTGAATAAATATGGACTGTCGGTAAAACCGGAGAAGGCAATAAGTAGTAGAGCCATAGCCCCGTCCACCA
>JBIOIO010000028.1:0-6274 GCA_044449925.1 Saccharimonadales bacterium (SeqCode)
AAAATACTCGTGAAGATAACAAGCATACAGAGTCAGATAAAAAGGACAAACAGGTACTCGATCTATGTAGATGGAAAGTATAGTTTTTCGCTAAGTGAACCGGCACTCATAGAGCAAGGCCTAGCTAAGAGCCAGGAATTAACAGAAACTCAGATCAGGGAACTGAAAAAGCTACAAGAAGAAGATAATCTTTATGCCCAAACTCTGAGATATATATCATACAGAGCTCGTTCAGAGTGGGAAATAGTCCAGTACTTAAAAAGAAAAAGTGCCTCCCCTTCCCTTATAGATGAAACACTTAACAAGCTAAGAGACATTCACCTTATTAATGATCAGGAATACGCAAAATCATATGTAAGAAGCCGCCTACTTAACCGTCAATTATCTACCAGGAAACTAATTTTTGAGCTTAAACGAAAGCACATAAAAGAAGAAGATATAAATAGTGCACTTGAGGAGCAAGGTGCTAGTGACCAAGATTCGCTTATTAAATTGATTGAAAAGAAAAAACAGCAGTCAAAATATTCAGACGATTTAAAGTTAATGCAATATCTGTCTAGACAGGGCTTCAACTACGAAGACATAAAGGCTGCAATTCAAAAGTATAAGAATTAAGCAGTAACTGTAAGTGGATCGGCAGATTTTGCAGCAAGCTCGTTAATAATAATTTTGCTTGGCGTGATTTCGTTTATCTGGCTGCGATCAATACTGAGAGTACCATTAGATAAGCTTTTGAATATAGAACGCGAGACGTATAGTTTTTGAATATACATTGAAGTAGTTTCAGCTGCGTAATCCGATACTTTTCCTACTTTTTGTTTATCAATAGTGACCACCTGCTTATTTATCACGTTAAAGTTTAATTCCAGAACATCTTTTAATCTAACTAAATCTTCCTCTTCAACCAGTACATCGTGATCGTTAACTACAAAGCCCTGAGGTAATATTTCCCGGATATCCTGAACTAAAAGAATTAGTATCTCTTTAGAAAATTTATCCTGACAGTAGAAGCCCTCTATTTTGAGATTATTTGGGTTAACAATTACAGACTGGACGTTCGCGACTGGTGATCCGGTTCGTAGCGATAGAACAGCTTTGTTTAGGAGAGTTGCGCTGAGCTGAAGCATAAGTAACAGTATACCTTGTTTTTTAGACTATGGCTTAGGGGAAGATTACTTGCTGGAGGCATTCTTTCAAGGTACTATATGCCCCATGAAGTCGAGCTATATTTCAAGAAGTGCCAGTGATACTGAAGCCTATGCTAAGCAACTCGGCCAAAACCTAAAGGGTGGAGAAATCATTGAGCTTATCAGTGATCTCGGTGGAGGTAAGACTACGTTCGTAAGAGGCCTAGCAATGGGTATAGGCTCTAACGATACTGTGAGCAGCCCCAGTTTCACCATACATAACGTATATAAGTCAGATAATCTCTCAATATTTCACTACGATTTCTACCGCTTGAATGATCCTGGTATTTTAATCCACGAGCTTAGGGAAGCAATCGAAGATCCAAACGTAGTGGTTGCAATTGAGTGGTCGGACATAGTAAAAGACGCTATAGAACTGCCTCACATAGTAATATCGATGAAACCTACAGACGAAGATTACAGGGAGATAGTAATAGATGTACCAGATAACTACAAACATATAAATCTAAAAAAGTTAACAAGTTAAGTATGCTCATCCTGACACTCAGAACAGATAAACCCGAATCAGAGATAGGGCTTTATGATGATAACAAAAAACTTACTTACTATGCTTGGGAAGCACATAGAACTCTTGCCGATACCATACACATTAAACTAAAAGAAGTGCTTGAGGGGCAAGGAAAAGACTTTGAAGATATTGAGGGTTTGGTTGTATTCAAAGGACCAGGTAGTTTCACGGGCCTAAGGATTGGGACAGCGGTTGCAAATACTTTTGCAAATGGTCTACAAATTCCAATTATCGGACGGAAAGAAAATGATTGGAAAGAAAAAGGCATTTCGGACTTACTTAGCAATAAAAATGACAAAATCGTTATTCCTGAATACGGTGCCGAGCCAAACACTACAAAACCTAAGAAATAGCTCTCCGACATCTGTAGCTTCTCTTGACAACACTTATGTTTTAGGAATACTATCTTAGGTAGAGTCCTTGAATAATAAAAAGCAAAGAAAAGACAAAAAAGAGGCAATTGGTAAGACATGACTGACCGAACTAACGTCGGTCCAAATCTCAGACCCACTCACAGAAGGGAGCGGTGGATTCAGGACGTTATACATACTCCGAGAACCAACATCACACCAAGACTAGAAAGAAAGATTACTCCTCGTTACCGGGATGAGGGCGGCGACATAATACCTGTTCATACCACAAAAGAAACCGATAAGACATTCATAAGTGTCCAACCACCACCAAAATTAAGTGGATTTGATACTATTGCGAAAACTATGCCTCTAATTCAAATAACCCATCCTCAGCCCTATACGAAACCGGCGATTGAACGCACCCAGTTTTCGAGTGTTCTAAAAAGACAGATAGTAAAAGCTCCCAAAAAACATAGACACTATGCTTACAAGCTTAAAAAAGCAAAAACTCAAGTTGCACTTCTAGTACTAGCACTCTTCATATTTACTTTGGGTGTGGCAACCAACATCCAGACCCTAAAAACTAATAAAGAGGCTAAAGCACAAGTCGCCTCTCTTAGTGGTAAGGTACAGGCTGGCAAATCAGCTGGTGATGTCGTCGTTCCAAGTACTGTTAGACCAAGCAACTCAGCATTTCAGAACTATGTTGTTGCTACTGATTTAGCTAGGTATCTAAGAATCCCAAAACTTAATGTCACTGCCCGTGTCTTGCAAGTTGGCATTACCACTAGCGGCGCAATCAATACCCCAAACAATATATACGACACAGCATGGTATACGGGCAGTGCTAAACCGGGCCAGCCAGGAGCCACTATAATTGATGGTCACATATCAGGCTGGACTACTAGGGGCGTATTCTACGCACTTAAAAATCTTAGCCCCGGTGACTCCATACAAATCGTAAAAGGTGACGGAACACTTATCAATTACAAGGTAGTAAGATCTCAAATATATGGTTCTAATAATGTAGACATGCAATCGGCAATAAAGCCCGTAACTCCGGGTAAATCAGGCCTGAATTTAATAAGCTGCACAGGCAGTGTGCTTAAGGGTACGAGCCAATACAACCAAAGAATAATAGTTTACGCTGAACAAATTTGACCGCCGAGCTAAATGCGGAGTATATTTAACAATAGGAATTAATGTCGTTTGAGAGACGCATCAAATCCTTACCTAGTTATTATTTCTTAATTAATTTCGTTCGTTCAGACAGCATTCTTCATTAGGCTAGAGAAGTGATAGCGATGCCGAGAAGGTGTTTTCTGCAGAGATAGAAAGGACGTACTATGCCAGTAGCTATAGCTATAGTGCTTGCGATAGTTGGGGGACTTGTTGGCTTTGGTGCCAATACTGTTATTACCAAACAGCGAATGGGGTCTGCTGAAGAAAAGGCCCAAAAGGAATTGGAACGAGCAAAGAAAGAAGCATCAAAGCTTGTAAATCAAGCACGTGAAGATGCTGCAAAAGCAGTTGAAGAGACGAGGAAAGAAGAGCAGCAGCGCAGAAAAGAACTTAAAGAGCTTGAACAGCGAATGGTTTCAAGAGAAGAAGCTCTAGACAAGAAGCTAGACGATCTCGACAAAAGAAGCGAGGCGCTTAGAAAAAATGAAGACGAAGTAGATACACTTAAAAACGAAATCCGAGATATAAGGTCCAAGCAGCAGGAAAAACTTGAAAAGATAGCTAAGCTCACAAAAGCTGAAGCAGCTGAAAAACTGATGCAAATGACCGAACGTGATATAAAAGGCGATCTTCTAGGTCTAGTTAATAAGTTACAGAATGAAGCCAAAGACAACGCAGAAGAACAGGCTGCACTGATCATAACTACTGCCATGGAACGCATGGCTAGCGAAGTTACCGCTGAACGAACCATCACTAGTGTTAAGTTAGACAATGATGAAATGAAGGGTCGGATCATTGGTAAAGAAGGTCGTAACATTCAGGCTTTGCAACGAGCAACTGGCGTAGACATTATGGTTGACGATACTCCTGGATACGCTGTTCTAAGTAGCTTTGACCCCGTTAGACGAGAAGTGGCTAGACAGACCATGGAAATGCTCATGAAAGACGGAAGGATCCACCCGGGTCGAATTGAAGAAGTGGTAGAGAAAGCTCAGAAAAACGTAGAAAAAGATGTTATTCGAGCTGGTGAGGATGCAGCAAGGGAAGTCGGAGTAATAGGAATACCGAAAGAAATACTGCAGCTTCTTGGTGAGTTAAAGTACCGAACGAGCTATGGCCAAAACGTCTTGAAGCACTCGACAGAGATGGCCCATATTGCCGGCATTATAGCCGAGGAAGTTGGAGCGGACATTAAGACTGCAAAGTATGCGGCGCTAGTACACGACTTAGGTAAAGCCCTGACACATAAAATGGAAGGCAAGCATCACCACATTAGCGGTGAAATTTTGAGGAAATACGGTGCACCTGAGGAAGTAGCGCTTGCAGCTGAGCAGCACCATGACGATGTCGAAGCTACCAGTGTCGAAGCTCTAATAGTTAGAACTGTTGATGCCATTAGTGCATCACGTCCAGGTGCGCGTAACGTTAGTGCCGAAAACTTTGGCGAACGTATGCGTGACCTCGAAAACGTTGCTAACGGCTTTCCAGGTATTGAAAAGTCTTACGCTATCAGCGCAGGACGAGAAGTACGTGTATTCGTAAAGCCTCAAGCGATAGATGATCTAAGTGCCATTAAACTTGCTAGAGATATCGCAACAAAAATAGAGTCTACAATGCAGTATCCTGGTACGATAAAGATAAATGTTATTCGCGAAACCAGGGCAATAGAATTCGCTAAATAGCTAGATATGAACTGGTTTGCCCTCAGCATAGTCAATGTTGTCTGCATTGCTGGGCTGCGATTACTACAAAAAGCTTTCGTAGATAAATACCCCAGACTCAATTCATTCAGGATAAACTGGATTACATTTGCAGTAAGTCTACCGGTCGTCCTAGTCATCGTTGGGCAACATTTGCACACCGAGGCACATCTATCAGCCGCCTTTTGGCTGACACTAAGCTTCGTCGTTGTTGGTTTCTATCCAATTGTTAATTACTTATTGTTTGAAGTAATACGTCGTGAAGAATTATCTAATGTCTTGCCGTTGCTTGGTTTAGTGCCTGTACTGACGGCTATCAGTGGCTGGCTTTTCTTGGGACAAAGTGCAACACTGCTGGCGCTAATTGGCATTGCATGCATCTCACTATCAATCTATTGTCTGCAGTTTAAAAAGGATGACCACTGGACAGAACCATTTAGAGCGCTCAGCCACTCTTTCTCAGCTCGAGCCATGACAATAATTAGCATAATAACTGCGCTGGCGGCTATTGGCGATAAATATGCAATTGAAAAATCCTCAACACAAATATATTTTGCTCTCAATACCATCGGGGCGATTGTCATACTCTTTCTCTGTGACGGTGTTCTGCACATGAGACAAAATAAATCATTCTTCGGTCAGCTAAAAAATATTCCGCCAGGAGAAACCAGAGCATTATTTATTCTCGGCATTGTGCTACTGGCCTGCCAAGTTTCTGGCTTCATGGCAGTAAATAGCGCGCCAAATACCAGCTATACCATTGCCATCCGTAACCTGAATATTGTGCTGGCTAGTCTTACTGCTCTCGTCATATATAAAGAATCTACAACACAATATAAATTACTTAGCTATGGACTATCGGCTGCCGGAGTCGTTATGATTGCCTTATGAGAATACTTTATGTCGGTGACATTATGGGCGAGGTTGGAGTCGAGGTAATTGAAACCATGATCAAACCTTTGGTGCGAGAAAAGAAAATTGATCTTGTTATTGCCCAAGCAGAGAACGTTTCTAGCGGCAAAGGTATAAACGAAAAAGATTATATACGGCTTAAATCTGCCGGTATAGATTTTTTCACCGGTGGCAACTGGACCCTTAATGATGTCAGTATCTTGTCTCAGCTTAGTGATCCCGACCAGCCAATAATCCGACCAGCAAACTATCCGGAAGGTACTCCGGGATTGGGGTATAAGTATATTTCAATCAATAATAAGCGAGTACTGGTCATCAGTTTGCTAGGTAAAATTGTGGGAAAAGATTCAGACAAGCCAGTAGATAATCCTCTTAGCAAGGTGGATGAAATACTGCAAAGAGAGAAAGACA
>JBIOIO010000029.1:0-6186 GCA_044449925.1 Saccharimonadales bacterium (SeqCode)
ATAGAACTTTGGTTGACCTGACCTCAAGTGAGGATGAGGAGAACAGCGATGATTAAGCCAATGTTCTTCTTCAAACCCAAGGGTCAGGAACTGTTTCAATCCGGATTGTTCTGTGAAAAGACGTTTTACCATGCCTTTGTAAGCGATTTAAGAAAAGCTAAGTCAGAAGTAATAATCGAAAGCCCTTTCATTGCCTGTAAGCGCACAGAGAGCTTGCTACCGGTCTTACGTAAACTGGCACGGCGTGGAGTCAAAGTTCGCATTAACACGCGCAATCCGGCTCATCACGAACGAGAGCTACGTATTCAAGCATGGAAATCAATAAAAATGCTACGTAATGTTGGTGTTAAAGTATGCTTCTATAGCGATATGCGGCACCGCAAGTTGGCTGTAATCGATCGGGCTGTTTTGTGGGAAGGTAGTCTGAACATTATGTCACAGAGCTACAGTAAGGAAATTATGCGCCGGACAGCATCTCCAGAACTGGCACTGCAGATGATACGCTTTACCGGCATGAACCGCTGGAGCTGGTTTTAAAGATAAAGGCCTAAAAGGGCAGAATGTCAGAAGACTTGATTTTTAGCGCCTTGACCAGCTTTTCAAGCGTATCGACAGACGGCGTAACCTCTGCCCTCTCAATACGGGCATAGTAATTAGTGCTGAGGCCGGCTTTTGTGGCTACGTCTTCCTGGGTCAAACCCTTATCTTGACGGGTTTGACGTAGTCTAGCAGCGATCGCCTTTAAGGATTTACTGGTCATAGTGCTTTGATTATAACTGATTAGAGTACATCTATCAGTTTTTTGAGCATGTCTGGGTCTTTTTGAAGATCAACCATTATGAAACGACCAAAAGCGTTGTTGGCTTCAAGCACTTTCATCTCATCAGACCAGATGTCGTCATCAAACCACAGAAAGTCCTGATTAAAGTCGATAGCGTCTGTTTTTAATTCTCCCCATTCTGATGGCTTTATTTTTGACAGTAATTTTATGGTCTCGGGTTTAAGTTTTGGTGCCAGTAATTTAATAGCTCGGTTTTCACCTTGCCAATTATGTGTGGTGAGCCAATAGGTACTGTTCGGATACTTTTTAAGAACGTGCTGCAGAAAATCATCAGCATGAGGGGCTGCGTGGTTTTCGTTTATTAATAACACTCCGTCAATGTCTAGGTAGATGTTCATAAACTCTCTTTAAGATTATGCTACCACAACATGTTCTTGATAGCTTCTAAAACAGATATAAAAATGGTATTCTGAGACTAGAATTTGGGGAACTAAAGTATGAAAAAACTTAAAGTCGAGCTGGAAAACTGTTACGGGATAAATAGGCTTGCATATACATTTTGTTTTGATAAAACACATAGGACTTACGCAATTTACGCACCAAATGGATCGATGAAAACGTCATTTGCCAATACGTTTCTAGATTACAGTCAGAACCGTGAATCCTCAGATCTTATTTTCAAGGAGAGGACTCCCAAAAGAAATATTACCGAAGATGGTGCGAGCGGCCTGAAGCCAGAACAGGTATTCGTACTAGAGCCCTACAGTCCCGAATATGCTTCTGAGAAAACATCAACGTTGTTGGTAAATAAGGACCTAAAAAAGAAGTTTGATGATATTTGGTCCGAAATCGCAAAGTATAAAGACAGCTTAATTACTAACCTCAAAAAGCCCTCAGGATTACGAAGCAACATTGAAGACGAGATATCCTTAACTTACATGAAAAGCACTGGAGAAGGTGAATTTATCAAAGCCATGAAACGTGTAAAAGACGAAGTCCTAGATGGGAAAGATCCTATATTCGACAAGGTTAATTACAAAGTTATATTCAACGATAAAGTTATTACTTTGCTGGACGATGAAACTATAAAGGTCGACCTCAAAGAATACATAGACAGATACGACGAACTTATAGATAAATCAAGGTATTTCCGAAAGGGAGTTTTTAATCATTCCAATGCAACGGTTATTGCAAAGACGCTCGTGACCAATGGGTTTTTTGATGCCGCCCATAGTGTTTACTTATCCGATGAGTCTGACTCAAGTAAAAATGAGATTACATCGCAAATTGAGCTAGAAGCAGTTATACAAAAAGAGAAAGAAGAAATTCTGAACGACAAAAAACTTCTTGAAGCTTTTGAAAAAATTGACAAGAAGCTTGGTAACGAAGCCCTAAAAACATTTAGGGAGTATTTAGTGGTAAATAAGGATCTGATTCCCGAGCTCGCTAATCTGCCACGTTTTAAAGACAGAATATGGGTTGACTATCTAAAAGCGTGTAAAGACTCCTACGTCACTCTTATCGAAAAATACGAGCAATCTGAAAAAGGCTTACAAGATATACAGAATCAAGCAAACAAAGAAAGGACGCAATGGGCGCAAGTTGTTACGACCTTTAATGAGAGATTTAACGTACCCTTTGAGCTAACGGTAGAAAACCAAGGTGATGTAATTTTAAAAGGCGTTCTTCCTGTGCTGGAGTTTGAGTTTAAAGACAGGCTTGCCAAAAAGAAGGTCAAAAGAGAGGAGCTATTACGGGTATTAAGTAACGGGGAAAGGAAGGCCCTATATATCCTCCATTTACTCTTTGAAATTGAGGCAAGAAAAGATGAAAACCTTGAAACACTACTTATTGTTGACGATATTGCTGACTCATTCGATTATAAGAATAAATATGCGATTATTGAGTATCTAAAAGATAATATTGATCATGAAAAGTTCTATCAAATCGTCTTGACTCACAACTTTGATTTTTATAGAACAATTGGTAGTAGATTCCCTATTGATAGAACTCGCTGCCTGATGGTTGATAAAAAAGATAATGAAATTGAGCTTGGTATAGCAGAGTACATAAATAATCCATTCAAACATTTCCTTGAAAATACATCTGATGACTCGATGTTTCTAGCACTCATTCCCTTTATGAGGAACTTAATTGAATATACAAAGGGACAAACAGATGATGATTTCATTGCCTTAACTTCGGTACTTCACCAAAAGCCCGACACACATAAAATAACAAAAAAACAAATCAATGACATAATGACAGGGCTTTTCCCAAATACTCCGGTTACTCTCTTAAATCCAAATAAGAATGTGGCTGACCTTTTTGTAGAAAAGGCTGATGAACTACTTACTAAAAATGAAAACCTAAAGCTAGAAAACAAGATAATCCTATCCATCGCAATTAGGTTAAAGGCGGAAGAATTCCTAATAAGTAAGATTAAGGACAAAGCGTACATTGCTGACATCAAAACCAACCAGACAGCTAAGTTGATTGATAAATATACTGAAGAAAATTCGGGAAGTACTGCAAGGTTGGGTGTGCTGAAGAGGGTAAGCCTAATAACTCCACAAAATATTCACCTAAATTCATTCATGTATGAGCCAATTCTGGATATGTCAGACATTGAACTTAAGACACTTTATACTGACGTCAGTAAGTTAGAAAGTAACTAATGAACACTATTAAATGTAAAAACTGTGGGCAAGAAATCGAAATCGATAAAGCACTTGAAGGTCAAATTGAAGCACGCGTATTAGCAGCCGAGCATAAGAAGCACGAAGAAGAGCTTATCAAAGTAAAGGCTGAAGCCGCTGAAGATGCCCAAAAAGCGGCAGAAGTTGATATTGAAATTGCAAAGAAAAAGCTTGAAGCTGAACTTGTCTCCAGCCAGAAGAAAGCAACAGTTGATCAAGAACTATTAGTACAATCCTTGCGTGATGATGCAAAGAGCAAGGATGATTCCAATACTAAACTTCGTGAACAACTTAGTGAAATAATGAAATCATTACGCGAGGAGAAAGAAGCACGCGCTAATGCTGACTTGGAAGCTCAAAAGAAAATAGCAGCTGAATCTGACAAAATTCGTGAAGCAGCAACCAAGTCTGCTGATGAGAAATACCATTTAAAGATTGCCGAACAAGAGAAGAAGCTAGCTGATACACAGAAGGCTCTTGAAGACGCTCAACGTAAAGCAGCTCAGGGTTCACAACAAAACCAGGGTGAGGTTCTGGAGCTAGATCTAGAAAACCGTCTTCGCGAAGAATTCCCATTTGACCAAATTGACGAAGTTAAAAAGGGTCAACGTGGTGCTGACATTATCCAAACTGTACGCAACCAATCTGCAACAAATTGTGGAGTAATTTTATGGGAATCTAAGAATGGCAAATGGCAACCGGCATGGATTACTAAATTCAAGCAAGATATACGTCAAGCAAATGCGAACATTGGAGTTATAGTCTCGCAAGAAATTCCAAGTGAGATTGGAGAGATGAAGCATATGGAAGGCAACGTATGGGTAGTGACGCCAAAACTAGCCACAAGACTTGCTGCAGCGCTTCGAATTACTATTCTCCAAGTTGATTCTGCAAATAAGATGAGTGCCGGTAAGGATGCCAAAATGGAGGCTTTATACCAATTCCTGGTTGGTCCCGAATTTCGGCACCGGGTAGAAGCTATTGTAGAGAACTACAGCATGCTTCAGGAGGAGATAGAAAAAGAAAAACGCGCCGCTCAATTACGTTGGTCACATCAAGAAAAGGCAATACGAGCCGTCATAGACAATACAATCGGGATGTACGGAGATTTACAGGGAATTACTAACCGTGCATTGCCAACGATTAAAACTCTAGAGCTCGACACGGGAGAGGATAATACCTAGTTATTATCATGCTATATACCGTCAAATAGTCTTTGGATTGCTTGCGAGAGAGTGGCTTTTTGCACTCAACGCCTTCTCTTGAATTCAAGTCAAATCTTAAATAATTATTAAATCTAACCAAAGTAATAAATATCACAAAATATCTTACCTCATTTGTATATAACAGATACACGAGCCGTCTCCCGCATTATTTTTAAGCTTATCAGCAAAACTTAAGCAAGTTACAAAAGTATTTGCAATAATTGCAAGTCATGATAAATTTAAATTCCAAATAAGGAGGTAGAGGGTCATGAAGGGTAAAAAAGCAAATGTAAAACTTATGTCGTCCATCACGGCACTCGGGTTGCCTTTATTAGTAACCGCAACAGCCTTTGCAGATACGGCAGGAGTAAGTAATGTCGATAACTTTATAAAAAGTGTCATTACCGTCCTCGCTGGACTCGCCGGTCTCATCGCGACCGGTTTTTTCGTTGTAGGGGGCTTTAGCTACATCACTAGTTCAGGTAACCCAGAACACTTAGATAGAGCTAAGCGCACTATTACCTACTCGGCTATCGGGCTGTCAGTCACTATAGCAGCCTTCGTTATTAGCACTATTGTAACTACTCTGGCAACCAACGCTTTCGGAGGGTAAAGCTTTATGGTTGCGCTGGCCTTGCTAAGCAATTTGGCCGACGCAAATTCGGCCGCCAGTGATATGCGTTCATTTGTAACGCCTATTGTTGATTCACTCTGTGCAGCCGCCACCTTGGTCTGCGCCTTCTTTCTGACTAGTGCCGGTTACCAGTACATGACTTCCGCTGGCAAGGTGGACAGGTTAGAACACGCCAAACATGTAATGCGCAATGCGCTTATCGGCTTGGTAGTTGTACTGGGAGCAGCAGTACTGACCACAATCCTAACTCACGCCTACGCTGGCTCTTCCCAAGCTATCAATGCTAAATTGCCCAATCTAACCGCTATTAAACCGGCACCGGTATCTAATGGGCTACTGGACATTTTAATCAAAGCCATAACTGGGCTACTGAATAATATTATTCAGTCAATCGCTGCGCCATTCCTCCAAGCCCTAACTTTCTTTACAACCTCCACCCCGCTAATGGCCGATAACTCGGCCGTTTTTAATTTATGGCTGGTTTTGGTTGGGATGGCCGACGTGACGTTTGTCCTGGTAGTAGCACTACTCGGCTTTCATATCATGGGTGCCAGCACATTCGGCTTTGACGAAGTTGAGTTCAAACACTTATTGCCCCGTCTCGGACTTATCTTTCTACTCATAAACAGTTCTATCTTCGCAATTGACGGTGTCATTGAACTATCTAATGCTATGATTCACGCCATCAATGCGGCTGGTGGCTCGACTAGTTCTGTCTGGAACGTGCTGACTTCAGTCGTCAAACAGACTAGCGGTGAAGGTGTAGCAGCTTTACTTATCATGGTTACCTTCTTAATTTTCGCCGTTATACTGCTGGTTTACTACGTCGGCCGTCTCGTGACCCTTTATCTCGGTGCAGTCCTTTCA
>JBIOIO010000030.1:0-5894 GCA_044449925.1 Saccharimonadales bacterium (SeqCode)
ATTGAATTTTGTAAGTTCACTGGATTCTTTGAAGCGGCTAAAGCGATTTTCGAAAGCTTCTATGTAGGTGATTATTCTTGAGAATAAAAGCTCTATGTCTTTTGAAGGGCGAGTTGAGACAAGAGTTAGATACACTTCCGATCCAAGTGCCTTAAAGTGTTTCTGATAACGCTCCATCTATGAAACCGAGGTAACTGGTGATTGATACTGGCTCTGAGTATACGGAGTAGTTGAATTCTGTGAAGGCTGAGTCGTTTGCTGATAGGTCGAGGGGGTAGTTGTAGAGTTTGTATTTTGAGTCTGACTTTGACTGGACGTTGTCTGAGCATTAGCTGCAGCCTCAGCGGCCGCTTGTTTATTTAGAGCGTGTGTAATATCTAGAGTCATGAATAAAACTACACCGGTTACTAAGGATGCCGCAGACAGCCCGTAAGTCCAGCGCCTAATGCTAAATTTAGGTGACTCATACTCGACATTTTGTTTGCTTGTTGGTGTAAATTCCTCAGTTATTATCCTACTTTGCTCGGTTCCATGAATATCCAGGGCTTCCTTTATCGCTAGCATGAAGGCTTTAGGGCCACATATAAAGTAAGTGAACTTATTATAGTTATTTCCAGTAAGCTGGGTGAGATGCTGCTCTTCTATGCGAGTATTAAATATTCTGCCGGGGCCTAGCTTTTCTACTCCGCCGTTTGTTACGAAGAAAAATACTTTAAAGTAGGGATTTTTTTTCTCAAGTGCTAAAAGTTCTTCATAGAATGGAATACTATCTTGGGATCCAACGCTATATAGAAGGGTTATAGGGATTGAAAGCTGTGCTTCGGTTGCATAACGAATAATGCTTATATATGGCGTAATACCTATTCCTCCTGCAAGCAGAATTACATTTCTATCAAGGTGTTCGTCCAATACAAAATTGCCAAAAGGTCCATAGACAAACATTTCATCACCTATGTTCAGATTAGCCAGCGACTGGGTAAAATCACCGTATACTTTGGCGGCGAATTGCAGTTCGTTTTTCTGGTTGGGAGAACTTACAATTGAGAAACAGCGTACAGGTGAAGGCCTTCCATCAACCATGTAACCTATCGCCGCGTATTGCCCAGGAAAATAGTCCAAATCTCTGCCTTTTTCTGATTCTAGAGTAAGAAGCAGAGTTTTTTGGCTTATGTAGTCTGATTTTTTCAGTCTATACTTATTCATCTTACTCTAGTATAGCTGTATAAACTGGAAGTCTACTGTAATACTATGTTATTAAATTTGGCATATTTTTGCCAGCTTATGTCCCTGGTTTTAGGACATTTAGTTTATACTGGGGATATATAAACTCGGAGGTAACAAGAGTGAAGAAAAATTCATCAATGATTATAGGACTAGTGGTGATTGTGGTGGTCATAGTCGGCGGATATCTGATTTATCATAATTATCATAAATCTACTCCGTCTTCAAACTCTAATTCAGGCTACAACTATAATTCGACTCCTGCTAGTAATTCAAATACCAGTTCAAGCTCTGGCGCCATTGTCCAAACTAAGACCGCGTCAAATGTTGGTAGCTACTTAGCTGACTCAAGTGGTAATGCGCTGTACACCTATGGAGGTGACTCCAACGGTGTCAGTAATTGTAGTGGTTCCTGTACTTCTGCATGGCCAATTTATAAGGCATCCAACGCTCCTGCAACTTTGCCGACAAATGTAACGGTCATTACTAGGTCAGACGGTTCCAAGCAGTATGCTTACAAAGGAATGCCCCTATATACATTCGTTAGTGATTCGTCAGGAAAAGTAACAGGCGACGGCGTCTCTGATTTTCACGTTGCCAAGCCCTAGAATTTAGGTATTAGCTTCAGCCGATCGATTTAGATATCTGTTGATGTATTTGTACAAGAGTACCATGACAAGAGTAACTACGTAGAAATACCAAACGTATCTTAACCAGCCTTGCTGCAGAGTCGTACCAAGCCTTAAAGAATGATAAGCAATGCCGAGCATAGCAAGATCGCTTGCATCACTAACGTAGTGCCACCAAGACTTTTTTCCAAAAAATCTATGAAGTTCAAAAGCCAAAAATATTAACAGGCAGGTTGTGCCTACCAGTGTTATCCATCCTAGACCCGGTGCAACGTAAGTTTCATAACTATGAGGTGGCAAGCCATAGCCATCCCTAAATCTTTGGTAAATAAGTAGACCAGGATGAAGACATATAAGCGCAAGTACTGCGTAACCAGTCCACCTAAAATAATTTGCGGTTACGGCTCTATTAATGGACCACCTGGTTTTTAGAAAAACAATAATGTAGTGTGTCCACAATATTGAGAATGCTAATAAACCTAGAACTGGGAAGAACTGATAGGTCGAGATGGGAAATATATGCCATTGAAAGTAACCTGCCCATCCAACTACAGCAAGTATTGATACTGTGGCCACCAAAAACCAGGCTATAATCTGAATATAGATTTCCTTATCACCGCTAACATCTGCCAGTTTTGCTTTATTCATTTTCGATATAAATTAATGCTAGTTAGCTCAAATTTCCTGTCTACTTTTTAATTATACAGTCATATATGCATGGTACAGTTATAGTGGTAGGCTTAGGAGGAATCCACTCGTGGAATATTTAAAAAAATACTCAATTCCTGGATTAGTTGGCATTGGTATTCTTGTTGTGTTAATTGTAGGAATATATAACTCATCTAAGGCCAAGGCGTCTGACGTTTGCCCACATATAGGTAAGACTTATACCGTTACAATCAAGGACAGTGTTATCTCTCCAAAAAATACAGACGCCAAGAAGTGTGATCAAATTACGTTTTTAAACAAAGATAATGTTACTAGAAATATAGCTTTTGGGCCGCATGAGCATCATGTACCTTACGACGGAGTCACGGAGAGATTATTGGATCAGAATCAGTCGTTTACTATCACCCTCGTTTCGGTTGGGCAATACCATTTCCATGATCACTTTCATGACGAGTTAACTGGGACTTTTAGCGTAGAGAAATAAATATTTTATCCAGACGCGCTTAGTTGCATCGCTTCGACTTCGGCTCTTCTTTCCTTCAGCATGTCATGTGCCATCTTTTTACCCTGTTCAGTGACAAAGTAGCCATCTAAATCACGTTCCAGATTACTAATGTAGACCTCTGGCTCAACTCCTTTTCTAACCGTGTCCTGCCAGAAGTTTAGATGAGTGAAGGACCATAGATGGTCAACGTCACAGACAATTTGCATTTCAAGTGGTATGTCATCACTCTCACTTAGTTTCCATGGCTCATCATGATATCTAACAGCTCCAACTATAAGCTCTTTTTCATCAGCACTTAGCGGAGGATCGAGTGAAATTTCCTCTAAAATCTCAGCCGCTCTTTGGCTACCAAGAACTGCATGCTTTTGCTTAGGACCAACAGCCCCTTCGTTAAGCTGTAGTCCAGCTACGCCAAGACTTGAAGCAACCTCCTCATCCGTGAGTTGGTTCCAGCCTATATCATGTAGCATGAAGCCTAAGTAAACTGCCCTATGATTAAAAAGTTTAACCATAGTATCTCCCAGCTTTTTGACATACGGCGTGCATACTGCAATGTGTACATCCGTAGTCCGAACCCCAAGCTCAGGAAGTATGCCTTTAAATATTTCTTGATATTCGCCCGGGACATTGTCCAGGTATTTATCGTCCCATGGTATATAGACAAGCCTCTGCATACTTTCAGGAGGTAGGGATGATTCGCTAGGAAGTCTTAGTTCTACGTCCGAGGGTAATAAATACTCACTTCCGGTAGGTGACGTATAAGGTCTGAACTCAATCGGCGATTCAGCATTGTCTGGCATCGTCATACATAAAGATCATAGTTTAATTTAGCAAAAATTAATAGTTAGAATAGGCCTTTTATCAACTCTTTGTAGAAACTTATGACTTTTTCTCGATTTTCTTCTGAGCTTTCTGCAAAATGGTCTAATGCAAAGCCGCTATTAATTTCCAAAACCGATGCGTTATTTTTGTTATCGATAACTATGTCTACTGCTCCGATCTTGAGGCCAACTGTATTTATTGCCTGCTTAGATAAGTCTAAGAGCTTACTATCGATTGAGCTAAGATCAATAAAGCTAGCTTTAGCACCAAGGTTCAGATTAAACATTTTGAGACCATCTTTTGTATTTGGGTCACTTTTCTCATACACAATCCTGGCTTCTTCGTTTGATACAACGATGCGAATTTCGCGGTTGATGTCCACAAAAGGAGAAGCACTCCAGCTTGAGACTAGCTTACGACTAGTAAACTCCAGAACTTCGTCAGCATTCTTACATAACTTAATGTTTTCACCGCGGTAACCATGAGTTGGCTTTATAACCAATGAACTGTACTTTTTAAACAGATCTTCAAGCTGCGTTGATTGGATATCCGGTCTTGTTACCGTTGATAGCAAAAAGTGAGGCACTGAACTGACATTATTATCTTTTAGAAGTAAATGGGTAGCTACTTTATCTTGAGCGATTGCAGAGCAAGCCTGGCTATTGATATCAAACTGATAACCAAAAATATATCTGTGTATTTCATCTTTATAAAATTCTATGATCCAATCTTCCGAATAGGTATGAAAGTCTAGAAAACCTTCAGCTTTTAACAATTCTAGAGCTTCAAGTATTGTCCGATTCCCTGTTATAAATTTAGACATGGTTAAAGCTTACATTAATTAGCTCGAGGGTTGAAAGCTTTTTCTGAAAGACTATATCTAAATTTGACATATATCTAAGTTAGATATAAACTGTTGATTATGAAGCGACAATACAATCAACTTCCCCAAGTGGCATTTAGTATACTCCTGGCATTGAGCCTTAGAGAGCGACATGGCTATGAGATCATAAAGCAGATTGAAGAAGATAGTAGCGGAAAAATACACCTGGGTCCGGGTGCACTTTATACAAGTATTAAGCAATTACTTGAGCAGAAACTTGTGATTGAGGTAGACAAAACCGACGATACACGTCGACGCTATTACAGACTTTCCAGCAAAGGCAAAGCAACGCTAAGTCAGGAATTAGATTACTACAGAAACACGATAGTACTTGCTCGTGAGCGCCAGTTACTGGAGTCAAGCTATGGGGTCTATTGTTAAATCTAAACAGATAATTGTTTATGGCTCTTTGCTACACCTTTACCCTCAATCGTTTCAAAAGCAGTACAGCAAAACCATGCAGCAAACTTTTGCCGACATGCTGGAGGCAGAGAAAACCAGGTTTGGTCGATTACTAATCTGGTCAAGAACCCTTACAGATCTGCCTTTGAGTGCTGCAAAAGAGCATATAACTAATGGAAAGGAAATTCTCATGAATCGTAATACTAAACTTATAATCGCAGGGGCTTTGATTGCAATTGTGATCGTTGGTCTGGCTTCATTTTGGAAAGGTATCTTACAAGCTAGAAATAATATAGGAATTGAACGCGTTACTACCTCGCAGCTAGCAGACGCAATGCAGCGAGACGATTTTTATAGTACTTACGGTAATGATGCAGTACTATTCAGTGGAAAAGTTGCTAGTGTTAAAACCCAAAACAATGCCTCCTTAGTTACCTTTGATACGGGACGTCCATACAATGTGGTTTGCCAGTTTCCAAAAGCGGTATCCTTTACTAACGGAAGAATTATCTCAGTTGCAGCGCCAACTGGTAGTGCAGAACGCCTAGCGCATGGGGTGTTACTTCACAATTGTTTGCAAAACTAGGCGTTAAATTAGCCTATTAAGCAGGTCGAATGTGGGGTATGGCTGCTTGTATGTTCCTGAGCCAAAATGTCCGTCGTTTCTAATAATTTGCGTGCCGCCTAGCTTATCAAACAAGATGCGGCCCTGTTTGTCGTCGCAACCCCACGGATCATCGATGGAGTTTATAAAGATAATATC
>JBIOIO010000031.1:0-5858 GCA_044449925.1 Saccharimonadales bacterium (SeqCode)
ACCACCATGTTTCTGAGCAATAGCACCCACTGTTGGTGCATTACTAACATTCCATCCACTCATACGAGCATATTGGTCCCATGAAGTAGCATTACCCCAGTTACTCGGCACAGCAATTTGAGAAGCTACATACCAGGTGCAGTAACCGTAGTCATAACCGTTATAGCCGTAAACAGGAGCGTCTCCACCCCATGCGAAACTGTTACCACTCGTGGCGGCACCATAACTTGCTGGAGCGGATGTGACACTGCCATCAGGAATTACTATCTGCTCGCCTGGATTAATACCATTTATTTCAGCGTCATTAAAAGCAGTGATACTTGCTTGATTGGACTGAAACTTCGTTGCTAGGCTAGCAACCGTATCGCCGTCTTTAACGGTATAGACAATGCCGTTTACCGGGGGTATTCGTAACTTTGTTCCAGGATTTAATGTAGGGCCATTAAGACCGTTGGACCATTCAATGCTGTTTGAAGTTACGCCGAACTTTGTTGCAAGACTCGTCACGCTGTCACCCGCTACTGTCGTATAGGTCTGAACGTCGGCTATGGATTTCTCAGCCGTGTTAACGACTTGGGGCTTTGTTATAACATTGTCGCTGGTTGTTGTCGCTGCAATATCTGCTGCTTCGGACTGGGCTTCGTTTGCTACTGCAGTTGTCTCAGGAACGGAGGTCATCCTTGCCACGGTGAGCGCTATATCTGCCGAAGATACCTGATCAAGTGGGTTGGTTGCTGTTGCAGAGGAGGTTGAAGTACTAATTGGAGCTGCTATCTGGCCGCTGGTGCGTGTTTGGGTTACAAAAATGGCTATACCAATGAGTAAAACTAGGTTAGAAATAACAAAACCAACACGCAATGCTCGCTTCCGTACTATTTTACGGCGCGATTTTTGAAGCAGTTTGTGATAGAGGCTGCGATCACGGGCGATTGATCGGGGAACAGCCAAGGTTTTCGTTGCGGTAGAATGTGTTGTGTTTATACAATCTCCAAACGACCTATTAAATAGTTTCAGGCCAAAATTACAAATGAATTATCGGTTCAGAAGTTATTCTACCTCTGTAACTGATACCATATCATTGTAACAAATTTTACTTACTACGCAAATCCCTTATGATTTTCTTATTCGCCACACAATTTATGACAATAAGTGGCCTTATCTGACTGTTGTTGTTGGTAGGTAGTGGAAAAGTAAGTGTTGCCATTATCTCCGGCTACAAAGTAGAGCCAATTAGTAGCACTAGGGTGTGTTGCGGCATAAAGTGATGATGTATTTATATTACTTATAGGTGTTGGAGGCAAGCCAGTATGAAGCAGTGTGTTATATGGAGAGTCATAGTTAAGATCGGGAGATACTCCAGCATTTATCGACCCGTATAGAGCTGTGACGTCAGATCCAAGTTTCATGCCTTGTTTCATGCGTGACAGGAATACTTGAGCTACTTGTGGCTGGTCGCTGGCCTTACCAACTTCCTTGAGAATTATGGAAGTAAGTGTAATACCCTGATAAGTCGATAAACCCTCAGTGGCAAATGCAGCCTGTACGTCAGGCGTTAGATAATGGCCAGTTTCTATAAGTGATTCTCTTATAATTACCGATGGATCTGTATCTGGTGATCTTTCAAAGCTATCTGGCCAAAGCAGTCCTTCAAGATTGTTTACATCAGCTGGTTTAAACTGAAGGACCGGAACATCCGCATACTGACTAGGGTCAAGAGCATGATCAACCGACTGAGGACTAAATCCATCGTTTATTAGACTGGCTCTTATTTGGTCGATTCGTTGTCCCGGAAGAATTGTTACAAGATTCTGTGTTACTTTGCCCTGCATTATAATACCCACGACTTCCGGAATGGTTTGACTTGGGGACAGCGCATAGGTTCCGGCTTCGAGCTTGCTGGCTACATCTTTGCTATGAACGTATAGCTGAAATGCCCAGGAACTACGAATAAGTTTGGCTGTTTCTAAACCATCGGCTATTTGCTTAACGCTACTACCTTTTGCTACTACATAAATTTTGGTTGCCTGGGAAGTACTGACGGGCTTAAGATCTGCATCGTATACGTGGCGAGCTATAATAACGCCACTGATGGCAAGTATGAATAGAATAATGAACAGCCAAAGAATCCGCTTAGGATATATAGATGGTTTTTGTATGCGAGAGTATTTTTTTGCCATATCTATAGTTTCCCTCGATGTTCATTAAGCCAATCTTCCAATATGTAAGTTGCTGCAAGTGAATCAATGTCTTCAGCTTTATATGGCTTACCCCTTTTATCCAGTTCTTGTTCGGCTTTTTTTGAAGTTAGTGCTTCGTCCTGAAAATCTATCGGCAAAGTGAAGTGGCTACTTAAAAAGTCTTTGAAGTCCCTCGTGTCCTTGGTTTGACCCGTTTCCTGCCCGTTAAGTCCTCTTGGCAGCCCGATGACAAATCGTTCTACATTTTCCTCTTTTACTATTTGTTTGAGTTCGGCTATAAGTACTTCTCCGCTTGCGGTTAAAGTTACCAGTGGATGGGGAATTTGAGCCAACATAGATGCGACTGCTACACCGACTCGTTTGCTACCGACGTCCAAGGCAAGTACCGACCTATTGGGATCCGGCATTCGTACTCGCTTTAAGGGTGGTTGTAGGCTTGGCTATGATAACCTTTATTCGCGTGCTGTTTTTTGGTACCGAGCTTACCCAGAAAGGACTTAGTTTTACCACAACTCCCGTAACATTCGGATTTGTTCGTAGTTGGGACTGTATATCTGAAGGTTTCTGTCCGGCTGCTATTTTCTTAATAGAAGCTGTGTCCAGATGAGGTCCGGCTATGGCTACGCCGCTCATAGCTATTTGAGCTGTAGTTGGTGTAGATGTATTGACTGAATAGGTAGCTGTGTTAATTCCATCATCAAGTATGCTCTGCTTTGAGGAATCTATCTGGCTATTGATGTTATCGTCTACTAGAACCCGTAGGTCAGCTCTATGAACACCAAACATGGTGTAAATTACTGTTTCAGTTACTGTTACATTATTTGTTACTGCCCCGACCGCAGCACTTGGGGTTACGGTTGGTGTACCAGGAGAATATGTAGCTTTAATAGCAAAGTCGTATCCTGCTTGATTCAGAGAATTTATAAGAGCCTGCTCGACTGTTGGATCATTTGTGTTAATTTTTGCTTTCGCGTTGTTAATATCGTTTTGGTTAACACTCTGGACAATATTATCTGTTCCGCCCGATATAGTACCGCCAACAGCAGATAAACCAGAAGGACTGTTTGATATTGAAAAATTAGCTCCTGATGGTAAATTAAATCCGGCTCCACCGTTCTGTGCAGTTACTTGCACGGTAGCTTGACCGTTATTTTTACAAGGTCCGTTACTACCATGAAAGTCACTCACCGGAACATTAACATCGTTTTGACTTATATAAGTATTTCCTCCTGAGCTAAATCCTGTGCCGGCGGGTATTGTCGCATCTCCTGATCCACAGTTTGTAATGGTCACATTTCCTGCGGCTTTATTACCATTGTTCTTCTGTCCCGTAGTTACAGTTGATGCGGTGTAGGATTTTTGCTCGGTGACCAGTTTTGCCGGTAGGGTGTCATTAGGAGCATCTAAAGTTGATGCACCCGTAGTTAGGTTTAAGTTCAGGTTTGTATCAACTTTTGTAGCGTTAGTCTTTACTGTTATGGTAGCTTTTGGAAGAGTTGCGTTGGCAAATATGAATCCACCGATGAGTAGAATTATAAGTACTCCAAGGAGTATTAGAGCCAGACGAAATCGTTCAAAATTTGGTACTTTGAGTTTCTTGTTCCTCTTCTCCTTCTTGGCAGCAGCAGCGGCTGCAGCTGCAGGTGCTTCAAAGTTCTTTGGTCCAGCAGGGGTAAGTTCATTATCGGATACGGGTCCGTCATCTAGTTTTACGGTTTCTACTTCATCACTTGGTTTAGCTCCTGACGCAGCCGCAAGTTCACCGACCGGTGTGTTAGGATCCGGTTCTTGATCATCTAAGGTTTCTCCTGTATCAGTAATCGCACTGTCGTCGTCTTGAAGTCCGGTTGGAACTATCGGGATTGATGGCTTCGATGTCAGATTCTTAGCCACATGGACACCGGCAACTCCGGCAAGAGGTAAAAGTGCTGCTTCACTAGTTATTAGCACCATATTCTTTTTGCTGCTATCGGCGGCACGCTTTAATAGCTTCATGTTTACAATGCTTTGGAATACAGATGCTCTTTTGGGCAGCACAAGAGCCACAACTTTTTTGTCGCTATTTTTGAGTTTATCTATAACGCCTGTGATCTCATCATCAACGTCGACGTAAATTGTATCCTTATCTTTATCTGCCATAATCTATATGCTTAACATTTTATCAAGTTTATCCCGTATTGAGCTAGAGTTTGTGAAATGCAAGGTGTCCGTTCCAACTCTTAGTAAGCCCATTGCGGTAATAAAAGTGTGGTCATTTACCTTTCCAGTTATATCTTTAATTCCAGCTACCTGATCAGGTCGAATATGATGAACAGAAGGTTTTCTGGTGAAAGGTAACACTTTATACCACTCGCTTCCTTCAAGCCGTTCCATTAAAAGATCGAGTGATGATCCTCCGCCACAAAGAAACATACGATGGGGAAGGTGATCTAGTTTATCGAATTCTCCGAGGGCAAGTTCTATTCCTCCAATCCATACGTCAGCTGTCTTACCTAGGGCTTTTTCAACGGCTGGACGCTTAGATGCAACAATTTGATTAGAGCTTAATCCCACCTTGTATTCTTCGGCGACTTCAAAATCTACACCTAGATCACGCTCTACTGCGTGAGTATAGGCTCGCCCTCCGATTCCAAACATCTTGGTTCCCTGCACTCCCCCTTCGTTAATAACAGCAATATCGGTTGTTCCTCCACCAACATCCATAAGTATGGCACTCAGGCTTTGGTTGGGGTTATTGCCAATCACTGCTCTGGCTACAGCAAAGGGTTCGGCTGCTACGGCTAATAGATCAAGGTCAAGTTCCTGAGCTGTTTTCTCTAGAGCTCCAATATGGATTAATGGAGCAAAGGCGGTGTATAGCTG
This sequence comes from Saccharimonadales bacterium (SeqCode), assembly GCA_044449925.1. Lineage (GTDB taxonomy): Bacteria > Patescibacteriota > Saccharimonadia > Saccharimonadales > UBA4665 > JBIOIO01. The sequence continues at coordinate 5,061 of JBIOIO010000031.1, forward strand.
GATGATAACGTCTTTGCCTTGAAAGCCTATTGGATTAGTAACCGGGTAACCGTCAATTTCTATGCTTACTAATGCGCTGTTTACAAGCCTAACATCTGGTTCTTTACCACCAAGTTCCCATTTTAAGAGTTCTTTAGCTTTATCCTCTGCCTTCTTTTGAACAAGGCTTATAATTTTTTCCATTTCTGCTATATCGAGCGGCTTTGTGGCTTGCTGACGAACTACCCTTACGGTTGTAGTAGTTCCCTTCACTAGCTCACCTGCAATTCCTATAATGCACGTTCTGACACTGACACCTGCTTGTTCTTCGGCTTCATTCAAAGCCTTATCACAGTTTTCTACAACCGCAGCAATGTCAGCTATAGCACCGGCCTGCATGTCACTTAATCCCTGGTGGGACCGGCCGACACCTATTATCTCGACCGTGCTGTCCTCATTATTAACTTTGCCAATAAGGGCTTTAACGAATTCAGTACCAATATCCAGGGCTACAAGATAATTATCGTCTTTCTTACTAGCTTTACTGACTCTTGAACGCGCTACACCAGTGGCTTTAGTAGCACCAGAGCGGGCCTTATGCGCAACGCTGGTCGTCGCCGACTTAATTTTATGAAGCATATCCTTTATATTAGCACACTTACATCTGAGAAATGCCTTATAAATGAAGGGTTTTGCACATGATTAATCGTGCTTACGATAATGGTAATAGTACCTCATGATTACACTCATATAGAGCAAACCTTGAATACAGCCTACTATTAGCGGCAATGCATGGATTATTAAGCCGTAAGATAAGAC
>JBIOIO010000032.1:0-5726 GCA_044449925.1 Saccharimonadales bacterium (SeqCode)
AACCGCTTTGAGTTATAGTTCCTCCTGATAGATTAATGCCTGATGGAGCGGTGCATGTACCAAGTGGGGTTGTGCAAGATTGTATTTTAATACTCTGGATTTGGGTGGTACTGGCGGGGGTGAAGCCGAAGGTGTAGTTAGTTGTAGCACCTGGCTGTGCGGACCCTATAAGAAGTGATCGACTAGTGATTTGAGCAGCTATGGCTGTTTCGTCCAACATTAGAATTGGAACTGTAGAGATAATTATTGCCAAAGCCAGGATAGCTATCCTTTTAATTGGTGATAGCCTCGTTCGAATTTCTGATGAAATATCTTTATACATATTTATTTGCACCGCTACTCAGACGTTATTTGAGCTCACTCGTTCCAGAAAAGTATAGCATAAGTTATATGTACGCAACAATATTTTTATATAATAAAGGTATCGGTGATTTAGACTAAAAATTAATCAGTAATTCTAACCATCTGATCAGTAAATTCTCTCTAATATGTCGCTACAGCAACAAGATCCTGTGTCATATTATATACTCCAGCTTTTGTTAATGAGTTTATGTTAGCAATATATGAGATAGTGTAATCGGTTTCTCCCCAACCGTTAATATTACTTTGGGCGATAATATCACCCTTGTTATATTGAAATTTGCCACAAGTATTATACCCGGTTGCAGCTTGTCCTGTAGCATAACTACCCGAGGGTACAGGTACTGGGTCAGCACCAAAATTAGCCGGTGCTGCAGGAGTACAAGAAGTTAAATTATTGACTAAATTAATTCCGAACTGTTCCGTACCGACGCTTGAAGCCGCAGCTGTTGGGATAGTGGCTAAAAGTTTACCTTCCTCATTAACCGGGGGATCATTCATCGAAACGACTTCGTACCCACTATCTACATATGCTCTGACATGAAACGTTGCCGTACCAGTTGAAGTTGATGCAACGTCTAAAGTACCTAGATTGATAGTGGCTGCATTCACCACCATTTCTAAGAAAGGAGCATTTGGCGTCAAATAACCTGCATTTGCATAATAATTTGCACTCTTAGTTACACCCCCGGCTGTCGATCCAAGACTTTCTTGTGCATTGTAATGTGCTGAACTTGAATTTAATGAACCACCTGCCCCAAATTGTACTTCGTTTACCTGGTAATTTGTCGAATTTGACTGTGCGGCAAATACACCGATGGTGCTTACAATGATCATAAGCAAAAAAATTACCCCTGTATATATTAGTTTCATTGTAATAAATTATAGCATTATAAAGATTGGAATGTGCTCATGATACGTATGAATGTTGCTGGGTCCGGATCAATTGAAAGATTGTGATAAACAATTATGTATCTCGCAGTTTGCCCATTTTCCCTTTTGAGTATCAAATTATAGTCTCCGCCTATCTGACCTACCATAACACTTAGTTGTGGCGAATCAGGAACGCATAGCATGCTAGTTCCACTAATTGATTTAGTTTTTATATGCTTCAAGTCTGACGGTACATACACTGTGTTACAGTTAGCCGACAAAGACGACTCTACGAATGAATTATCGTTTTTTATTTGTACTGGCAGAACGTTGGTTGTCGCAAGATCACTTTGAATTGGAGTTGTATTTATATATACGGATAATGAGTGAACCGGGACTCCGCCCACGTACGATAAATATACGAATTTATTTGGCTTACTATCATTTGGTGCAAATACCCATTTAGCATTATCACTAAACTGAAAATACGCGGACTTAAATGTCTGAGGGCCCGCAATTGTTTGATGTATTTCTGCTCCAACCGATTTTTTACTTGAACTACCCTTTAAGTGTAAAATATCATAGATGATTACACCAACTATAATAATGAAAATTAGTAGCACCAAAGCAAATACGTAAGAGACTCTTCGGTATCTTTTTTGCCTTTTGGTTTTGACAGGTTTATCGATTATATAATCAGGGTGTGACATATTTCTTTTTTAATATTGATTCAATTATACGTTATCACTAGACGTAATAATTAGAGTAAAGGATTATGTAGTATCATAAGAGATGTAAATAATCATAAGAGTTTTATATAAAAATGGCTGACGATAACACAGAAGAAGCTAAAAAAACTGAGACTGAACCTGAGATATCTACAGATTCTCCAAAGTCACCGGCGGAAACAAACAGTCCAGACACTACTAGTGATGGAGAGGCTTTAGATTCTAAAGATACCAGTCTTGACGAAGAAGCGCTAGAGTCCAAACCAGATGGTATCAGCGAAGAAGAAGATTCATCCAAACCAGAAAAGAAGAAGGGACCTATAAACAAAATCAAGTCTAGTATTAATATTTATTTGATTGTTCTTGCGTCTATCTTACTCATGGCAGGTACGATAATAGCTGTTGCATTTATGCAGAGTCAAAGTTCGTCAAAAAATAACGGAGTAAAAACACAGTCTTTAGATCAATCTACTCTTCAGCAATTAGCCAATAATGACGCTACCGTTGGTAGTAGCCAATATATTTTAAATGTCGTATCAAATGCGGTTTTTGCTGGTCAAGTTCTTGTTAAGGAGGGCCTAGAAGTCGCAGGTAATTTAAATGTTGAGGGAACCACAGCCCTAAATAATGTTTCTGTTGCCGGAACAGGTCAGTTTGGTCAAGCGACGATTAGCAATAATTTAACAGTAGGGGGAAACGGGTCTATTCAAGGATCGGTATCCATTGCCAAAAGTTTGCAAGTATCTAATAGTGGATCATTCGGGGGTGCAGTAACTGCGCCGCAAATAACTACGTCAAATTTGCAACTGAACGGCAATTTAGTTTTGCAGCATCACATAAGTGTTAGTGGCCCGATACCTAATAGAGCTGGAGGAGCAGCGTTAGGTAGTGGTGGTTCTGTAAGTCTAAGTGGCACTGATACAGCAGGATCAATAACAATAAATACTGGAAGTATCCCTGTCGTCGGATGCTTCGTAACGGTAACCTTTAGTACACCTTTCGATATCATTCCGCATATTCTAATTACACCAGTAGGCTCAGGTGCAGCAGGAGTCGGCTACTACATAAATAGATCGACTACTAATTTTAGCGTGTGTGCAACCAATCCTGCACCAGGCGGAAGTACGTTTGGTTTTGACTACTTTGTAATAGACTAGAGTAAATAAATCTATTTATTTAATATCAAATAAATAGCACCAACACCTATAACAAAAACTAGAAGTCCAACTGCCACGGTTTTTAACATTCCCCTACCGATTGCGGATTTTGCAAGCGGATTTCTACCTATAGAAGAAATTGAAGACCTCGTGCCTGAATAAAGGACGATTCCAGTTATTAAAATTGTTGCCAGGAACACAAGTCCAACTAAGTAGGTTCTTACTGGACTAACGGGTTTGTTGGTGATATCGTATTCGGCTCTCGTTAGAAAAACAAAAATACTATTGCTGTTTTTCAGATAAAGTGGGTTTGGTGCGAGTTGAAGATCAACTGGTATTCGTCCTATTCCAACTTTAATGCTAGCCCCTTGAGCATTTTTCAAAGTTGCACTAGTTATAGCGGTACTGCCGTCATAGTTTGCTAAAGCTCTTCCGACAATAACTGTCTGATTGGCACTAGCTTTCATAGCTATACCTGGTAAGGCTGAGATTGTAAGATAGTCTCCCGCTTTTATTGCTCCAGTTTGGTTGCTAACTAAGGCGCTATACGACCCACTCTGAGCAACTAGTACTTGCTGAGTAGTTACTTTTAGAGGGGTTAGAACGATTGTGGCGTTACTACTAGGTATAACTACGCCTAACATTTTATTAATTTCCGAATCTGCAAGAGGTATTACGGAAGTTTTATCTTTAGGTTTGTACTCAACTATCATCGAAGTTAATACAGTGCCGCTCGCATTGTAACTTTGGGTAACGCTGCCTGAAGCCGATGTATTTGTACTTCCTCCAGAACTTGAGGATGTGGCACTTTTTGCTGCAGATACAGGCAAAATTGAAAATGCTAAGGAAATTAAAAACAAGGAAGTTGCCGCTAGAATTCGTTGTCTACTTTTTGTATACATTCTCCGAAGAAGTATAACGCTTTTTATTCATTGTTTACCAGTAGCATCTTGTGTGCCTACATTTGCCACCATAAAAACAAAAAGAGCGTTCTCGCAAAAGACGCTCTTTTACATTGTTTTAAAAACTGAATAGTGCAATCAACGTCGGTTCGTAGTTACAGAAACTGATATCTTGTCCAGCAAGCTGGATATATAAATTGTCAGTACTGATTTTACAATTTATCAAGATCGACCTAGCTCTCAAAGGATTGCTCCGTATTGATGCTAGTATTCTCCCTAGAAAGGAGGTAATCCATCCGCACGTTCCCGTACGGATACCTTGTTCATGGTGTTCCCTATGTCGCCATAAGGCATGGACTATATCTTCACCCTAGATTCGAAAATCAATTGTTTTCGTGGATGCCAAGATCCTATCATATTCCAAAATTTTTTATGCGAACGAGTCGAAATAAAAAATCTGTAATAGTCTGGATCGATGCGTTTACTAGGTATGTGGATCACTCCACAGCTAATTCCCATTTCAACTAATACACTTCTGATCCAATCTAATTTAGGTTGGTTCTTCTGTACTAACTGAATATAGAATCGTGCATTAGGGTTCTTTGGTACTCCGCCTTATGCGTCAAAGAAGCCACGTATATACGCAATCTTCTCATCTTCATTGACAAAATACTTTGGATTGAAAGAAGCAGATAAAAATTTTGCTGATGTTTCAAGAACATAAACAGATCTATACTTTCCTTCCTTATATATCCAAGATCTAAACCCTAATTCTTCTAGACACTCCTGCAATAACTCAAGCCATCTAATGTCATTCTGTGAAAACCTGTGGGTTTTACGTCCAACATTATATGTCCCGTCATGCAGTGCTCCTAGTAAATAGGCTTCCGTCACTCTAGGGGTCTGGCGTGTAGTCTCTGAGGGTTCTACAGATTGCATCTGTAGCCTTCCCTGCTGATTTTCTGCACGGAACTGATTGTCACTTAGCAACATTTCATTACTATAGTACAGTCCGATACTCAGATGTTCCAGCATATAGCCAGTTTTCTCACCGCGAATTACTTCGCGGGGTCGCAACTCAATTACGACTTAACCCCAATCATCTCCCCTACCTTAGGGCCAGGCAAGCTGGCACGTCAGGTATTGGCGACTTTCATGGTTTGACGGGCGGTGTGTACAAGACCCGGGAACGTATTCACGGTAGTATAGCTGACCTACCGTTACTAGCGATTCCGACTTCAAGCAGGCGAGTTTCAGCCTGCTATCCGAACTGAGACCGGCTTTGATGGGATTTGCTCCGTCTCGCGACTTGGCTGCCCTTTGTACCGGCCATTGTAGCGTGTTTGTAGCCCCAGATGTAAGGGAAATACGGACCTGACATCATCCCCTCCTTCCTCCCTGTTACCAGGGCAGTCTGGTTAGAAAAATTCAACTAACCACAAGGGTTGCGCTCGTTGATGGACTTAACCAAACATCTCACGACACGAGCTGACGACGGCCATGCATCACCTGTCACTTGGCTCAATAAAGCACTCTCTGCTTTCGCAGAAATTCCAAGGATGTCAAACCTGGGTAAGGTTCTTCGTTTACCATCGAATTAAACAACACGCTCCACCGCTTGTGCGGGTCCCCGTCAATTCCTTTATGTTTTAGTCTTGCGACCGTACTCCACAGGCGGGATGCTTAACGCGTTAGCTTCGCTACTA
>JBIOIO010000033.1:0-5667 GCA_044449925.1 Saccharimonadales bacterium (SeqCode)
GACTTACCTGAACAGGGACGTGATGAGACGCAGGCCATAATACAGCATTCCAGAGAGAACTATTCGCTGGTAAAGTCTTCAGTAGAAACACACATCGGCAAGCAATACGATGGCGATATAAAAACAACTATAACGTTGCCGTCCCAGGACAAGCACGAACCAAAAACGACTGTTGAAACTAAAGCACCGGCTGAGAAAAAAGAGGTGAAGACGCCAGAAAAACCACACAAGTCCTCAGTCTCACCTTCAATTGTCGGCGGAGCGGCCATAAAGGGTTCTGAAGTTGTACAAAAGCCCAAATCCAGAAGAAGACGACATCGTAAGAAAAAAGTGGAAACGCTCAAAGAAAATACCGAGCAAGTGATATTTCTTCACCGAAACGAATAGAGTATTCAGTTAGATTTAGAGAATCTTGAGGCTACTTCGTGCCAATTGACAATATGCCACCAGGCCTGGATATAGTCCGCGCGCTTATAGGTGTAATCAAGGTAGTAGGCATGTTCCCAGACGTCGAGTCCCAAGATCGGGGCATCTTCTTTGGCCATAAGTGGAGAGTCCTGGTTCGGTGAAGAAGTAATAGACAGGTCAGGTTGAAGCCAAACCCAGCCACTTCCAAATACTGCAAGGGCTTTCTCCCCAAATGCGTCCATAAATGACTGGTAATCCCCGTACTTGGCCTTAAGCGCATCGCCAAGAGCGCCCGATGGTTCACTGCCGCCATCAGGTGACATAAACTTCCAAAACTGAGTGTGATTATAGTGACCGCCACCGTGGTTTCTAATAATACTTCGCACGGACTCTGGAGCTGAATCAAGATTACTAATGAGCTCCTCAATTGTTTTATCGCTTAGTTCAGGTGCTTTCTCAATAGCTGCATTTAGTTTGTCTACATATGTTTGATGGTGCTTGGAATGATGCAGCTCCATAATGTCCTTACTAATATATTTTCCGAATGCATCGTATCCGTATTCTAGATCGGGTAATGTAAACATATATTCTCCTCCACCTTACGTTAAAACTAGTAGTAGTATACATTTAAATAAATTACTTCAGTTAAAAATTATTACTTACTACGATGTAAAAATAGTCACAAATATCTAAAAAAGGGTGTTGAATTGTAAAACTGGCGGTATTACAATAGACTTCCATGTCAAAAACAAACAATGAAAATCCACAAGATCATAACGCAGAACCAACAACCGAAGAAATTGAAGCAAGGCAATCCGTGGCCGGTCACGCGGGTCCGCTAGCAACAGGTGCTGAAGCCGTATCTCCGCCAGCGCGAGACTCTATAAGCGACCCAGGAGAGCTGCCTGATGAGCCGCGCCCTGAGCCACACCCAATTGTAAGGGAGCAGTAGAGCGTAATGCTAAGTATGGAAGTAGATATATTCGTAGTATTACATCTGTAATTCTGCTAGAATTAAAGTTGTGCCACGCCAAAAATTATCCGAATATAGGGCAAAGAAAATTCTTGCTGAAGTGCTTGAAAATCCCTACCAAGGCTGGCAGATTGATGCCGAAAAACCACTAGCACCACAGCTAGACTTAGTACCATCAGAAATTTCAACTTTTGTAGTAAAGGTAGACGAAGCAGTAAAAGGCAGATTTAAAAAAGGTCTAGTACTTTTAAATATAACTCGAGATGGTCTTGCCGAAGCAGTCCAAAATCTGACCTCAAAAGGCTATAAGTGGCTTATTATTGAACCGGTCATAGAACACAAGCCAGAAGATGAACGCTATTTTTCTCTAACCATGGATAGACAGGGAAAGACTCTTTCATTTAGCCCGAAAGGCGGTGTAGAGATAGAAAATAATCAGGATAGTATCTCTCATATTAAGTTGAAAGATGATGAAGATGAATCCTCGCTTGCAACCTTTGCTAAGCAGTCCGGACTAGGACCCGAGGTGGTTCAAAAGCTTGTAAACCTATTTACTAAAGATTATTTTAGCTTCTTAGAAATAAATCCCTTTCTGCTAAATGAAGACAAGCTAACTTTGCTGGACGCCGCAATCGAAGTGGATGATGCCGGAACATTTTTTGTTAGAGATTGGACCAGCGAAGATTTCAGGAGACATTCGGACGAGGCACTTACACAACAAGAGAAAACCGTACTGGAGCTTGATGAAAACTCCCCAGCTTCATTTAAATTGAGCGTACTGGAACCTAATGGAAGTATTTTCTTGCTGTTATCCGGAGGAGGCGCCAGCGTGGTTGTTGCCGACGAAATATATAACCAAGGATTTGGCGAACAACTAGGAAATTACGGAGAATATAGCGGTAACCCAAACACCGAAGAGACGTATATTTATACTAAAGGACTGCTTGAGCTACTGCTTGCTTCAAACTCTCCAAAGAAAGTACTTTTTATCGGAGGGGCGGTTGCTAACTTTACTGACGTAGCAAAAACATTTTCTGGTGTTATCCAAGCTATTAAAGAAGTGATGGATAAGTTGAAACAGCAGGGTGTCAAGGTATATGTAAGGCGAGGTGGACCAAATCAGGAAGTAGGACTTGCAAAAATCGAAGCAGTTTTAAAAGAAAACGGTCTACTTGGTGCAGTTCACGGCCCAGACGTTCCACTTACTAAAGCAGTCGCTGAAGCGCTAGAGGAGATTAAGTAGTGAGTGGACAGGAAACTCAGTTCAATCTCCGTGAATTCAATGCAAAAATTGTTAGCCTCGGATCACACCCTGGGATCATACAGTCGATGCTCGACTACGCCTACTGTATTGGTATTGAAAGACCTAACATAGTTGGAATTATAGGCAGCGGCCGAAAACTCGAAAGATACTTTTGGGGAGAAAAAGAAATTACTATTAAAGTGTATAAAAGCTTGGTCAGTCTTCCGTCGGATATTAAAGAAGAGATTAATTGCGTATTAAATGTCCAGTCTGCCAGAAGAGTCTTATCCAGTATCAGCGAAGCTATGGAAGAACTCCCTAATCTTAAAATTGCGACAATATTTGCAGAGCAGGTACCGGAACTACACTCAATTAAGATTGCTGAGTTGGCAAAAGAGAAGAATATAATAATTGCCGGTCCGGCATCTGTCGGAGTGCTTATTCCGGGAGTTATGAAGCTTGGTGCAATAGGCGGAACACGTTACCCTCAACTGGTAAAAGCCGGTATATTCTCTCCAGGGAACACTGCCGTAGTATCGACGTCCGGCGGAATGGTAAACGAGCTTATTCATACAGTTACCGGAAATAACCGAGGTGTTTCATTCGCAATTGCTCTTGGCGGCGATAGATACCCAATTACGACACCCGCAGACGCCTTTCTGATGGCAGAGAATGACCCAGACACAAAGCAAATCGTTTACTTCGGAGAACTAGGTGGTGACGATGAGTACGTACTTGCAGACCTTATTAAACAAGGCAAAGTCACCAAGAGAGTCATTGCCTACATAGCAGGAACGGTAGCCGAACTTTTTAAAGAGCCTCCGCAGTTTGGTCATGCCAAAGCCATGGCACAGAACCACGAGGAAACAGCGACCGCCAAGAAGGACGCTTTGAAAGGAGTCGGGGCAACTGTTATAGATGTTTTTGAAGATCTTGGACCAGAAATAGTTAAAAATAGTGAAGGGAATCATATGGATAATGATCATAAACCTATAAACGACAGGCACAAGAGCTTAATATTGAGCCATATTTCAGGGGATGTCGAAGGTGACGTGCGCGTGCTTAATAAAGACTTGCTTCAGCTAGTCGAAGATAATACTTTAGCTAGTCTCTATATCTCCATGCTTCTAGGAACCCAAGTATCGTCACAAAAATTGATAGATTTTACAGACTATGTTCTTCGTCTTCTGGTTGATCACGGTCCTTACGTTGCCGGAGCAGTAAACACCATAATCTCGGCTCGTGCAGGAAAAGATCTGGCCTCAAGCCTAACAACTGGACTATTAACAATCGGTCCACGATTTGGAGGCGCTATTAATGCCGGAGCTGATGCCTGGCTCAGAGGCGTAACAACTAAGGCTGATCCTAAAGACTTTGTCGGTACTTTCGCGTCTAGCGGGGGAATAATTCCGGGAATCGGTCATAAAAAATATAGGATTGATACTCCTGATCCCAGGGTAAGCATACTCACTGAAAAATTCACTAATAATACCAACGGTGACAGGTACTTAAAATTTGCAAAAGAAATAGAAGCAATCACCACTGCTAAAAAAGGTAATCTTATTCTTAATGTTGACGGCACAATCGCCGCCATCATGCTCGATATAATAGAGTCCGAACTTGGCTATACATATGATCAGCTTCAGGAGCTTATAGATATTGAATTCTTTAATGCAATTTTCATCTTAGGCAGGTCAGCTGGATTTATATCCCACTATCTTGATCAACGCCGAAACGATGAGGGACTTCTAAGATTAAGCGATGAGGAAATAAGCTACATTCCGGAGTAATCCGAAATAGGCTATAGCAAAGATCAATCATGGATAGACAGCTTTTCGGTACAGACGGCGTTCGAGGTCTAGCTGGTACATATCCTTTAGATGACAAAGGATGCACGCAGATTGCTAAAGCCGTGGGTAGTAGTTTTGCAGCCCCAGGAGAAACTGTAGTAATAGGACACGACACCAGGGAATCGTCCTCACGAATCGTCCATTGTGTCATAGACGGACTAATAAGTGTCGGCGTCAACGTAGTTAATATTGGTGTTATACCAACTCCTGGACTAGCCTACATAACTAAAGTCGGCGACTTCTCTGCCGGTATCATGATTACTGCCAGTCACAACACTTATGAATATAACGGCATAAAAGTATTTTCGGGTAGTGGTGATAAGCTTAGTGACGAAGAAGAAGCCAAACTTAACACGTTAATTAACAGCGAAATACAAGATAAAGAACCGGCTAAAGCCCGCAATGACCACAGTCTAGTAGAGAAATACAAGGATTTCTTGATTGAGTCTGCTCCCGGTCTTGATCTTAGCGAGTACTCTATAGGCATAGACACTGCGAATGGCGCAACCAGCGGCATAGCAGAAGATGTTTTTAAAAGACTAGGCGCTGACGTTAGCCCGATTTTCGACAAGCCAAACGGTCGAAACATTAACGATAAATGCGGAGCCACTCATCCTGAAGCACTCGCAAATAGGTTGCTTACAAATAAGCTATCCTTAGGAATTGCCCTGGACGGTGACGGCGATCGACTGATTATGATAGACAGCCTTGGACGAGAAGTAAAAGGCGACTACATTATGTACATACTAGCCGTAGTAAAGGGACTTAAGGGTGTAGTTGCGACTTCCATGTCCAATTTGGGCTTTGAGAAAGCACTTAAGGAACATGGCATAGAGCTGGTTAGAACTGACGTAGGTGATCGTTATGTCCTAGAGGCTTTGGAAGAAACTGGTCTTGAACTAGGAGGTGAACAGTCTGGTCACATAATTATGCCCAATATTCTTAAAACCGGGGATGGTATTCTGGCCGCCATACATCTAATTAAGGCGGTCAAAGAGTCTGGCAAAAATCTTGCAGAGTGGTGTGATGAGATAACGCCGTTTCCTCAAGCTCTGGTAAATATTCGAGTCGAAGATAAATCCGTGTTGGAGGATCCTGAAATAAAAAAATTTATAGTTAGTCAAACGGAGTCCCTAGGCGACAATGGCAGGGTTTTAATACGTCCATCGGGCACAGAACCACTAGCCAGGGTA
>JBIOIO010000034.1:0-5612 GCA_044449925.1 Saccharimonadales bacterium (SeqCode)
GCTATAAATTGGCCGTAAGTTATTGGATCATTGGTACTACTTTGTATTGTGATCGGCATAATATAAAAGCCAGAAAGCCCGTGAACAGGTAGTAACTGGCTTGGTGTGTGTACTACAGGCGCAGTTGGAGTACTGCTTGATCCTGGAGCAGTTGATGTGCCTAATCCTAGATTAGAAGCTGGAAAAGTAATGCTGGTAATTGAGATCTTGTTCTGGTTTGCTATGTCGGTTATTTCGCGGACGGTTAAAGCCTGGTCCTTTTCCTGGGGAACTATTGTCCTAGCTATGTTATTCAAGTCAGTATTTTTTTGAACTTCCTTTTTGGCTTCGGAAAGGGAAGACTGCTGGGCATTTAATACTTGAGAATCTAGTCGAAGCTTCTCCAGGTGAGCGGAATGTTTACTGAGAACAGAATTTCCCATAACTATAGTAACAACACCCAAGATGCAAACGCCAACAATGCCGGCTATCATGGCGTAGAAGACTTTTTTAGCATTCATGATTATTTACTGCTCCCGCTTTTGCTGTGTATGAAAAGGAAAGGATTATTTTTAACAAATTGAGCTCTTAGTTGAGCTATGCACGGATACCCTATGATGTTTCCATTACTATCACGCTGGGCATCAGACTGGCACTGAATCGATACTATATCCGCTTTAGAAAATATCTTGTTATTGGGATCTTCAAGGTTGATCTGTACTTGTGAAGCCGTCTGGTAATCCTTAGTATCAACCTGAAGATCTATACCGGTTGCTCCTGCGGGAATATTTAAGCCCGTTAGTATAGCTCCGCTTGGTATAACGCTACCCACTTGCTTGAACAGTTGGGAATACAGAACTTCTTGTGATAGAACCGTAACCATAACTTTTAGATTATTGGATATGTCGGTAATTTGCTGCTGTACTTGTCCTAAGTTTTCACTTTTAAGCTGACTCTGTGTACTGGCTATAAGGGCATTTGTGTCATTAGATGCTTTATCTATAAAGATTAATCCTACAAAAGTAATTATAACTATGCCTATAATTCCGCAGCTCAGTCCAAGTAACCAGTTTTTTAGCATAGAATTACGCCTGGCATAATATATATTTTGCTTAGCTTCTGCAGGTAGAAGGTTGATCATGAGAAAATCTCCTGGTGCGTTAGCATCGCAAGTCCACCAACAGTAACGTATATCATGTTGTCTATGTCGGGAGGGGGATTAATGTTTCGAAATGTTAGTTTTGGCCAAGGTATAAATGATCTGGATGGTGCCCTGAGAGCCTCTGTTAAGTAATCGTTTATTCCGAGCAGGTTGGATCCACCGCCGGTAATTATGACTTGACCAATGGTTTTTCCTTCCAGGTGTTCTTCGTAGTATCGTTTAATACGCTCGACTTCTTGGACGATTTGTTTGAGTTGGGCTTCAGCGGCTGCACGAATATCTTTTTGCTTGTAACCGGGTCCAACCCCATATTTCACTTTAATAAAAACAGATTCTTCGGTCGAGATACGCAGCTTTTTCGAGACATCTTCAGTCAATGTATCTCCACCACCTGGAACCGTGCCTGCAGTTATTACACCACTGTCGTACACAATAACATCAGAAGATATTGCTCCTATATCGATGAGCACCGTTGGTAAGTCAGCTTTATCGAGTTGAGAAAACAGTCTGGACACTGCTGTAAAGGAAGGCTCAAGAGCGACTACTTCAAGTCCCATAGCTTCGCCCACCGCTATATAAGATTCTGCAACCACTTTTGAAACGGCTACAACAAGTATCTGGACTTCTTTATCTGTCTGCCTGATGACGTTGTAGTCTATATTCATGTCGCTCACCGGCATCGGTATGTACTGTTCGACCTCAAGCTTGATTGCGTTATCCAAGTCTTTTGCCGCGGCAACTGGAAGAACAACACTTCTAATAAAGGTATGGTCAGCAGGAATTGCTATAACGACTCGCCTGGCGTTAATTACTCCCGTTATATCTTTTTTCAAAAATTCAGAAAGCTGACTGGCCAATGCGCCTGGATCAGTAATAACTCCCTTTTCAATCAATTTTGGATCAAAGGTCATAACTCCGTAGCCAATAATCTCATGAGCTGATTTATTGTTTTCTATCTGCATAACCTTAATTCGGTCATAACCGATATCTAAACCAAATAAAGGCTTATCCTTATAAAACAGGGTAGAATTTTTATGCGCTGCCATACCGTGTAAGCCTACGTTGCCAGATTATGTATTTAGGATAGTTTTGTTTTTTATGCATTTTTGCCCACCGTATCCGAATATAAAAAGCATATGCTTCCTGAACGAAATTATAGCATAGATTACCCTTGTAAAGCGAAATATAAGTAAATCCAAAAATTCAGAAAATTGTAATTAAAAACTCCTAGCATTTATAGATGTAACAATCACGCTAATGGTTTATAATACTCAAGAAGTATGAGACTCCATAAAACGGACCAAAATGGGTTTACGCTTGTTGAGTTGACCGTGGCTATAGTTATTATGACTATGATAGTAATTTCCATGTTTGGATTGTTCATTTCCTTAGTCCAAAGCGCCGTTTTATCCAAGGAAAAATCGGCTGCCTCAGCACTTGCTACTAACCAGATCGAATATCTAAAATCGCTGCCTTATGACGAACTTGGAATCCAAGGGGGAAGTATATCTGTTACAAATCCATTGCCTGCAAGTAAAACCCAAACTTTAAGCGGGGTAGTTTACACCATAAAAACAGACATAAAATATGTAGACGATGCTTACGATGGTTGTGGTTCATATCCTGATCTACCCACAAAAATGCTGTATTGCCGGAACTATCCCCCACCGTCCGGCGCACCGGCAACCGATCTTAACCCGGCGGACTATAAAATAATCAATGTTTCTGTTTATGATCATACAAACACTTTACTAGCTGGAGTAGACACCCAAATATCAGCGAGAGTTGCCGAAACAGCTAGCAATACTGGCGCCCTGTTTGTCAAAGTAATAGACCAAAATGGTAATCCCGTATCCGGAGCTACAGTATCGGTTAGTGATACGTCGCTTACGCCTCATGTAAATGTTGCCGATTCCAGTGATGGCAACGGGGAAACAATATTCTACGACCTACCCCCGGATACCAGCAACTACAATTACACAATTACTGCATCGCTAAACGGCTATTCTACATTGTCCACGATACTTCCTTCGGGATCGCTACAACCCAATTATTCTTCTCAAAAATTATTTGCCCAACAATCGAGCAACGTCACATTGACATTAAAGCCTCAAGGAATAAACAGCCTTGTAATTGAAAGCACAGATGTAAGTGGTAATCCTCTTCCAAATGCAAAAATATATGTAAAAGGAGGTTACAAGAAATATACATCAAGTAGCGATACCCAATATTACTTCGATACATTATCTCCCTCAGATATAAGACCAGTTACCGATTCAGGTGGTCTTGCAAGTCTTGCCAATCTTGTACCGGGACCCTATATTTTCTGCGGTGACGACGGTTCTGTTTCTTGCAAGGTGGGCAACACAACTTATTACTTGGCAGCTGCAATCCCTTACGGCGGCATAAATTCATTCAATCCTATATCCGTTCCAACTTACGTGGCTTCATCTCCGCCCA
Source organism: Saccharimonadales bacterium (SeqCode) (assembly GCA_044449925.1). Classification (GTDB taxonomy): domain Bacteria; phylum Patescibacteriota; class Saccharimonadia; order Saccharimonadales; family UBA4665; genus JBIOIO01. Next base: position 3,602 of record JBIOIO010000034.1, read on the forward strand.
CAACTACCTATCCATACAACGGCAATAATTATTTGCAAAAAGTCAGATTGATGCTAACAACGAACTCTAACTACCCCCGTGTCCAAACACTCACGCCTTCATCGATAAGCTTAGCAAGTACAGACCTGAGCAACTTTGCTTTTACTATGACTGGCGCAAATCTTCCATGTAGCGCATCCGCTGGCAGCTGCTCGACGTCAATTGTGTTTTCTCAGTCGGGACAGGACTACAATGCTTCGTGTACCGGTGCAGCCAGTGGAACTTCTCTGAATTGCACAGCGGACTTAACAGGTATATCTACCGGAAATGTAACAATTAAAGTCTCGGCGAACGGCTACACGCTTACTCTGCCGGACGTACCTCTATTGGCGGGCATAAATGTTACTACGTAAATTAAAACCAGACCAAAAAGGTTTCACTATACCCGAGCTTGTTCTTGTTATGGCCATATCAATAATGGTATCTCTTACTTTTCTGACCTTTTTCACAAATGCCTTCAAAGGGTATTTAGGCTTGCAGAGCGATGGTACGGCCTTTAGCGAACTTGCAAGTCAGTCGCAACGGGTTGCGGCTGTACTAAGAGGTCTTACCGACATAACTGAGGCTTCTGCAGACGACATAACGATATATGGTTATTTCTTCCCGTCTGATACGTACGTATCGTACATCCATTACTATAAAAATGCTGCCGGAACCATTCTCTATGCCGATGTTACTCCAATGACCGCTAACCCTCCTATTGGCACTCAGATAACTTCTGAGACCAAGACCTATACTATTATTAGCAACCTATATAAACTTAATGGGGTTTCGACATTTGTATATCTAGATTCGTTGGGAAATCCTCTGCCCACACCGATTGCCTCGCTGCATAGCATAAAAGGTATTACTATTAACCTTGCAGCACCACAAACATCGCAGAACTCATCAGGTAATGCTTCACTGTCGCTCGAAGTAAGCTTAAGGAATAGAAAGTCTAACTTATGAAAAGATTACTATTTCCAAATTCAGAAAGTGGCTTCATAACCCCGGCTCTTATTAGTTTCCTCATAGTTTTGGGCATCATAACTGTAGCTGTATTTGAAGTAATGTATACCAATATATTTATTGTCGGAAATAATATTCAAAGCCAAAAAGCCTTTAATATTGCCGAAGCTGGTGTTAATTATTACCTTTGGCACTTAAGCCATAACCAGACCGATTACAAAGATGGACAAACAACACCAACTACTCCTGACCCAGTCTTAGGATATGGACCATATGTCCATAACTATATTGATGCTAACGCCGTGAACGAAGGTACTTACACCCTTTGGATCAAGCCTCAAGGAGGTGGTTCTACAATTGCCACCGTAGAAGCCATTGGAAAAGTGGCTAATAGCACAACCCAGCGTACAGTTCAGGCACAAATTGGTGCGCCTTCATTTGCGAGCTATGCTGTCGTTTCAGACAGTGCTCTGTGGTTTGGGAATAATGAAAGTGCTGATGGACCGGTACATTCAAACCAGGGAATTAGAATGGATGGTTCTAGCGATAATGATGTTACCAGCGCAAACTCAACATATAGGCCAGACTACTCAGTAGGTGGTGACGGGTCCAGTCACCCTGGAGTTTGGTGCAGTCCCAGCGTTACCTCTCCGGTTAACTGCAACACGCGCGTAAAAGACAGCTGGTTGTATCCGGTGCCCTCGATAGATTTTAACCAAGTTACGAGTGCCCTTTGTACGATGAAAAAGACGGCTTTTCTGGATGATCCATCAACCTCAGCATTAGCTAGTCAAGCAAATGCCTGCTCGCTCACACCGGCAACTAAAACCGCCGCTTATTTACCACAAAGAAGTTCAAGCTATAGCCTTACAAAGGGATACTTAATTGAACTAAACAATAACGGTACCTATAACCTTTCATATGTAAACGGCGAAAATGATACCAAATCGTCATATACTAGTGCCTTAACACTTCAATCGATTGCATCCAATATTTCAATTCCACCATCGGGCGTAATATTTAC
>JBIOIO010000035.1:0-5158 GCA_044449925.1 Saccharimonadales bacterium (SeqCode)
ATTTCCACCGCCTTCAATGATTGTGGTTTCGTCTTTGTCCACGATTACTTTTCGAGCTGAACCAACGACGTCAGTATCAACGTTTTCAAAACTCATTCCCCGGTCTTCAGTAATTACTTCAGCACCTGTAAGTATTGCAATGTCGTTTAGTATATCCTTGCGGCGATCCCCGAATGCCGGTGCTTTTACAGCTACAGTATTAAATACTCCTTTGAGTCGGTTGAGTATGAGAGTACCGAGCGCTTCACCTTCAACTTCGTCGGCAATCAGTACAAGATCCTTTTTGCCGCTTTGAGCAAGCTTTTCAAGTAGCGGTAAAAATTCCTGGATGCTAGATATTTTCTTGTCAGTTATAACTACGGCCGCCTTGTCGTATACTGCCTCCATGCGTCCGGTGTCTGTAACCATGTATGGACTCACAAAACCACGGTCGAACGTAAAGCCTTCAACAACTTCGCTTTCAAGTTTAAGCCCCTGTCCTTCTTCGACAGTAACTACACCGTCCTTGCCCACTTTATCTATAACGTCTGCTATGAGATTGCCGATTTCGGCATCACCTGCAGATATTGTTGCTACTTCGGCAACACGGTTTTTCTTACCTTGGATATTTTCAGAATAGCCATCCAGCTGAGAAATTACGTCTTTGGAAGCTCTCTCCAGTCCTTTACGTAAGAGCATCGGGTTATGGCCGGCGGCAATGAGCTTATTAGCTCCATTTAGAATGTGATAGGTTAAAACCGTAACAGTTGTCGTGCCATCTCCTGCAAGATCATTCATCTTGCTGGCAGCCTGTTTAATGAGCTCCGCGCCTACTTTGTATCCAAGAGTTTCATCATCTACGTCTTCAAGTTCAACACCTTTTGCAACAGTCACCCCGTCATGCGTTACTGATGGTGAGCCATAAGACTTACTAATAACTACATTTCTCCCTTTTGGACCCATCGTAGTTTTTACGGCGTTGTATAAAATTTCAGCCCCGCCTAATACTCGCTTCCGAGCATCATCATCATAAAAAACTTTCTTTGCCATTTAATTCTCCTCCTATTTAACTGTCGCTAGAATGTCTTCTTCTTTAACTAAAATGTAATTGGTACCTTCAACTTTAACTTCGGTAGTGCTGTAGCTTTTATAAACTATTCGGCTTCCTACCTTAACCTGCTTTGCGGCAGGACCTACTGCAACAATCTTTGCCGTCTTAGGTTTTTCCTGGGCATTATCCGGAAGATACAGCCCGCTTTTAGTTTTTGCCTCTGCCTCTTCATTTACAGCAACTACATAGTCACCAAGCGGTTGTAATGGTGTACTCATGGTACGCTAAACCTCCTCATTAATTAGCCATCTGCAGATGTTTTCTCGCAATGAAACACCTACTTCTAGCACTCACTATACTTGAGTGCTAAAATCGCGTCAAGTAATGCTGCGTAGTGTTTCTTTGGCTATTTCAGTTTCGTTCCAAGGATGCTCACCATCGGCGTGCTCTATGGTCTTTTCGTGTCCCTTTCCAAGAAGCAAAACAGTATCATTTTTAGAAGCACGCTTGAATGCAAATCGAATTGCTTCAGGTCGGTCATGTACATAGAACATATCCTTATCCAAAACTTTTCCAGACTCTTTTACCCCAACTGCAATTTCTTCTATTATTGCCTGCCCGTCTTCTTGTCTATCATCTTCTTCACAAATTATTACTTCATCTGCGTACTTGCCTGCAAGCTTACCTTGAAGCGGTCTTTTGCCTTTATCTCCTCCCCCAAGTGAGCCAAACAAGACTATCATTTTGCCTTTTACCGTTGGTTTTATATCCTTAAACACTTTTTCAAAACTGTCTGGAGTATGTGCGTAATCTACAATTACCGTAAAGTCCTGGCCCTCATCTACTGTCGTCATTCTTCCTTCTACACTCTCAAGCGCAGCTATACCTTTTTCTATTTGTGCGACCGATAAACCAGCTGCTCGACCTGCGCCAATTGCAGCAAGAGAATTATATACATTGAATGTTCCCGGAATTTGACAATGAATTTTATACGTATCGCCTTCGATTTTGGCGACGTAGTCTACTCCCGTTGAAGACAGCTTAACGTCAGTAGCCCGTATGTCACCATCTTTAATCCCATACGTTGTGGGATTCTTGATCGATCTAATAAACGCATCGGCATTAGGATCCTCGGCATTGATAATTCCAGCCCTAAGACCTTTTTTATTTTTATCGGCAAGAACAAAAAGCTTTCTTTTTGCATTTAAATATCTCTCAAAAGTTCTGTGATATGCAAGATGCTCATGTGTAATATTGGTCATAACCGCTATGGAATACGGGACACCCCAGACCCTGTTTTGTGCTAAGGCATGAGAAGTAGTTTCCAGGACCAGCCACTCGATTTTCTGCTTCTTCATCCACTTCATGCGTGTCATAAGTTCGGGCACACTGACATTAGTCATGTGATGTATTTGAGGCTTAATGTCATCTCCTACACCGTAACCAACGGTACTCATCAAACCAACTTTGTGTCCTGCTTCGTGAAGCATTCTGTGTATTAAAAAAGCTGTCGTGGTCTTTCCGTTAGTACCCGTAACCCCAATAACCTTGATGTTTCGAGAAGGAAAACCATTAAGTGCATTAACTGTTATTGCTTCTACTAGGTGGCCGAATGGTTCGATTGAGACGAATAAACTACGTGGAATAAACTTCTTAACTAAATTTCTAAAACTCATTACTTAAAAGTATATATCCGAAGAGGTATTTACCAAATATTGGTATTTTATCGCTGCTGTCTATTAAAAAAGTTCTTTAAGTATCAGGCACAAACTATTTTATGACAGCCCCATATCGTTAGTTATTTTCGTCTTCAGGGCTCTTATTTTTAGGATACACACCTAGTCCTGGGTATACACCTAGCCTAACGCCAACGCCTTTGCTTCCCAGTAATAGGGCACCGATGGTACCTCGAGCAATTTGGCGTCGTCTCTGTATAAATTCTTCGCTATTGTAATAATCAGCAGCGCGCCTAAGATTTTCTTGGACTTTAACACGACCTCGGCCTGCTTTGAAGCCAACGTAAACTAGCCCTCTATTACCCAGCGCTAGAGCACCAAGAGCACCGCTTGCAATTTGACGTCGTTTTTCTCGTGCTACGTCGCTACCATACTCCAACATCTGCATCATAGCTTCTTGCGCTCCGGTAAGTCTCTCATCGAGCTTAAACCCTGCCTTAAAATGTAGTTCCATCAGCTTTTGTGAAGCTCTGTTCATCATCAGTCGTGTACGATTTCTCATGCCTTCAGGTGAGGTGTCCTGGATTTCATTTTCACTACCTCTCCGAACATCTTCAAATGCGGATTGGTTTCTAAACTGTAAATCCCCGGTCCATCGGTATCGGTGGTCTGTATTTTCATTATCTAATAGCACCTTTAGGCCTCTTAGAAATTTGTCTGCAGCTGCAAAAGGATCTTCGCCCCGGTTTTCGTACTCTCCATCTACTAAATCGCTATCGCCGAATCCATATCCTAGAACCACTTGCTCTATTGGATCGGTCACGTAATCTGGTGCAAGCTTCCATTTTTTGCCAATGACCAAGGCAGGCAAATCTAACACTTCAGAATCCTCATAATCTATTATGTTTTCTCTGTACTGTTTAGTTACAAGATCCCAAGACAAACGTGCTTCTAATTTCTTCCTTTTTCTGTAGTCTCTGAATTTTTTGGTATCATCCTTTATTATGGCTTTACTGCTTTCAAGGTCCCATAATACGGGCATACCTGCTTCCTCACTTCGAGTAAGATCGTAGATCTTATCACCCCTAAGATAAAGGCGGTGACCGCTACTTGTTTGAATCATAGCTCTTCTGTCCTCGCCTGATGTCCATTGATTATCAAGATGCTTTATGCCTTGATTAAAATCAATAGCAGCTCCTGGAATACTAAATTCCAAGCCCATACGTATAGCTCCGCTGTCTCCGGGCAAATACTGAACTTCTTTTGGTTTACCAGGAATCCGTCTAACTGTTTCATCTTCATATTGAGACAGTAGTCCTTCAGCTGCTTCAAACGGATCTTCTCCACGATGCGGAGGCTGCTTACTAGTTGCTATAAGGGATCCAAGGTCAACAGTAGCCTTGCTAATTGGAGCAGTTTCACTACCATCCGGTAGAATCTGTGGCATGCCTATAGTTGTCATTGCTAAACCGCTACGACCATTTATATCCTCAATAATCGTGCCCACGCGCTTACCTGTTCTCCTAATTTCATCAAGATTATAAAGGGTGTTACCCCTGGCATAATATGTCGTACCATCTGCAGCATGCATAAGGATTCTAGGTCGCTGAACTCCCTGATATATAGACCAGGGTAATCTATCACCTTCCTTCACATACTCTTTGCCTATACGCTGTCTGCCAAACTGGTTGACATTACCATATCTAACAAACCTACCCTCATTAAGATATTCACCGCCTACCTTAACGCGATTGCCATTATTACCTCTATATACTTTGTTAATCTCAACAAGGTCATCAAATGGCGACCTCTCTCTTTCTCTGGCAGTTTGTTCAGGCGGCGGACTGATAATTCGTTCGTCGCGTATTACCGGTACTTCCACGTTTTGTACAGGAGGAGCTTGCTGAGTACTATTCAAGTTATCTGTTGCACCGTTGCCCTGCTCTTCTACCAACTCTCCGTCTACCACCTCCCAGCCATCATCTACCAATACTATTTCGTGTCCGGGCGACACGGGGGTAAGAGGTGTACCGTCTCTAGAGTAGCTGTTATTAGCTTTAGATGTGGCAACTATTAAACCATTCTCAGGTATCTGCTCTTCTGAGTAGTTATTTGAGATTGAATCAGGAGTTGGTAATTTTTCGCTCATTTTATTCTTAACAATCGATCCTTTTATTTTTTGTGTATTCTATATATTATTTTAGCAAATTTTACCTCTTTTGTCAACTATAAGTTACTCATTTTGCGATTTACGCAACTATGTTTTTCATGAGCATGATATTCTAAGAACATGAAGATCTTGGGCATTGAGACTAGTTGTGACGAAACGGCTGCGGCAGTTGTAGAGAATGGGCAGAACCTCTTAAGTAATGTCGTCGCGACAAGTATAGATTTGCATAGAATTTACGGGGGTGTGGTGCCTGAAATTGCAGCACGCAACCATATTGAAGTA
>JBIOIO010000036.1:0-4967 GCA_044449925.1 Saccharimonadales bacterium (SeqCode)
GGTCGAAAGATTATACCCATGTACCTAGAACGTGCCGACAAGCCGGAACGCGGCGGCGCAATGATAGCCTACAGGGCTAATACCGCAAAAGCCGTCAAAAAGCTTGCGGATGAGCACCTTAAGGAGCAATACTCAACAATTGAGCCTAACGATATAACTCTTGTGGATTTTTGGCCAAAGAACGAACTCCTGCTTGTTCCGGACATGCTCTATGAACACAGTAATTTATCACTTGAGGCCCTACAAACCGTCGTCAACTCATGGCCGTATGAAAGAAAAGTGGAAGTACTAAAGACTTACATGGGTGAGCGCCTTAATAGAAGACACAGGCCTGGAAGAGCACTAGAAAAAGCCCATTACAGCTGGGATTTACTCTGTGACTACGGTATATTCAGAGACTTGCAAAGACACCGTATGGTAGACGATATGAACTGGCAGCAGTTAACGCCTAGATACGGATTTGAGATTCCAAAGCTTGTCGAAGATGCTGAGCTTGTCGAAGATTTTGAGCGCTGTTTCGATATTAGCCTAAAACTTTACAGTTACATGCAAAAAATGGGGTATAAGCTGGAAGCTCAATACGCAACACTCCTTGGCCATAGGATGCGCTGGAAAGTTACGTATAATGCCCGTGAGGCATTCCACCTTCACGAACTACGTACGACACCTCAAGGTCATCCCGGATATAGGAAGTTAGTCCTTAAGATGCATGAGAAGGTTGCAGAAGTACATCCATTGCTTGCAGAAGCCATGAAATTCGTGAATCAAGACGAAGATCCTAAACTTACTAGATTAGCCGCTGAACGTTACACTCAATATAAGCTCAGTCAATTGAAAAAGTAATTTAAGAATTATTAAAGGAACACGAGTATTTTCGCTAGAAGTAAGCAGATATACTAGACAATATTTTAGTGCTCTAGGATAATGAGCTCTATGCCGCGCGGGGGTAAAACGTTTTTAATCTATCCAACTCTTGAAGACAGGATAGTATCCGTAATGCATTTGAACAGAGGTGTTATGAAAGACTTTACCGTTCAATATGACACTATACTTGATGGAAAGTGGGTTGAGGTTACAAGAATAGACACATGCCATGGGAGTGCACACCAGCATAAGTTCAACCCGAATAATAAAGAGATTATCGTAGAATTTTTCTGTAATAATTATAATGAAGGATTCACGCAAGCTAAGAAATTTATTACAGAAAACTTTGAGCATATGCGTCACAATTACTTGACACAAGCAACCAAGAGGAGACTATAATGGAGTCAATGACCAAGAAGTTCGTTAAACAGAATATAAAGCTGTCACTAGAGCTGGATGACTATCTTGCTAAACATCCAGAGTTATATGATCGTATTCCGGACGGCGCAGTTGTTATGATTACTCTTAAGCATGATAAGAAATTTAGCGATGATAGTATTTCTATCGTAATGAGCCATAAGCCTAAGCAGCCGATAATTAAGGCCGAAAAATCAAAAGCCACATGGGACTTGAGTCCTTTTACTCCAAGCTACGCATAAAAAAGCACAAGTCTAGGTTCGCAAGTATAAATACTTGTTCTATATCTGTTTATATGGTATAATATAGGTAATGAATAGAGTTCCTGGTCCTAATTTTGGAGAGAATATTTATTTTGCTCCCGATGAGCCATATGGTGGCGGTTTTAGTGATGCAGAAAACGATGATCCTGATAGGTATTTGTCAGATCCGGAACACGCTGGTGAAGGGGGGGATCCAGGCACTGAAGAGCTTGAGCGACTATTAAGCGACCCAGCACTCTCAATTCTAGGTGAATTAGCCGTAGATAAAGAAGAATCAAGGGAAAGAGCGAAAACAAGTCTGCCTTTTACTGACATGGTGAGTAGCAGAATTGAAGAATTCATGGCAGATCTTCATGGGTCTAACAGGTACACATCTCATAACGACAGAATCCTAAGATATTACGAACGATACAGTGAAGAAGAAGACGGAAATCAAGACCCCAATACAGTATTAATCGACAAACTAACCTTTCTGGTTCACGATTTTGTGGAACATGCAGGCGTAAATCCAGAGCACACCGCACGTAAAACCGAAAAAGATGTCGAAAGAGTTCGCTCAGATGCCATGACTTGTATCAATCAAATACTTGAAGACGCAGCCGAGCTCGATGAAGAAGCTTTTATAGAGGATCCGGACACACATGTAAATAACGTTGACGCTTTTACTAAGGCACTACTTTTTGCGATTGACGCATCCAAGTGGGAATCTGCCGCTCGAATCTGGAGAGACAGTGCCCGAACAAGAGTAAAAGAAGACGAGGAAATGAGGCTAAAAGAGCTAGATGAAAGGTATGAGGCGGGAGAAATCAACAGAAAAGTGTATTCTAAAACAAAAAGAGACATTAAGAGGCATAATCGTGAACTTTTGGCCGCCGTAAACAACGATAAGCCAAAACTAGCTAAAATAGGCGAAAAAAGACTAGAGCGGGTACTTCGTAGAAAGGAAAGTATTTTTGTCGATCTTAAGCTTGAGGCTATAAGTGTCGGTACATTGAACCATAACGTACGTGGAGTTTTCTATAAAGCAATAGAGACCCTAGATAATATCACCAACCCACCGGGTAACTCACCGTCTACCTGGAGAGACTGTACTGAAGCCTTGAATTTCTTCGTTCCAGCCCTGCAGATGTTAGGTTATAAGCGACTAGCATCAGATCTGCGGGGTGCAGCGCTTAAATGGCTCTATGATGATCCAGGCGGACACGCGAAATCGCAATATGATGTATCAAAAGAATACTTTCCAGAAATAAAAGAAAAGGTGTTCTCATACCTGGATGAAAATACGGCAGGAATAGATAAGGAAGTTGAATCGCGAGTAAAAACCGAAGGTTCACTGCGTGAAAAACTAGCCTCCGACGACTACAAACATCTCCACTTAGTGCCAGACGGGGTTGGTTTTGCGGTTATTATCCCTGACGATATGGCAGGCGCAGAACTTAGTATGTTCTCACATAACATGATTAAAGCCTTTACTGAAGATGATCGTTATTCAATTGGCCATCCAAGAGGCATAGATGAAGCAATCGACGATATGCAGGGCGAGAGAAAACGGAAGAGCGGTTACGAGGCGTTCCACATTGCTCTGTTCTTTAGGCCCAACGGACCCGGAACTGAGCCTATAGTTCCGACGGAAATACAAGTACTAACTAGAACAAACCATAGGGATAAATTATATGGAAGTTACAGCGACATATTTTATAAGCTTGGAACCGAGTATCAGGAAAGCGATCAAGCACACTTAGATCACATGGCAGAACGTGGAGAAGGTGAGCGAGTACTAGCACCTGGTTCTACGATCCAATCAATAGCAGAGTTAGTTAAAGTATTTCCAAATGTACCGACCATTTACAGCAGACTGTTTGGGACCATAGATAATAAAAGTGGTGGGCGAATTCTTGCACCTCGAGAATTACGACTAGCTCTAAGTCGAATTAAACCGGATCTACACGAAGGAAAAGATACACTAGCAGTACTACCAGCTACAAAACTAACTATGGCTGAATTTAACGCCTCATTGTCTCTACTTGAAGCGGGCATACCCGAAGATGCGAATATCAAAATGGCTCTTAATTATTTGAGGCAAGAGTCAATGCTTCTTAGAGACGATGGAGAAACCTCTGTACTTGAAGGACATATCCTACCAACTGCCCTATCGGCCGTTATGCTGGCAGTACAAAGTGGTCAAATTTGGCGACTAGGCAACAGAGATCCTCTAGAAAATATATCTAACATAGCTACTATTGCTCTACTGCACGACTATGTGGAAGATATGTTGCATAACATCACTGACATAGACGAGAAAATTGTAAAACGTGATGAAATGCTATTCGACATCAAACAGAAGTTTGGAGAAACAATAAAACAAAGCGTGGAAAGCATGACATTGCCATTTGAAATTGAAGATGAATATGAGAGACGTGAAGTATATACATCAAATATACGAGATAACGAATATGCCAGGTACATAAAACCGGCAGATAGATGGCAAAACCATATGACCGATATCGCAGTCTTGGATTCAATTGAAGGCAAGACTGATGATGCATCTATTGAACTTAGAAATAAGAAGTTATCTTATTTCTTAAAGACTGACACTCATCTGTCAAAACTATTTATGGCCGAAGATATGCCTGACGTATATAAACGAGTACACAGGATAATATGGCAAATTGCTCGAAATTATGGATACGACGAGGCAAAATGATACGCTACGCTCCTTTAACATTATTAAGAGTTGATCTAGTATAAAACTATGAGCTTGTCCTATACACCGCTCCGAGAAATATTAGATACACTAATATGTTTCCCGACATGTGCCGAGCGAAGCGAGGATATGATTAATTGCTTTGAGTATTTGGAAGACTCTTTAAATAAAGCAAACATGAAAGTTAGGTCGCACCAAAGCAAACTAAATCCTTCTCTAGTAGCGACTTCAAGATCAACCAAACATCCAAAAGTAATCCTTCAGGCACACATTGATGTAGTTCCAGCAAAGGCACAGCATTACAAGCTAACCAAAAGCGATGGAAAGTACCATGGTCGTGGAGTATTTGATATGAAATTTGCAGCGGCCTGTTACTTACGTCTTGCAGAAGAATTAAGTGACAAAATGGACGACTTGGATTTCGGAATAATGTTTACCGCAGACGAGGAAAACGGTGGTCAGAACGGTGTTAAATACCTTCTAGAACAAGGCTACGGAGCGGACATATGTATTCTTCCTGATGGAGGCAATGACTGGAAAATAGAGAAAACTTCTAATGCAGTTTGGATTGCTAAGTTAAGTTCAAGCGGAGTAAGTGCTCACGGATCAAGACCCTGGGAAGGTAAAAATGCAATTAATAACCTAGTCGAGGGACTTAGTGAAATTCATGACATCTTCGGTGAACTAAAACCTCATAAAAACAGCATTACAATTAGTAA
>JBIOIO010000037.1:0-4813 GCA_044449925.1 Saccharimonadales bacterium (SeqCode)
CCGGTAAATATAAATCCTACAAAACAGACTTCTGCGGCAAAAGTAATATATTTAGAGGATCCATCCGCATTCTTTATTATTTTTTCAAGCACGTATAAGGATACACAGACCCAGGCAAAGGCTGTTGCATACTTACCTGAGGCTGAAGGGTGTATTCTAATTCGTTTAATTCTGGCTACAGACGCGATACCTATCATGTAGCAGGAGTGAATAAATAGAACCGTGCCAACGAGTAGCGGTATCAGACTCAAGTTTACGAGTACGAATAAGGCTAAAACTATCAGTATTTTATCTATGGTTGCGTCTACAAACTCACCAAAAGGACTTTTTGTCTTGGTATGTTCGGCTACAAGCCCGTCAAGAAGATCACATAGTCTTCCAATAACTATTGCGCCGCAACCTTCGATCAACTGGTTTCTATAAAATAGGTAAAGTCCCCAAATTACTGTAATACCACCAATTACGCTAATAACGTTTCCCGGAGTAAAAACGCCGTAACTAGCAGCTGCCAAACGTTGCCAAATATTTCGCTCCTGAGGCGTTATATTGCTCCAGTCCGAACGAAGTGATCTATGAAGGTCCATAACACTAATACGATACCACGATGGGTGCGCTATTGCGTTTAAAATAATTAACTCATTTATGCCAACCAGATGTACAATCTAAAGCAGAAATGATACATAACTTATGGTTCGGTCTATGGTATTTCCTACCTGTAGGTGTTGCTAACGTTAGCCCAATTTTTGCCTCAAAGATACCGGGGTTAAAGAATCTAGATTATCCTATGGACTTTGGGCTTAAGTACAATGGAAAAAGAGTATTTGGTAATCATAAAACCTGGCGAGGCTTAATATTCGGTATTATTTTCGGAATAATTTTTATATACATTCAAAAGTACCTGTATATTCATTACTCAGTAGTTCAGTCGATTAGTAAGCCACTAAATTATGACCAGTCCAATATTTGGTTTCTCGGCCTACTGCTTAGCGCCGGCGCGCTACTCGCTGATGCGTTTGAGAGCTTTATAAAGAGGCAAAAAGGTATAGACTCAGGCGAAACCTGGTTTCCATTCGACCAGCTGGATTACGTAGTTGGCGCAGTAGTATTTTCTCTTATCTATATTAGGCTAGGTTTTGTTCAATATGCTTGGATAATAGCGATATGGTTTGTTATGCACCTACTTTTTAGCTACCTTGGATACGTGCTTAAAATGAAGGAAAAACCTATCTAAAACATTTAAGGTTTTACCTTTTGACAAAAATAAACAGAGTATCTATACTTAACGGGAGTAACTCGTGCGAGTTGTTGCTTGCATGTATATACTAATCATAAGCCAAAGAACTAATTTAAAGGAGTATTTTTAATATGGCAGGACAGTTTGACCGCAGTAAGCCGCATGTTAATGTCGGCACAATGGGACATGTTGACCATGGTAAAACAACACTAACGGCTGCAATTACCGCAGTTCTTGCAAAGAAATTACCAAGCGACGTAAATAAGCCAATTGCTTACGACCAAATCGACAACGCACCTGAAGAAAAGGCTCGTGGTATAACCATCGCGACTTCTCACCAAGAATACGAAAGCGAAAAAAGACACTACGCTCACGTAGACATGCCTGGACACGCTGACTATGTTAAGAACATGATTACCGGAGCAGCCCAAATTGATGGCGCTATTTTGGTTGTTGGTGCTAACGACGGACCGTTGCCACAAACTCGTGAACACGTTCTATTAGCTCGCCAGGTAGGCGTACCTTATATTCTTGTTTTCCTTAACAAGATGGACCTTGCTGACGCTGAACTAGTTGACCTAGTTGAAGAAGAAATTCGTGAACTACTTGAGAAGAACGGCTTCGACAAAGACGCTCCTATCATCCGCGGTTCAGCAACTAAGGCCCTAGAAGGCGACCCAGCCAACGAAGACGCTATTATGGAACTTGTTAAGGCTATGGACGAGTCAATTCCAGAGCCAAAGCGAGAACTAGACAAGCCATTCCTAATGCCGATTGAAGATGTCTTCTCTATTAAAGGACGTGGAACAGTTGCTACAGGAAGAATTGAAACAGGAATCGTTAAGATCAACGACGAAGTTGAAATCGTAGGTATTAAGGACACTCAAAAGAGTGTTGTTACCGGAATTGAAGCATTTAAAAAGAGTCTTGACCAAGGTCAGGCAGGCGACAACGCTGGTATTTTGCTTCGAGGAATCGAAAGAGACGACATTGAAAGAGGCCAGGTACTTGCTAAGCCAGGAACTATTACTCCTCACACTGAATTTGATAGTGAAGTGTACATACTTACAAAAGAAGAAGGCGGACGACACACTCCTTTCTTCAAGGGTTACAAGCCTCAGTTTTATTTCCGAACTACAGACGTAACTGGAGAAGTTGAACTTCCTGCTGATAAGGAAATGGTTATGCCTGGTGATACTATCACCTTTAAAGTAAAACTACTAGCTCCCATCGCTATGGAACAAGGTTTACGTTTCGCAATTCGCGAAGGTGGCCGAACTGTTGGCGCCGGTGTTGTTACCAAGATCGTAAAATAAGAAACTAAGTTCAAAATTAAAATAAAGAGGGTCTCAATTAATATTGAGGCCCTTTTATATCTCAAGTAGGTACGAAAGGAATGTATATGGCAGGTCAGGAGCAAGCACGAGGATCATATGAACCGACATTTATTGAAGGTGGTATGCTGGAGCGAGATATAGATATGGGTAAGGCCACCGCCGGAGCCGGAGTAGGCATACCGCATGTTGAGATACCTGAAGGCGCTGATGAAATAGGCGTCATGAGTGAAGTCGGCGGAATGAGTGATGAGGATTTTCACTTTGGAATTGCGAGTATCCTAAGAGGTCAGGCACGGTCACGATCTCCATATGCCGATCTAGGTACAGTTAATGCACAAAGTAGTATACCTAGCGCATCAAGGAAAAATGGTTCTGCAGATAACAGAGGGATTGCCAGGATATAACCTCTATAATGAGTGAACAGCACACAGTTCTAAGTAAGGCAGCAACCACAATGTCCGTTGCTAGACTTGGGTTTGGGGCTTGGCAGGCTTATGACTTACTTCATACTCCTCCTGAAGAAAGAACAGTTGGTGATGCTCTTCTTACAGCTGGCGTTGCCAGTACAGACAAAGGCGATGGAAAAGCCAGCGATCACTTTGGATCCACTAAGCACGGCCCTCTTTGGGACCAGTTAGCCGACATATCTTTTTCTGTTGGTGGAGAGGTAGCTTTAGGGTTGAATGGTGAAATCTCACCAATCCATCCAATACTAAGTGTTGCAAGAGAAGCTGTGGTCCACTCCATGAGAATAGCTGCTAACACCAGTGGTCAGGAGCCAATTTCAGTCGGCAGTCGAGGTAAACAAAAGACGGCTATGAAGATGTTAATGATGACTACTGCAAGGTCTCCTGTGTCCCAGAATGGCGATGTATTAGAGTCCATGGCCTCTTTTGGTACGGCATTGTCATTAATCAGTGGTGCAGATTATGCCCAAACGTTTTTTGCCGGCAGAAAGAGGAACGAAGTTACCGATACAGTAAGAAATGGCGGTTTTAGAAAGGCTTCAGCATCTCCAAACCAAAGGATAGTCGAGTGGATTCATAAAAATAAGCCTGGAATTATGCCAGACCATCTGACAATCGCAGGTGAAGCACTGGTGGAATTATCAATAATTACGGCTCTAGCTAGGCCAAAGTGGGGTGTAGCACTAGCGATTGGCCCTTATACACTAGGCGGACTTATAGACGGCATCGACGGAGGGCTATCCAGAGTAAAAGGCATCAGCAGTCTTAAAGGCATGCTTAAGGATGTTCGCGCAGATAAGAGACAAGAGATTGCAACATCGATTGTTAATAGCCGCCTTGCTAGTAGAAATGGCAATCATGTTGCTGCTTCCCAATATGGCGTAGCATCAATGACTGCAGCCTTACCGGCATACTTCCGTGCTGCGGCAGAGGCAAAGGGTCATATAGTAAGTGAAGATGCTTCAGGTTCACGAGTTATTAGAGGAATTGAGGGCGGAGTAGGCATAGGACTTAATGGTAACGAAGGTGTAAGTAATGTAGTTAGTGCACTGCTAGTAACAGGTAACGTACTAACTTCTGCTCAAAGGGCAGATGTAGTAATGAGGGGAGCGGACTCACCGCATTATAGAGGCGCAAACGGTGATCCCGAGCTTATGAGACAAGCTGCCGCAAGACGTGATGCTCTTCTTCCAATAGCCATCGGTGGTTTTGCCATAGGATCAGCCCTTCTTGCAAATGAATACAGACTGGTACGAGCTGAAAATAGAGAAGAGGTCGCCGAAGAGGTTCCCGAGGCGGACGATATTGGCCTACTCTACTTAGAACCCCAAGCGGCTTGAATATATTACGGTTTCTGTTAAAGTAAACATTAATATTAAAGCATGCTGACTAAAAGTCGCTTTTGAAATATAAAGAGATGTTACAGCAAACTAGCGTTAGCTAGAAAGGAACAACACCTTATGGCAGACGAGCCAAAAACCGATAAAAAACAGCGTATCCGTATACGCCTTAAAGCATATGATCATAAAGTTATTGATCAGGCAGCCAAGCAAATTATTGATACTGCTCTAAGAACAGGCGCTAGTCTTGCTGGACCCATACCTCTTCCAACTAGGAAGAATACATTTACAGTAGTCAAAAGCCCTCACGTGTACAAAAAAGGCCGTGAACAGTTTGAAATGCGTATTCACAAGCGCCTCATAGACGTATTTGAGCCTACTCCAAAGACAATAGACAGTCTAATGAACCTTTCTCTACCCGCAGGTTGCGACGTA
>JBIOIO010000038.1:0-4390 GCA_044449925.1 Saccharimonadales bacterium (SeqCode)
AATTCTTGGCAATAACCAAATATCTGTACACGGGGCCTTAACACCGACTCAAACAGCTAGCGTAGCAAAGTTAATAACTTCATTGGTGGTCCTAAAAGTAAAACCACTTCTCACCAATCAACAAGGAGAGACTATAACTTTGGGTCCCAGTGATGTTGCCCTTTATAACAAGTATGTCGCTGAGCAGGGATCAGTAGTACCGGTGGTAAACGGTGAGGTAATTACTGAGTACCAGATGCTTCAGGCAATGCTTTTGCCTTCGGCTAATAACATGGCTGATAGCCTAGCCATATGGGCATATGGTTCGCTCGCAAACTACCAGCAGGCAGCGAATGCATTCTTAGTAGCCCATAACCTAAGTAGTACGCATGTCGGTAGTGATGCCAGTGGGTTTGACCCTTCTACAACTTCGAATGCCCTGGATTTGGTATCTTTGGGTATGCTGTCAATGAATCAACCAGTAATTGCCAATATAGTAGGTCAGCCGGCAGCAACCGGTATACCCAATACGGTTCAGGTCAGAAACGTAAATTCGCTGCTGGGTACAGACGGAATAAATGGAGTTAAAACTGGAAATACAACTCAGGCAGGAGGGGTTTACGTATCAGCGTCTCAAGTTACAGTTAACGGAAAAATGGTTACTATAATAACTTCCCTGGCTGCCGCACCGGATCTTTCGTCCGCTCTTCATGATAGTTTACCGCTTATTCAAAGCGCTCAGCATAACTTTAGCGAAGTTAGTGTAATACAAAAAGGCACGGAAGTTGCTAAGTATAACCTTCCGTGGGGCGAAACTATATCCGTCGTGGCTAAAAAAGATTTAAGCGTTAATGCTTGGAATAACTCTGGGCTAAATAAAACGATCGTGCTCTACCCGATTAAAAATAATACTAGTGTGAATTCAACCGTAGGTACAGTTTCAGTTGAGCAAGCGGCGGTAGTACAAAAAACTTCGGTTCCGTTAGGATTATCTGGAGAAATTCCCAAGCCTTCACTATGGTGGAGACTGACTCATCCTACAACTTGACTCAAAGCGAAAGTTTAAGTTCTGGATGATAAGCTATAGCCTGCTAGTAGACCTGATCATGTGTACCAATATCGAGCAAGACAATTACATCTTCAAGCTCTACATAGATAACCCGTATTTCGCCCGTTACAGAGAAAGCACGCTTACCAGAAAGTTTGCCAGTGAGAGCATGATCATGCAATGGATAACCAAGTTCACCAGTCATGAACAGCAGCAATCGTTCCTTGAATCGATTTGTAAGCATACTGTTCGGTCTGATTCGCTGCTTGAAATGATTTTCGAATGTTCGATCACGCTTAATGGGTTTCACGCTGTTACAGATCTTTCATGAACTCGTCAACAGTCTTGAATGGACCAGACAGATTAACACCTTCCTTGGCTTTTTCTGCTGCTTTATTAAGACGAGTGGCTGCGGAATCGCTTGGTTCACCCCAGTCATCAATGTCAAGATTTATACGACGTCCGTCAACTGTGGCTTTAATAATAACTCGTAGATAAGCCTGAGCTGAATCAAAACCGAGTTGTTTGGCTTTGGCTGTAAACTTTTTACGGATAGCCGGTTCTAAGGGAATGTGGATAGTAGATGTATCGCCCATACCTAAAGGATATCAAACAGATATAATTATGTCAAGTAGAAAATTCGATTGACTGGCTAGTTTATATAAAAATAGCTCTGACTTTTCATCAAAGCTAATACTTAAAATGGTGGGCGCTGAGGGATTCGAACCCCCGACCCCCTCGGTGTAAACGAGGTGCTCTAGCCAGCTGAGCTAAGCGCCCTAAATATTTGGTGGATGGCTTGGTGCGGACGAGAGGACTTGAACCTCCACACCTTTCGGCACAGCCACCTCAAGGCTGCGTGTCTACCAATTCCACCACGTCCGCTTAGGAAACCATCATATCTTATCTGTTTTAGCCTAAAAACTCAAGTGTTTTTGACTAACTTCTAGGTAGGTAATCGTAGATGTGCTCTAGACTAAAGTCGCTTCTTAGCATATCTTTTATATCGTCTAGGGAAGTATTGAACTTAACCCCTGGATTTAGCGTGTTATATGGATCGAAAATCTGTTTTACTTTGTGCAGCAAGTTATAAATCTCTGTGCCGTACATATGCTCAAGATAAGGTGTCCTAAGTCTTCCTTCTCCACTTGACCCGGCAATGGTACCGCCTAGTTTAATAACTAGCATATTGTGATCATTCATAAACCTGAATGCTTTTTGTCTGTCACCTACTTGGCCAATCTTTAGAATTGGCTGGAGGTGTATATTACCGTCACCAATATGACCCCATAGGGCTGGTTCAAGTCCTATTACCTTCATAATCCCATAGACACCTTCAATATACTCTCTTATACGGTCTGGTGGTACGCTAGCGTCAACAAGAGGAGTAGCGTGGTCCATTCCTTCGTTATGTGCAAGTAGTAAACTTGTTGATTCGCGGAGTTTAATAAGGTTTTGCTGTTCCTCTGATTCTGATTCTATTTGAATTGCAGTTGCGTATTTTTCCAGTACCCTGTTAGCTTTTTTGACTATCCTTTTGATAGATCTTGAGCCATTGTCGAATTCTACTATTAGAATGTAGGGAGAGAATGGAGGCTTTATTATGTCTTTTAGCTGGTTGGGATTAATTGCCTGAACTTGTTCAAGTACATTTTGGTCTATTAACTCTATAGAACTTGGTTTTTCCTTAAAGCCGTTTAGCTCAACTACGGCTTGCTGAAGGTGTTCTATGCTGTCAAAGCGAGCCATCATGAGAGTAGTCAGAGGATTGTGTGGTTCAGTGTTTAGTACCGCTTCAGTAATTATTCCTAGCGTTCCTTGACTACCAACAATAAGCGGAGTTAGGTCAAATGAACCGTCTTTTCGCTTGATGTCTATTAGATCGTATCCCGCACTATCGTGTCTAACGGGTTTTACCAGCTGCTCGACTAAGTCGTGGTTTTCCTCCAATAAAGTGTCTAGTGATCTATATATCTCACCCTCAAATGTGGCCAGACCTAACTTCTTGTTTAATTCCCTTTTACTAAGCCTGCCTGTTTCAATAATTTCACCGTTAGCCAGCACAAACCTAAGGCTTTTTACATATTCCCTATGATCTCCGTATTTGATCGATTTCTCGCCTGAGGTGTTTTCGGCTATAGCACCGCCGACAGTGGAGTAGTCACTGTTTGGCGGAAATGGTGGAAGGAAACGGCCGTGAGTATGCAATGTTTGCTGGAGTTTTGCGTAGTTTATACCTGGCTCAATAGTAACGGTATTGGCTTTTGTATCGAGCTCAAGAATACGGTTTAGATGCGCAGGAAAGACTATCATAATACCGTTAGTTAGAGCGGCGCCAGACTTATTTGTACCTAAGCCTCTTGCGGTAATAGGAATCATCCTGCCCCGTTCAGCCAACTGCCAGCTAAATCGGGCGGTTTTTCGGACATCATTCTCGTTTCTTGGATAAACAATTAAAGCAGGTGGAGCCTGAAGGATGCTACCGTCCGTTGAGAAATAACGACGGGCATCTGTGCTCGTGAGCACCTCGCCTACAAGATGTTCTTGTAAGTAATGTGCCACTTTACTCATGGGATTGTTCCTTACTCAGTTCAGGCATAATTTCTACCTGCTATGATAGCATAATCTTGCACGCTTCGCTTATGGCTTTATTACTTTATTGGGTTACTATTTAAACTTATGATGAAAAACGTTTTTTCCAGTGACATTTTAGAGGAGAAGTTTGGTCCAACAACTATTTCGGTCCTTTATTCCGGTGAAGAAAATAGGGTTAGCTGTACCAAGGACTTGAGCGGTAAAGTACTGGAAATATCTTGGGTTAGATTTATACAGCACCTTCAGTTTAATTACGACTCCGCACATAAGAAAGTACTCGAGGGAGAGTCTATGGGAAAAGTATTTAAGGCTGAAGGCATTGCGTTTTATAGGGAGATTCTAAGATCAAGCTTAGAGATGCTGCCACCAAGATTACAGCAACTATATGGCAACAGCAATGCATCACCGGTTATTGAAGTCCTTGTATCTGTCGGTGAACAAAAGATCCCTTACGCCAAAATTATTGAAACCTACACATCTTCACTTTCTTTTGATGAGCTAGGTGTAGATTTAAAAAATGATTCGTTTAAAAGTGAGCTTGAGTCGATTAATGAACTCTTTAGGTAAAGTTTTATAGATGGTTTTAATAATAGATAACTATGACTCGTTTACATATAACCTTTATCAGGCTATTGCGGCCCTAGGGTACGATAGCGAAGTTGTTAAGCATGATAAGATTTCACTTACTCAAATAGAGGAACTAAAGCCAAGTCATATAGTGATATCTCCCGGGCCCAAGGCACCTCAATCTAGCGGGATAAGCAATGA
>JBIOIO010000039.1:0-4367 GCA_044449925.1 Saccharimonadales bacterium (SeqCode)
CACTGAATTCATGGCACCAACAACAATCCCGGTTAGAAAGATTATTAATTCATGCATAGTTATTTGTTTTTGCCCATTGCTACAATAATAGGATATGGACATCATATTGCCAACGCCCGGAACCTATGTGCTCGCAATTAGTGGTGGTGTAGATTCGCGCGTCTTATTGGATGTTTTGCATAAAAGAACCACAGCAAAATCACATAAGTACGTGATTGCCCATCTTGATCATGGTATCCGTACGGATTCACATGCAGACAGTCTGTTTGCATGTGAACTTGCCAAAAAATATAATGATTCATTTGAGAATAAGACGATAAATTTAGGAAACAATGCTAGTGAGGAACAGGCACGAAATGAGCGTTACTCATTCCTTAAAGAAATTCAAAAAAAGTATCATGCAACCGCGATTATAACTGCCCATCACCAGGACGATGTTATTGAAACCGCAATCATTAATCTAATCCGTGGTAGCGGCAGAAAAGGACTTAGCAGTTTAAAAAGCCATGATGAACTATTAAGACCATTACTTAATGTTTCCAAAAATGAACTTATTGAATATGCAAAACTCAATAAACTTGAATGGCACGAAGATAGCACCAATAATAATGAAAGCTATCTAAGAAACTACGTTAGAAAAAATATAGTTTCTAAATTTAGCGAACAAGATAGACAAAAATTTTTGGATATTCTCAAAAATGCTCAAACTACAAACATCGAGCTCGACAATCTTTTGGATAACTTAGTAGACGAGCAGGCAGAGAATAAGACAATTGATCGAATCTGGTTCAATGGTCTGTCACATTCGCTCGCCAAAGAGACTATGGCAACCTGGCTAAGAAATAATAGTCATAGTAATTTTGACTCCAAAACACTTGAGCGTTTAGTGGTCGCTGCAAAGTCAGCCAGAGCCGGACAATCCTTCCCCGTTATCAATAATTCCGTACTACGGGTCACCAGAGACAAACTAGCACTCGAACTAGCGGAGCGCTAGCTAAAATATTAAATCAGCGATATAATTTATCTATACATGGATAAGAAACCTCACAAACAGGGGAGCAAACCCTCCTCTAATAACCGGAAGAGTGCCAAGAATATTGGTTTCGCTGCTCTAATTGTTCTCTTTATCCTAATAATTTTTGCCGCATACAATCAGCCCAGTAGCTTGAAAGAAATCAGCTCAACCACCGCAATAACCAACGGAAACAAAGGGGAGTATAGCGGCATATTAGTCGTAGGAAATGAACTTCAGATCACACCAAAGGGAGATAGTCATGCAACTCTCAAGGCTTACGTTGATCCTAACTCTAGTCTTAAATCTCAAGGACTAGAAACTAATAAAGTCCAAGTTACATATAAGCCTAGTACTAGCAGTAGCTCTGCGCTAATTAGTTTTGCATCATCCGTCGTACCGGTCCTATTAATAGGCGCCTTACTTTACTTCATGCTTAGGAGTGCTCAGGGCCAGGGTAATCAGGCACTAAGTTTTGGAAAGAGCCGCGCACGCCTATACGGAAACGAAAAAGACAAAATGACATTTTCCTCGATTGCAGGATCTCATGAAGCTAAACAGGATCTGGAAGAAGTCGTAGAATTTTTAAAGTTTCCAAAGAAGTTTGCAAGCTTAGGAGCACGTATTCCTAAGGGAGTACTTCTCGTAGGCCCTCCAGGAACCGGTAAGACCATGCTGGCCCGTGCCGTAGCAGGTGAAGCCAACGTACCTTTCTTTAGTATTTCGGGATCTGAATTCGTAGAAATGTTTGTCGGAGTTGGAGCATCTAGAGTAAGAGACCTATTCGCAAAAGCTAAGAAAAACGCACCTTGTATTATCTTCGTTGATGAAATTGATGCAGTTGGACGTAGGCGTGGATCCGGTATGGGTGGTGGACATGACGAAAGAGAACAAACTCTAAATCAGATACTTGTTGAAATGGACGGATTTGAGCAGGGACAAAACGTCATTGTACTGGCTGCTACTAACCGTTCTGATGTTCTTGATCCGGCACTTCTCAGGCCCGGTCGGTTTGACCGAAGGGTCAATATTGGACTTCCTGATCGCAAAGACCGCGAGGCTATATTAAAAGTCCATTTTTCAAAGAAACCCCTGGCTAAAAATGTTGATCTCGACTCTCTTGCTGCTAAAGCAGCAGGATCTTCAGGAGCTGATCTTGCGAACATCGCCAATGAGTCGGCAATAATTGCTGCTAGGAACTCACATAATGAAATAACCCAGCATGACGTAACGGAAGCATTTGAACGTGTTGCTATCGGACCTGAGCGCAAGAGTAAAATTATGACTGAAGCAGATAAGATGACCACTGCTTACCACGAAGCCGGACATGCTCTTGTCGGACACGTACTTCCTGACAGTGATCCGGTACACAAAGTAACAATTATTCCTAGAGGCGGAACAGGCGGAGTAACTTGGTTTATCCCACCGGAGGATCGTTCATTTGTATCACTTATTCAGTTTAAAGACATGCTTGCCCGTGGACTTGGAGGACGTATTGCCGAAGAAGTAATACTCGGTAAGGACCGCATAACTACTGGGGCCGGAAACGATCTTCAGCATGCTGCAGAATTAGCTAGAGACATGGTGGTAAACCAGGGGATGGGACAGAAACTTCGTGACCAGGTATTCCATGTAGACGACGGTATGATGCTTGATCGACTTGTTCATGAGAGAGAATATTCCGACGATACAGCAAAAGTGATCGACCAAGAAGTAGAAAGCTTAATCACTGAAGCAGCCAACAGAGCCAGGGCAGTTATTAAAGCAAATCTTTCCAAACTCGAAGATCTTAAGGACCGATTACTAGAAAAAGAAACGGTTGATGCCGATGAAGTTGCCGAATCCTTGAAAGGCTCTAAACTTCCTGCCGGTGCTGCTTTATACTAAGTGGTGAATGAACCCATCCGTCACTGCTAAGAAAAAAATTCGCCTCAGCATAAGCAACGCGGCTATTTTGCTGATCGGTACTGCTTTTACAGGACAGTTGCTCGGATTCCTACGTACAAAGTTAGTTAATGCAAACTTCCCGACTGTTGGTCCTCACAGCACCGATGCCTACTTTGCAGCATTTAATATTCCAGACCTCTTCTTTTTCACGTTAGCTGCCGGCGCTTTAGGTGTGGCTTTCATGCCAGTACTTTCCGACAGGCTATATAATCATGATCGTCACGGCATGTGGGAAATATCTTCCAGTCTTATGAATTTGCTCGCAATCGTGATGCTTATTGTCGGCGTCATCATGGTTATCTTTGCCGAACCCTTAATTAAGTATGTGGTTGCCCCAGGATTAAGCCCCGCCCAATTGCACACCGCCGCAACCATTATGCGTTTTCTGGCTTTCAACCCGCTTCTTTTTACTATTTCAGGAATTTTAACCAGTGTTCAACAGACTATGGGAAGATTCTTTTTTTATGCCATAGCGCCTCTTTTCTACAACCTAACAATAATCGGTAGTATATATGTCTTCAAAGACAATATTGGTCTTGTCGGTCTTGGAATAGGCGCTTTAATAGGGGCAATATTACAGTTACTAATTGTAGTTATTGGGTTATGGAAACTCGGATACAGGTGGTATCCAAAAATTAATTGGCCGGATAAAGATTTTCAACTTGTCTTAAGAAACTTGCCTCCAAGATCTCTAGATCAAGGCATTGATCAAGTAGAAAATATTGTTGAAACCCACATCGCCAGTAACCTTGGAAGCGGAAATATAACATACTACGTTAACGCTTTCATACTAAGTACTGCTCCGATTCTTCTTGTTGGTACGGCAATATCTACAGCTGCTTTCCCAAGACTTAACGCTAGGCTAAGCCAGGGAAGGCCGGACCTATTTCGTTCGGATTTCTTAATGGTTCTAAGAGCTATGATCTGGATAAGTGCGCCGCTTGTGGTGGTGGCATTTTTCTGCCGAGGTTATCTTGCCCGTATGATATATACGAGAGGTGAGCCACAGATTGCCTCAATATTTGGCTACTTATGTGTGGCTATATTCTTTAGAATTATCTATACAATAATGTCCAGATGGTTCTATGCCCAGAAGGATACAAAGACTCCTTTGTTTATTTCACTATTTACGATTAGTCTTAACGTTATACTAGCGGTGACACTTGCCAGACCTGAGCCTAGAGGCTACGGGGTAGACGGGCTAGCCATGGCCCAGTCTATAGTGGCGGCAGTTGAAGTATTTATTCTTGCAGCGATAATGCTTAAGCGCGACCATAAACTATTTGATGCAGCATTCTGGGGTGGTGTCGGAAAGATTATGTCTGTATCTGGTTTTACAATTTTAACTGCCTTTGCCATGATTTCTTTTTATCCTCTTGGTGCCAATGACCGCGGTATTCTGACGCTC
>JBIOIO010000040.1:0-4352 GCA_044449925.1 Saccharimonadales bacterium (SeqCode)
AGGACTTATAGAGGGAGCTGCCAAAGGCAAAGGATTAGGGCACGATTTCCTTAGGCATATCGAGCGAACTGCAGTAATAGTTCATCTTATTGATGCCTATCACGAAGATATAGCCGGAGCCTATAAAACAGTTCGAGACGAGCTCAAAGCCTACCAGCCGGACCTTATCAATAGACCCGAAGTCGTTGCAATTAACAAAGTAGAGGGCCTTGATGAAGAAATAATCCAGAGTTTGAGCAGTGATCTAAAGAGAATAATGCCCAAAAATAGCACGATTTGCATCATATCCGGCCAGTCCGGCTTTGGTGTTAAGCCGTTTCTTTATGAGGTTTATGAAAAGGTAAAGAAGGTCAGAGCAAAAACCCCAATTGTTGAAGTGGACAACTCAATTCCAATTCTCAAACTTACCGATACATCCGACGCCTTCCAGGTAGAGAAGATCGGCAAGATATTTAGTGTTCATGGCCAGAGAATAGAGCAATTCGCTAAGAGGACTGACTTTGATAGCGAAGAAGGCGTTCAAAGACTCAGAGATATAATGCGTAGAGCCGGTATTATCCATGAGCTTGAGCGAAAAGGAATCGAACCTGGCCAAACTATTAAAATTGCCGAAGTAGCCGAATTCCAATTCTAAAATATTTATTAAATAGAGTAATTTTGCCTGCTACTAATATTAAATCCAAATGATACACTGGGATATATTCTATGGCGGCTAGCTTTTTCTTTTACGATTTAGAAACCAGCGGTATTAATCCCCGCACTGCTCGTATCATGCAATTCGCCGGACAGAGAACCGATATGGACTTAAAGCCAATCGGAGAACCGGTAAATTCGTTCATTAAACTGACTCCAGATATTCTTCCTGATGCCGACGCAATACTTCTTACAGGTATTACTCCACAGCAAACACTGTCTGAAGGAGTAAGCGAAGCAGCTTTTCTAAAACAATTCTACGAGGAAGTCGTAAAACCGGATACCATTTTCGTAGGCTTTAATTCCATTCGTTTTGATGATGAATTCATGCGCTTTCTACACTGGCGCAACTTCTATGATGCCTATGAATGGCAATGGCAAAACGGCTGTTCTAAGTGGGATTTGCTTGACGTGGTAAGGATGACGAGAGCACTAAGGCCGGAAGGAATAAAATGGGGTTTTGGAAGCGACGGCGGTCCGTCTAATCGGCTAGAAGTACTTACCAGTGTCAATAAACTAAAACATGCCAATGCCCACGATGCGCTTGGAGACGTCAATGCAACGATAGAAGTAGCAAAGTTAATAAACAAAAAACAGCCTGATTTATTCAAGTACCTTTTAAATATAAGGTCGAAAAAGGCTGTTGCCGAGCTGGTCAATAGCTACAAACCACTCGTCTATACCTCTGGTCATTTCTCATCTGACTTCTTGCACACTTCACCGGTTGTTAAATTCGCCGATCATCCTGGCAGCGAGGCAGCCCTAGTATACGATCTGAAGTTTGATCCTACTCCATACTTTTCCATGAGTATTGAAAAACTGATTGACGCCTGGAGATACTCCCCCGATAAGCTAGTACTGCGTCTGCCTGTTAAGACGCTTAAATACAATCGTTGTCCGGCGGTTGCGCCGCTTGGAGTTATTAATTCCAAGGAAATCGAGGATAGACTGCATATATCTAAGCCGGACATCAATAAGCATCACAAAATTCTAAAAGAAAACCAGACACACTTTGCCGAAAAAATATTTCAAGTACTAAAAGTATTAGACGAAGAAAGAGAAAACGAGCAAGCCGACTTAATAGATAATCCACTAACTGTTGATGAACGTCTATACGAAGATTTTGTGCCGACTTCGGATAGAAATTTAATGAGAGCCATACAGACTTCCGGGCCCGATGAAATATATGAAATTGGCAGTAATTTTCAAGACAAGCGCCTAATCAACCTGCTTCCCCTATACAAAGCTAGAAATTTTCCAAAAAGCCTTGATCCTGAGGAGCAGTTAGCCTGGGAAACATATCGCAAAGCGAAACTGCTAAGTGGAGGTAATCAAAGTAGGGCCGCAGTCTACTTTGCGCTCTTAGAAGAGAGACTAACAACTAATCCCTCTAAACAGAAGCAGTACCTCATAGAGGAACTGCGATTATATGGAGAGTCTATACTCCCCGTTGATGTAGCTGATTAGCATCTTTTGGGTAATGAGATGGAAGCCAGATTTCAGTTTGGTTCTTGTAAAGCCTATGCAAAACCGGAAGAGAAACTACCAGTCCTATGGCAACTAACAGAAGCCATGCTTGGAACGATACTGAAATGTTGGTTCCAGGAATTAACCCTAGAACTATAATTGAATACATACGGTGCCCCTTAAACTTTTGTTCGATTTGAGCCGTATTATATACCTAATTGCGCGTATGTCAATAATATAGTAAAACTACTTATGCTAAAGACCCAAAACAAGCACAAAAAGCAATAGAAAAAGTTGTAAATAACTACACAATCTAACAGATTAGAAACGTAGTAGGATTTTCAACGAATTATATTTATCATAATAGTTGAGCTTACCCTATAAATCTGCTATATTTATTGAGGTATGAAGAGGGTAAGGGATGCGATCTTCGGAATCGCGCTTATATTTATGGGCGTTTCCTTTTTGTCTCTCTTTTCTGGGCAAGCTCTTGCCGCAAATGGTATAAACAAAGAAATTAGTTTTGAAGGCAAAATTGTTAACAATTCTGGTGTTAACATTGCTGACAATACACACTACAACATGGAGTTCAATATATATACCGGTTGTACGGATAACATCGGTACGGGTTGTTCAACAAACTGGACGGAGGACTATCTATATAACGGATCAACCGGAGGAGTCTCATTCTCTGGCGGTACTTTCCAAGTAAATCTTGGCTCCATAACCTCAATGGCAAGTATTCCGTGGGGAACGAATCCTCTCTACTTATCAATAGATATAGGTAATACATCTTCCTGTACTATAGTCACTAACTTCGACACTAACTGTGGCGGTGATACCCCCATGAAGCCGTACATTTTGTTTACAGCAGTCCCATATGCCTTTAACGCTGATGAACTGGGAGGTGTGGCATCGACTGGATACGTTCAAAATACACCGGCGTTAGCTCAAACTATTCAAGCATCTGCAGACGTCACTGGACTTAGCGTTAAAGGGTCAGGTGCCGGAACTACCGCGGATATTTTTGACGTTCAAACTAGCGGAAGCGGCAATATCATTCAAACAACCGGGGCAGGGGCTTTGACGTTAACGGCACAAGGAACGACGCAAACGTTAGCTGTAAAAACTGCAAATTCAACTACGGCCTCAACAGGCGCAATAACTATACAAAGCGGTAGTGCCTCATCAGGATCAAATTTGAGTGCCGGAACTATAACTATAGATACAGGTACACAAACAGGTATAGGTACTGCAGCACTGAATATCGGAACATCACATGCTCTCGCTGTTGGTATAGGAAATACAAGCTCCACCACAACATTTGCAGGGGCTATCACTACTGGATCCGGTCTCTTGACTTTGGGTGGCAACGTTACTTTTTCCGGCACTACCGCCCGCACTATCACCGGTCCATCAACCGGTGGTCTTACCGAAACCGTGGCAAGTGGTCCACTAACAGTCTCAACGACTACTAGTGGAACATTGGCTGTCACTTCAGCAGGTGCCCTAAACCTTACGGGAGCAGCCACATCTACCTGGGACATCGGTGCCAACACCCTATCGCTGCAAACTACAGGCAATGGTGCTATCACTACTGGGACTGGCCTACTAACACAAGGTGGCAATGTTACCTTCAATGGCACCACAGCCCGAACTATCACCGGTCCAAGTACCGGTGGATTAACGGAAACAGTCGCATCAGGACCCTTGACCCTATCGACTACTACATCTGGTACCTTAGCAGTTACTTCAGCTGGAGCACTAAACTTAACTGGAGCAGCTACATCTACCTGGGACATCGGTGCCAACACCCTATCGCTGCAAACTACAGGCAATGGTGCTATCACTACAGGCAATGGACTGTTCACTATAGGTACAGGAGGGGTAGCCATAAAGGGCTCTTCCACCATTACGGCCTACAGTGTTCCGGCTACTGATCAACTTGCAATTACAAACTCAGGATTTCCGGTAACTGCCGCAGGAGTTAACGGTTTAAGCATAAATTACACAGGTGGTGCAGCAGCTGTAGAGTCAGCAGCGGAGCGAATTGATATTGCACCAGGCACAACATCAGGGGGAACATGGTCTGGCATTCGCGTTGTACCAAATGCTACCGGCGCAGTCAGTGGTGTAAACGAGTACGGTATAAAAATAGATAACCTAACAACGCCAGGAGCAGGATCAGAAAC
>JBIOIO010000041.1:0-4180 GCA_044449925.1 Saccharimonadales bacterium (SeqCode)
GGCGCCGGATGGTAATTTGCTGGGTTATGTCTTGGATCGGACCAATTAAATATCCTAAGTACGTCATGAAGATAAGCAAAGAACCCAAGGAGAAGTGCCCATTGAGAGCTTCCGTTCCACCAAAATATATAATAAGCGCTGTTCCTAGAATGACCACAAGTCCGTTACTAAACTGAAAGGCCTTTCCCCATAGCAGACCTTTCTTGGATATGTTGTAGGTCTCTATCCAAAAATCCTTCAACTTTTTTACTTGTCGCTCTTGGAGTGTAAAAGCCTGCACCATCTCGGCATTATCTATCGATTCAGCAATTAGTGTAGAAGTCTTACTAAACAATTTAGTAAGAGCCACGCCGAGTCTGGACATTATAGGACCAAACAACCAGACGGAGAAAATAAGGAAAGGTATTACAACTAAGGTTATAAGAGTAAGCCTGGCATTAATAACCAGCATGATGCTGGTTACGCCAACAATCATAATTACCGATCCAATAATTTGAGAAGTAGTGTTAAGGATTAAGTCCGAAAGACTGTTAGTAACCTCATTCTGTCTGTATATATAGTCTCCCTTCGGCAGTCGACCCTCATGGTAAAGCGGCAAATGCAGGATATGCCTAAAAGCCTCCTCTTTAATAGATCGGTTTAGCCAGTAGCCTATCCTAAGAAGCAAGTAGTCCTTTAATACTCCAAAAGCGCTGTTTAGAATAAAGATCCCGAGCGTCATCATCGACACGATAATAATAAGCGTGGGGGTATGAGTAAAAGGCGCTAATACCCCTGGAGCAGGAATAGTACCAAATACTGAGTCAGCCAATATTTTAAGCGGCAAAGGCTGGAGCAGGGCAATTGCCGAGGAAATAGTATTTAATACGACCATCAAAGCTATTGCCGGCTTGGCCTGGGAATAGTATTTCTTTAGCCACTCTTTGAACTCAGTAGTTTTTTGCAGCCGCCCGTTTTGTTTTAGCCAAGTATCGACGGCCTCGTTTACCATTTCCGTAGGCCAACCAGCACGCACCAAACTGTAAGATATAAAGTCAATCGGCGCCCCCTTTGAGACGCCCTCCTCAATGGCACCGATCAATCGTTTATCTTGCATACCGTTATTATAAGCATAACAGAGTTCAGTAGTAGCTTTTGAGTTCCAGATAGAGCGCATAGTCTGTTATCTGTTTGACATCCCTAGGTACGACTGTTACACTGACGATGCTAGAAAAGCTGCTAATAACATTTTGTTAGGTCTAGGTAATTTAATAATTAATTTAAGTATAAAAGTACGTGTTCGAAGAGGCGCAGCTAACTGGTTTGCCAGATTACCTCTACTGTCACACAAAGGAGAAAAAGAGGAATGGCAACTAAGTTATTCATTGGTTCATTAGCTTGGGCTACCACAGACGACAGTCTGCGCGATCTATTCGCAACAGTTGGAACAGTAGTTTCAGCAAACGTAATTGTTGACCGCGAAACAAACCGAAGCAAAGGCTTTGGCTTTGTTGAAATGTCTTCTGACGAAGAAGCTAAAGCTGCTGTAGAGCAGCTCAATGGCAAAGACCTTGATGGTCGTCCCATAGTTGTGAACGAAGCTCGTCCTCGTGAAGAGCGCCCTCGTGACAACAATGGTGGTGGAAACCGCTACTAAAGCAAGTAGAAACTTCCTATATATAAATAGAGCGGGTATTAACCCGCTCTATTTGTTTGTCTATAAAACTTGGTTAGTTCTAAAGACTTTTTAAACCAGTGACTATAGCCTGTGCATCTTTAATAGCAGCAGCTATATCGGCGTGAGCTGTTTTAAGCTGTGCCTGGAAAGAACTGAGCACGGTGTGGTTACTATTGTAATCATTTGGCTGAATCCCAATGATATCACTCTCAATCGTACTGCTGATTCCCTGGGCCGCAGTTACTTTGGAGTTAAGATCATCTAGCGAAGTCGTTAGGGAGGTTACATCCTTACCCTGTGCCTGAGCAGTCGTAATCCTTATTCCAAGCTTTGTAGAAAGCTGGGCTAGTTTTGCCTCGCCAACCTGCTGGTCGTCTGCAGCTCGAA
Source organism: Saccharimonadales bacterium (SeqCode) (assembly GCA_044449925.1). Taxonomy (GTDB): domain Bacteria; phylum Patescibacteriota; class Saccharimonadia; order Saccharimonadales; family UBA4665; genus JBIOIO01. The sequence continues at coordinate 2,045 of JBIOIO010000041.1, forward strand.
TCATTTGGATTTGCGGTATGATCAGGGCATATATCCTGTAGCTGTTTATGATTGACTTTGCATCAGCCTGGGCTGTTGAGAGCGCATTGGCGGGATCGGAAATTGAAGCATCACTCGCGAGCTTTGTCTTAAGAGCCTTCAGGTTGTCTATATTTGTATTAATAGTACTATTTAGACCAGCTATTTGATCTGAGGTTAAGTGCTTTGCACCTGAAAGCCTACCGGAAAGCTGGGTGAGTGAAGCAATCCGACGATCAATTTCAGCTGTTCCCCTAGCTATTATTCTTGTGACGTGTGCCTGAATTTGAGCTGCAGACGGACCCGTTGTAGCAGGAGTCTTGGTAGTTGTATCCGAGGAGGTACTCGAGTTTCCTGTAGCAGCTGTAGTGTTAGCTTTAGTACTTAGCGCACTGGCCGGGATAACTAGCAAGCTAGCAACTCCAACGGTACTGGCGATAGCGTAGAGCATTTTTTGAGTAGGTATAGTTTTCATCATATGCTCCTTTTAAGGCACCGCCGTAAATGTTGATTTATCATTTAAGGCCGAATTAGACGCATTAATATCTTGCGACGACTGACTTGCGCTAGCATTGACTGTGCTGAGGTCAGATTGCAAGTCTGAGTTAGTCGTACCGCTACTTATAGGGGTATTGGTAGACGTTGGAGTTGATGACGAGGGTGTACTTACTGATACCGGTGATGTTGATGTGGTGGTTCTGTGTGAATACACATACCAGCCTACAACTCCGATAGCAGCAATAATGACGACGACGAGTAGTCCCTCAAGGGGGCCGAAACCTCGTTCATCTGATTTACTTGTTATCATTTCTATTTACGTTCCTTTTAGTTAATGTTTATGCTTTCTTATGGTACCCCAATACTATTGCCACATCAACAAAAAAATGAATCACTTGACCTATCCTAACAATCAGACGTAGGCTAGGGGTATATGAGACCGCTACCAAAACCAAGAACCATAAAAGAAATGGTCACCAACACATTTCTATCTTTTCGTGTCGACAAGGATTTAACTGGGGAAGATGTCAAGGAAGCCAGAGAGTACATAGCCAACTACTGGAAAAAGGTAGAGCGCTTTCACCCTAAAGATGATGAAAGCTTGCTAGGGTTGCCTAAGCCTTACTTAGTGCCGTCAACCAGACAGAAAACTGGTTTTGACTACAACGAGCTATATTACTGGGATAGTTTTTTTATGATCCAGGGACTACTAGACGCGGAACACAAAGAGCTAGTAATAGGGATCCTAGAGGACCTTATAGCCTTGTTTAAGCGCTTTAAAGTTATCCCAAATGCTTCAAGAACCTATCTCACAGGTAGAAGCCAGCCACCCTTCTTGTCGACCCTAATCTTTGACGTATATACGACATACAACATGGACATAAATTGGCTGAAGGATGCTATGGCAATTGCCGAAGAGGAATATACGATTGTTTGGATGGGCACTACTAAACCAAACGAGCGGATGGTATATAAAGGGCTGAGCCGCTACTACGACATTAATTACCTACATGATCTAGCCGAAGCCGAGAGTGGCTGGGACATGACCCCGCGCTTTGATCGAAGAGCCCTAAACTTCCTACCGGTTGACCTAAACGCGCTCCTATATAAGTACGAAACCGACTTTGCACGTGTAGCTAAGATAGACGGCGATATAAGAAAAGAAGCTTATTGGGAGGACCAGGCCAAACAGCGCAAACATTCCATGAATAGGCTGATGTGGAACAAGCTTCATGGACTTTACTACGACTACAATTACGCAAAAGGTAAGCGCGGTCCCATAAGCAGCCTTGCTGCCTACTATCCAATGTGGGCAGGAATGGTAGACCAAAAACAAGCTGACTCGATGGTCAAAGCCCTAAGACGCTTTGAGCATAAAGGAGGTCTTAGCACTACCGACGCTCTGCCTCTAGGCCAGTTTGTGCTCGGCTCTCTGCCTACTCAATGGGCCTATCCTAATGGTTGGGCTCCGCTTCACTTCATAGTTGTTAAGGCTCTAGAGCGCTATGGGTATCATGAAGATGCCAGGAGAATTGCTATAAAGTGGCTAAAGACTAACACTCATTGGTTTAACAACGAACACCTGTTTTTAGAGAAATATAACGTCGTATCCCCCGAAAA
>JBIOIO010000042.1:0-4163 GCA_044449925.1 Saccharimonadales bacterium (SeqCode)
AGCTTGTTAAGTGTTTCATCTATAAGGGAAGGGGAGGCACTTTTTCTTTTTAAGTACTGGACTATTTCCCACTCTGAACGAGCTCTGTATGATATATATCTCAGAGTTTGGGCATAAAGCTTATCTTCTTCTTGTAGCTTTTTCAGTTCCCTGATCTGAGTTTCTGTTAATTCCTGGTTTTTAGCTAGGCCCTGTTCGATGAGTGCCGGTTCACTTAGCGAAAAACTATACTTTCCATCTACATAGATCGAGTACCTGTTTGTCCTTTTTATCTGACTCTGTATGCTTGTTATCTTCACGAGTATTTTCTCTTTTTATGAATAGATTTGATCCATAAATACAATCAGGCCACTTGCAACTTTGTCTGGTTGAAGTTCAATAAGACTGCGTACCTCATCTAGCGAACACCATTTGGTTGCTATTACCTCTTGGTTGTCTATTTTTATTGGTGTTTCGTTCGGGAGCACTACTTCATAGATCGTTATAAAGCGTCTCTGTATCCTGCCTACGAGCTCATTCCGATTATAGAAAAGCTTTAGTTCCTTTAATTCAACTCCGGTAATTCCAAGCTCTTCTTTAAGCTCACGTTTTGCAGCATCAATGTAGGATTCACCTGCATCAACATGACCGGCAGAGGATATGTCCCACCTGCCGGGATAGGTAACTAAATCCTTGCCTCTTTTCTGAAGTAATATTTCTCCTTTCTTATTTTTAATGCCTATAAGTACAACTCTGTGTATGAGTGAATTATTATAGACTGTTTCTATAGCCTCACTCCTAAGTGGCTTGTTGTTTTCGTCTACTACTTGGATGAATGGTTGACTGCTCACGTCTTTTTTTTAGGTGTTCTAGTCTTAGAAAAGGCCTTTTTCTATATCCTTGGTTTTCACGAGCTCGGTGATTTCTTCTAATACTTTTGGATTTTCTTTCAGGTATTGCTTAGCAGCTTCTCGGCCCTGGCCAATTTTTGCACCTTTGTAGGAATACCAAGCACCTGTCTTATCTACTATATCGACGGCAACCGCGAGATCTAATACATCTCCTTCTTTGCTAATACCTTCGTTGTACATGATGTCGAATTCGGCCTGGCGGAACGGTGCCGCTATTTTATTCTTTACAACTTTAACTCTGGTTCTATTACCAATAATATCCTCGCCTTGTTTTATTTGACCGGTACGTCTGATATCCATTCTTACAGAAGAATAGAATTTCAGGGCATTTCCTCCAGTGGTCGTTTCAGGATTTCCGAACATAACACCGATCTTCATGCGTATCTGGTTAATAAATATAACCGTAGCCTTGCTTCTGCTTATAATGCTGGTGAGCTTTCGAAGAGCTTGGCTCATCAGTCTGGCTTGCAGGCCCGGCAGTGAATCTCCCATGTCTCCTTCAATCTCGGCCCTTGGGACAAGAGCTGCAACAGAGTCAACAACAATTAGATCTACGGCATTGGATCGAACGAGCGTTTCTACTATTTCCAGGGCTTGTTCACCATTATCCGGCTGACTGAGTAGAAGGTTCGTTATATCTACACCTATTCTCTTGGCATAGGCTGGATCCAAGGCATGTTCGGCATCTATAAAGGCAGCTGTGCCACCGTTTCTTTGTACTTCAGCTATGGCGTGAAGTGTTAAGGTTGTCTTACCTGATGATTCTGGTCCGTAAATCTCTACTACTCTTCCTCTTGGGATTCCGCCTCCAAGCGCAAGATCAAGGCTAAGGGCACCTGTTGAAGTAGTCTCGACTGCGGCTATGGGTGTTTCACCTAGTTTCATAATTGCACCCTTGCCGAATTGTTTTTCTATTGACTCGACTGCCAGACCGAGAGCCTTAACTTTTCCCTCGTTATCTGTAGACTTTGTTGTCATCTGCTTTGGTTCTTTTGCCGATTTGGCCATTGTAATTCTCCTTATACCCCTTCTTTAGTCTCCTCCACCGCTTAGGATATAGTTTAACATCTATGGCCCACTCGATGTGGAAAGAAATATATTAGCTCGACAGATTTAATGTTTATTTAATATTTGAAGCAGGGAAAGAAATGCTTACGTTTTTAGGGTTTCTACTGTTAAAATATGTACCAGGATGGGTATTGTTTTAGAAATACCTAAGTTTATCTAAGGGTGGTCATGCGCATATCTGATACATTAACCGAAATATTACTCAAAAGAAGCGGTAAATTTTCCAAAAAAGAGTTGAACGATCTTCACAAGAGGTCAGCTTCATCTAAGAAACCCCTTCAAGACATCGTGGTGCAAGAAAACCTGATTACTGAGACCGAACTTGCTCGAATGTATGCCGAGGAGATGAATATACCTTTTATAGTGCTTCCAGCCGGTATGATTGAACATCATGTCTTACATCGGTTACCCGAACACGTATCCAGTAGGTATAATGCGGTAGTTTTCAATATTGATGAGGACGACGGTTCGGTTCATATTGCTATGGAAGATCCTTTTGACGAGGAAGCATTGTTATTTATTCGTAAAATAGTTGGGGATAATATACGACCACATTTAACTTCTCCGACCCTTCTAAGAGCTGCGCACGATCAATACCGGGCAGCAAGAAGTAGCGATCAACTTGGTATTTTAAGTCGTAAAGTAAGAGTTAATGAGCTTCAAAAGACCGAAACAAATGCAATTTCTAATGAGCCGGCTATTGCTGCCAGTGTTAATTACATTATTGAAGAAGCTATTCGCAGAAGAGCAACTGACATTCACATAGAGCCACACATAGACCGCGTAGTAATTCGTTATAGGATTGACGGATTATTGCACCAAATGAATGCCTTGCCGCTTAGGACGCTTCCGTACTTGTCAGGTTACATAAAGTCGCAAGCAGGCTTATCACTAAGTGAATCGGAGTTGCCTCAATATGGAACCTGGTATATATCGGGCAAGGATTCGTCTTACTCGCTTAGGGTCGCAGTTGCGCCAATGATTGACGGGGAAAAAATTAGTATACATATTCGCCAGCAGCTAAATAGTGCGCCATCACTTCGGGATATTGGACTTTGGGGAGATAGTTTAAACGAAGTACATAAAGCAATAGTTCAGCCGCATGGTCTTGTTATGGTCGCCGGCCACACCGGAAGTGGGATATCGACAAGCCTTTACAGTTTTCTAAATGCAGTCAACAGTCCACATATTCATATTGCAACCGTCGAGGATCCGATAGAGCATAGTTTGCCAGGAGCTACACAGCTTGAGGTAAACGAGGGTGTCGGTCTTACTTTTGAAAGAGGTCTTCAGGCAGTCCTTGAACATAATCCAAATGTCTTAATGATTAGCTCTATAAACGACAATCATGTAATCCAGATGGTGCTAGCGGCAGCGACCAGGGGTCAATTAGTATTCGGTGGGATTCACGCCCCTTCAGCAACTGTTGCATTAAAGCGAGTAGTTGATTTAGGAGCGGAGCCACACAGCATAGTCAGTGTTAGCAGAGGAATAATATCCCAACGTCTTATACGAAAACTCTGTCCTTACTGCCGTGAAGTAATTCGTCCAGACGCAAAACTTCTTAAAAAAATTGATTCTTTTTCCATGATGGATAAACTCGGTGGAATAAAAAAATTGCATGCCGCTGAAAAACAAGCATTTGACGAAGGATTAGGCTTAGAGACTTCAGGTACCAAGCTGCAACAAAGCAAGGAATTATCCACTACCGGGCGCGAGATTCTTCATCTTTGGAAAGCACATGAAGGCGGATGCGAACATTGTCACGGCGCTGGATATAAGGGACGCGTAGGAATATTCGAAATTCTTGTTCCGAATGACGCAGTCCTAAAAGCACTGGTTAGTAACGGAAGCAAAGCCACAATCGAAAAAGCTGCTTTAGACTCAGGGATGATTCCGCTAGGTTATGACGGACTTGTAAAAGCACTACGTGGTGTTACCTCAATTGAAGAAGTTGAGCGTGTAGTGTCGAAAAATCTATGACTAGTATAAATTAATTTTTCGGTATACTTTTATTAAAGCTACGTAGGGATCAATGAAAGTAAGAGGTAAAATGATCAATTCTAGACTAGTTGCCAGAAAGAATCTGTCGCAAGACGGATTTACTGTCATAGAACTGGTCATTGTGATTGTGGTACTTATGATCTTGATAGGACTTATTATTACTACTTACGGCGGTATTCAAGAAAAGAATCGAAACTATAC
>JBIOIO010000043.1:0-4054 GCA_044449925.1 Saccharimonadales bacterium (SeqCode)
ACTACAAGATTGGGCTTTTAACAAATATAATGCCTGGTTTCTTGCGCGCAATGCTTGAAAAACAGAAATTACCAAATATCCATTACGACGTAATTATTGATTCTTCCGAAGTCGGAGCTATAAAGCCTGAAGAGAAGCTTTACGAGATTGCACAAGAGAGAGCCGGCTTTCAGCCGCAGGAAATTATGCTTATCGACGATAGCAATGTTAATCTTGCCGCCGCTAATCGAATGGGATGGCACGTACTGAGATTTGATGACTCGCGTCCTGAAGAGTCTGTAAATAGGGCGAGACAGGCTCTTGAACCGTTAGAGAACGTCCAGGCTTAGCTAAATCGTCTTATTTCCTGTTCGATAGACTTCAGCAGATTTTGTGCATCTTCAATCTGATGCCTCGTTTGGTTAACAACTTTTTCGGGTGCATTTTTAATATATTCTTTGTTGTTCAGCCTGGCATTAAGTTGCTTTATGATGGAAAGTTGGGCATCTTTCTTTTGAAGCAATTCTGAAGCATACGCTTTAGCAATTTCCGGATCAATATCAAGCCAGCACATATATTTAGTATTTGTAAGATGTATACCGTCTTTAGGCCTTGACTTAGATGAGAATTCAACAGATTTCAGGCTAGCAAGCTGTCGTATAACGTTTGAATTAACCTCGAAAAATTGATTCTTCTGAGCGTATAGTGTGGGTTTGGAAATCTTTAGCGACTTCGTTATAAAACGGGTTTCGCTGACAATATCTTTTATTTCCTCAAACTGTTTTGCTAACTTCTCATCGCTTGGTTCTATTGTTTTTATCTGTTGGTCCGCAAGTAAAGTGCCAGATTGCCATTCAAGTGTCTGCCAGATTGCCTCTGTTACAAAAGGCGCAAAAGAGTGAGTTAGAACTAAGACGGACTCAAGTATGTAGCCTAATAATGCTCTATTTGGATCAGCCTTGCTTGCTTCAATGTACCAGTCTGCCAAATCGTCCCAGATAAAGTGATAAAGAGAATCATAAGCTTCGCTGAATCCGTATCTGTCTAGCTCGAGCATTACTTTGTCGTTGGTTATCCTTAATTTGTTTAATATCCAGTGATCGGCTACTGTTCTTGGAATAACTTCTTCATCACTGCTGATGTCTGTCACTGATTCAATATATCTGGCAATGTTCCATATTTTGTTGCAGAAGTTACGGTTTGCCTCAACTTTGCCACTACCCCAGTTCTGATCGTTGCCGGGGCTTACTCCCATTATTAGAGCCATACGAAGAGAGTCAGTTCCGAATTTAGAGATAATAGATAACGGGTCAACTATTGATTCAGGACGACTTTTACTCATTTTTTTACCGTCTTCAGCTCGAACCATGCCGTGAAGGTAGATATCCTTAAAAGGTATTTCTCCGGTCACATATGTTGTCGTCAGAATCATTCGCGCCACCCAGAAAAAGATTATGTCCCAGCCGGTTTCCATTACGTTTGTGGGGTGGTACGCTTTAAAATCTGGACTAAGTTTTAATAGATCCTCCAGAGATAAACTGTAGTCCTTGGCAATTTCTTGGTCTATGAGAGTACTCCAAGTCCAAAGTGCCGAGCTAAACCATGTGTCGAGCGTATCTGGATCTTGTTCCCAGGGTTTCCAGCCGTTATTTTCTCCCTTCGGTGGGAGTACGCCAACATAAGTCTCTTCCCTTCCGTCCTCGTGGCTTCTATACCAGACTGGAATTCTATGGCCCCACCAGATTTGCCTGCTGATACACCAATCTCTGAGATTATCTATCCAATGAAAATATATTTTTTGAAACCTTTCAGGTATAAGTTCTATATCTTCATCACGTATAACCGATTGAAGTACTTCTTTTAGCGACTGCTTCTTCCCTTTCCAACTAACCACCTTTTTATTGACATCGACAAACCACTGCAATCGTATCTGTGGCTCGATAACTCCCTTGCCCCGCTCATTAATAGCTACATTGTGCACGTAGTTTTCGTCAGTTTTAATGAGCAGCCCCTTCTTGGCCAGTTTTTCTACAATTAGCGGTCGTGCTTCAAAAATTGGCATGTCAGCAAACTCGCCGGCTATTGGAAGCAGTTTCCCGTGAAAGGAGATAATCTGCTCTTTTACTAGCCCATGACGCTCGGCAATTTCAAAATCCACTAGGCTGTGCCATGGTGTAATGGTCATCACGCCGGTGCCGAAGTTAGGGTCGGCTGCTTCATCTTTAATGATTGTTGCCGTGATTGGTCCATTTATCCATTCAGCCACAAACGTATCGCCGTGCTTATACTTTGAGTAGCGCTTATCGTCAGGGTGCATTACTACGTATTTATCTGCAAACTTAGTCTCCGGTCGAGCTGTGCCTATCTCGAAGGGACCGTACTTGAAGGTATAAAACTTACTTTTCTCTTCCTTATAGACAACTTCATCATCGGATACATTAGTTTCAAGGTTTGGGTCCCAGTTCACGATCCTATAACCCCTGTAAATCAGTCCATCATTATACATTTTTACGAATGTTTCGTTGACACAGCGATTCAGGGCATCGTCCAGGGTATAACGAAGTCGGCTCCAATCAGCACTTGCTCCCATAGCCCTCATCTGGGCTAACATCGTGGTACGACTATTTCCTACGAACTCACGGGTTCTTCGTAAGAATTCCTCGCGGCCCACTATATGTTTGTTGGTCCCCTCCTCCATCAGCTGTTTCTCGATAATAGCGTTTACAGGTAAAGCTGCATGATCTGTTCCTGGAAGCCAAAGTACGTCCTTTCCCTTTTGGCGTGCATATCTTGCCAGAATATCTTGAAGAGTTAGGAAGAGCGCGTGCCCTATGGATAAAGTTCCCGTTTCATTGGGCGGTGGCATGCTTATGGAAAAGTGTTCCTTATCGCTATCAGGATGCGCAATAAAAACACCTTTTTTCTCCCAGAGGTCGTATATATCCGATTCATACTTCCCTGCCTCATAAGTTTTGGGCAATTTCATGTCTTTCATCATATCACCTCTGTAAATAATCTAGAAGAAATAGACGGTATTTTACATAGATAGGTTGGGTTCTATCTTGAGCTTGTAGGGATCTGCCATTTCCTGTCCTGTTTTTGACATGTAGTAACCTAATGACCCAACCATAGCACCATTGTCTGTACAAAGAGTTATATCTGGAAATTGTATCTCCACTCCCGGTATTTCGCTTAATTGTCGCCTTAGCTCAAGATTTGCTCCAACACCGCCAGCTACCAAAATACTCTTTGGACTAAACTCTTGGCAGGCTTGTTTCACCTTATCCACTATCATTGCAACAGCGTTGTACTGGAATACAGCGGCAATGTCTTGGATCTGAGCTTTCGTAAGTCGATCAGAAATGTGTATAGAGGGGAAATCGTATCTTTCACCTATCTCAGCCTGGGACAGCCTTAAAACGGCTGTCTTTAGCCCAGAATAGCTAAAATCATAGCCAGGCATTCTAGGGCGGGGAAGTTTGTATTTAGAAGTGGACCCTTCTGCTGCAACTTTAGCTATTGATGGTCCGCCCGGGTAGGGAAGACCTAGTACTTTAGCAACCTTATCAAATGCCTCTCCCACGGCATCATCTTTTGTTTGACCCAAAAGTTGATAGTCAAAGTGATCTTTAAACGTTACTAGCTGAGTGTGTCCGCCGGATACTATAACGGCTAGCAAGGGAAAGGCAGGTGCGCTATCGACTGTTTTAATGTCTGGAAGAGAAGTGCTGGTTATAAAATTAGAGTAAACATGCGCCAGTACATGATTTACTGCGTAGAGCGGCTTCTTATGGATAATTGCTAAAGTTCTGGCCGTTAAAACACCGATTAACAGACTTCCACTTAATCCAGCACCGTATGTAACCGCAATGGCATCGATATCTTTCCAGGTACAGTTAGCATTCTCTAGAGCTTCATTTATCACAGTCTGGACTACTTCAATATGGTTGCGTGCTGCAATTTCAGGCACCACACCCCCGTAAATTCTATGCAAATCTATACTTGTCGCGACGACATTACTTAAGAGGTTCTGCCCATTCTCTACAACTGCCGCAGCCGTTTCGTCACAACTAGT
>JBIOIO010000044.1:0-3844 GCA_044449925.1 Saccharimonadales bacterium (SeqCode)
GCGGTCTATCTCCAGCCCACCTTGGATTTACTATCAGGCATGGTGGGAATAATCGTTGTTATATCACTTATTCTAGGAGGTATTCAGTATTCTGCATCTGAGGGCGATCCACAAAAGTCTGCAAAGGCCAAAGATAGAATTGCTAAAACAATATTTGCACTACTGGCCTACATATTTCTTTACGCTTTTCTTCAATTCATTATTCCAAACGGAGCGTTTCACTAATGATTTTAGGATTACTACAATATTTTTCCCTCGCACCATCAATATGTGAAAAAAACACCTTTTTCATTTTTCGTCCTTGGTTTCATTACATTCAAACTAGTGATTTCAAGGGATGTACTGTACAAAACTTTAACTTATTACCGGGGGGAGGAAACTCAAGCGATATACCCCTAGTACTGCTCGCGATAGTTGACGATTTGTTAAGATTGGCTGGACTGATTGCAATCGGATTTGTCATATACGGAGCCATTCAGTATGTTGTAAGTCAGGGTGAACCTGAAAAGACGGGCAAAGCAAAGAACACAATTACCGATGCGCTAGTGGGTCTCGTAATATCAATAAGTGCGGTAGCGGTAGTAAGCTTTATTGGAAGTAAGGTCGGAGGGTCTTAAAGGTGTTTAATAATTTAATGAGCGCACTAATATATATTAATCACTATCTTGCACTTAGTGGTAATAGTCTTCCCCAGCCTAATGCAGACAGTAGTTCTATTCAAACAGTCCTAACAATTACCTTTGGTGTAATAGGCGCTATGGCTGTACTTATGGTAGCAATATCTGGCCTGAGGTACATACTATCTGACGGGGATCCTCAAAAAATTTCACGTGCTAAAAACAGTATAATATATGCACTGGTAGGAGTAGCAATTGCAATTGCAGCCGAAGCCATAGTTCATTTCGTATTATTCAGAGTATGATTTACAAGCTTTTATTCACCATCATTATAAGCGTCTCGACTTTACTGCTAATGCCTTTGAGTGCAAGTGCTAGAAATTTATTTAGCACGCCCTGCAGTGTTAGCGGCTCTCAATCTTCAGCAACATGTACTGGAAACAAAAACCAGAGCTCAGCCAATAATAATCCCGCTATAACTACGCTGAGAAATGTGACTAACATAGTTTCTATAGTAGGAGGTGCTGCTTCAGTCATAATTCTTTTAATTGGTGGCATGAAATATGTGACATCCGACGGGGATACTAATAAAATTACAGGTGCTAAAAATACGATAATATATGCATTAGTAGGATTGGCAGTAATAGCCATAGCTCAAGTAATTATCCTATATGTGGTGAATCAGCTATAGTGAAAGGAAGTTTATGAAAAGAATTATCCATAAAATTAAAGTCATTTTACCCACCTTATTAATACTTTTTACACTGGGCACACAAACAGTGTTCCCAGCCGTTACGTTTGCATGCGGGGATGGCTCGAATTCTCCCAAACAGAATGTACTTTCAGGAGTTGATCAGGCAGGAACTAACTGTAGTGGCTCAGGAGTATTTCACGTTATATCCGATGTAGTAAACATACTTAGTATAGTAATTGGAGCTGCGGCGGTACTTATGATAGTAATAAGCGGTTTTAAATTCGTTACGTCTAGTGGTGATTCCGCAAAAGTTGCATCAGCTAGATCTACACTGATCTATGCATTAGTAGGAGTTGCTGTCACAGCCCTTGCGCAGTTGCTTGTACATTTTGTACTTGGTCAAGCTGCAATTATATAAATTCTTGCGCTTCACCCTATCTGAAGAAAATTTAGCAATAATCTATGTCAGCAGTGAACTTAATACTTGATTCATGCTAATGCTTGTAGTATAAGTTATTGGAGAAATGCATAAATTATAAGGATATTAAAAATGTTAAGAAAACTAAAAAACTATAGTTTGACAATTATGACAGTATTAACCTTCATGACTCCCTTGGCTCTTTCATTTTCGCTAAATGCTGAAGCCGTTAGTCCAGCCACATCAGCAACAACATGTTCAGGAGCCACTCTGCCTGGGCTATCCACAGGGGCAAATCTAAAAAGTGGCGGAGGCACAGCCGTAAATTGTGCAAGTACAGGCGTAAGTCAAAATACGCTTGCATCAAAAGCGGGAGTAGTTGTTAACTTCTTCTCGGTTATAGTCGGTGCGATATCAGTGATAATGATTATATACGGTGGATTCCGATATATTACATCTGGTGGTGATAGTGGTAGGGTTGGAAATGCCAAGAACACTCTTATCTACGCTGTAATCGGACTATTTATAGTCGCACTTGCGCAGCTAATAGTACACTTCGTCCTATCTCAATCTTCTAGCGTTCTAAACGGCGGATAGATTACTTAACCAAAGAATTAAATAGAACCGAAAGACTATATGCTTTCGGTTCTATATTGTTACAGAGTCAATTTGCTAAAGAACTTGGATCTTTTTAACCGTATCTTGTTGGACTTTACCAAAGCTTATAGTTAAAACTCCGTCCTTGAGTACGGCTTCAATCTCTTCTTCTTTTACTGGCACTGGAAGTGCAATTGTTCTGGAAAATTCACCCCAGTAGCACTCTTGTAGGAAGTAGTTTTCAACTCCCTCTTCATTGCCTGAGCTAAGAGTTCCACGAATAGTGAGTTGATTGTCTGAAATACTTACGTCTAGATCGTTTTTGCTTACTCCAGCAGTTCGAGCCTTTACGACTAGTTTTTCCCTGGTTTCATAAACGTCAACAGCCAACTGACCTGGAACAGTTTCTTCTTCGTCCCATTCGTCTTCTGCTATTGGTGCACTAACTCCTTGGGCAGGTTCCTCTACTGGAGCACCACTATCATCGCCCAAAAAAGCTGCTGTTAACTCGTCTTCCTCTAATAAGAGATCATCATCGCGATTTCGTCGCGCCATTGTGTTACCCTCCAAGCATTACTTACTGAATAGATTGCAAGCCATATCCTAAGTCAATAGGTTTAGACTTCTTGCATTTTTGTGTTAGTAGCAGTATAGCTTAGGAAACTTACAGACTGCAATGAGTGCAACACTTATTTACAACACAATAAACACAACACGTATAGAAAATAATGGCGGAGAGAGAGGGATTCGAACCCTCGCGGGGAATTGCTTCCCCCTATCGATTTAGCAAACCGACCCCTTCAGCCTCTTGGGTACCTCTCCAGGTAATAGTAATTTTACTTTACATACTATCTCTATAGTATAGCTTTATGGCGGAAGGGGTGGGATTCGAACCCACGGTACCATTTCTGGCACGCTGGTTTTCAAGACCAGTTCCTTAAACCGCTCGGACACCCTTCCTTAAACAGAGGTGATTATACCTTAGCCAAGTTTAATATCAAAACAGCTAGACATGATTACGCATGTTTTCCTGACTGAATAGTATAGCGTACAATATTGAATATGTTAGATGATGAAAATAAACCCAATAATTCAGATGAACCTAACATTGGGGTTGAAGAAAAGCCGGTAGAACCTGGATTTGTTTTCAATCCCGAAGATGAATCAACTAATGAAGACAATGTTAATACGGATAAAAAAACTCTAACCTGGACAGCGTCAGAGTTTATAAATCATGAAAAATCTATTAATTGGTACATTCAGTTATCAGTTACTGCTGTTATATTGGGGTTTTTGTTACTCCTTATAACGAGAAGCATACTATCACTTGTAATAGTATTTCTTGGGGGAATTGCGATTGGTGTAGTTGGAAGCCGCAAGCCTAAAGAGTTACATTATGAAATGACTCATAGGGGGATTAAGATTGAAAACAAACAATACTTATTCAACGAATTTAGGCAGTTCATCATCAATCCCGAGACTAATATTTCTGAGGCGACACTTATCCCAAACAAAAGA
>JBIOIO010000045.1:0-3796 GCA_044449925.1 Saccharimonadales bacterium (SeqCode)
AGAAACATCCAGACTCTAAATAAATTCTGCAAAGTATATATTCAAGGTTTCGAAGGAGCAAAAGAGTTTCGTGAGATCCTCATGGATAAGAAATCTTCCGAGGAACTCCTGGCAGAATTAGACAATAGTAGATTTGTTGCTGTAAAAACAAGCTAATAAAAAATTAATTTTTACTATTTTTACAAAAGAGCTTATGCTTAAGGAATAATTAACTTGAACAAAATAAATGCCAAGCCTAATCAATATCCAAAACGTTACCAGGACTTATAAGCTTGGGGGCGAGGTACTTAATGCACTGGATAACGTAAGTTTTAAGGTTGAAGCTGGCGAGTTTATAGCTATAACCGGTCCATCGGGTTCGGGTAAGTCAACGCTTGCAAACATTATTGGCGGACTTGATCGCCCATCAAGTGGCACTATCATTGTTGATCAGAATGACCTTTCTCATATTCACGATAGTAAATTATCTGATTATAGAAATAAGTATATTGGCTACATTTTTCAATCTTTTAATCTACAGCCAAATCAAACAGCTTTGGAGAATGTAATGCTTCCCCTCGTATTTTCTAGGATGAAGCCAAAAGCTCGTAAGAAAAGAGCGGCTGAATGTCTTGAAGCTGTTGGGCTTGGAGATCGTGTTAAACATCGACCAAACCAATTGTCTGGAGGACAAAGGCAGAGAGTAGCAATTGCGCGAGCTCTTGCAGTTAATCCCCAAATTATTATTGCCGATGAACCGACTGGAAATTTGGACAGTGCAAGAGGAGAAGAAATCATGAAACTACTTCACCAGCTCAATAAGGGTGGAATTACACTTATAGTCATAACCCATGATCCAAATATTTCTAAAGAAGCCAACAGAATCATACAAATCCGCGACGGCAAACTAAGCGAGAGACATAACTAAATGCGTTTTGGCGATTACATTTTTATAGCGTTTAGAAATATCGCCAGACAAAAACTTAGAAGTGCCTTAACCATTTTTGCCGTTGTCATTGGAGCGACAAGTGTCACGATAATGCTGGCTCTAGTATTTGGGGCAAAGAGCTTTTTTATTAAACAGCTTGACTCCACCGGGGTATTTCAGCAGATTGCCGTGTCGGCTCACACAGATATTACAGACTTTAATGGTGCCCAGAACAACGGAAGCTTTAATTGTGATGGATGTAAAAAACTAACTGATGCATTAGTAACAAAAATTAATACAATTCCTCACGTAATAGGTGTAGCGAGAGAAACAAGAGTCGGGCAATTTGAAGCTATTAGTCTTGGTTCATCAAAACTTACCTTAGAGGGTATGACAGCATATGATGCCAACGGTATTATTACCAACACAGTTTTAGCAGGAAGGGATCTTGCGCCAGGAGACAAGAGTGGAGTCGTTACAATTACGTCGGACTACGCGGACAAGTTTGGTTACAAGGGTAAGTACTCGCAACTTGTTGGGCAGCAAGTACAACTTATAAGCCAGCCTGGCTATAGTGGTGTGGGAGCTGTTGTCACGCCGCCGCAACAATGTACTGGACCTGGACCATGTAATAATCAGCCTAGAGGCCCTGGTCAACAGCCGTCGACTACACTAAATGCAAAGATCGTCGGTATTATTGATAGCGGAGACCAAGGCAAGACCGTCAGAGTCCCTATAGCATGGGCTCATGACATGAACGAGCAGCAAATGTACCAACAAACCGCTGCCGATCAGCAAGCTACGCAAGACTATTGTCGTACTCACACGTTTCGGAATGGGGGATGCAACCCACCTCAGCAAATGACATTGGTGGTCACGAACAATTTAGATCAAAACGGTTACGACTCCTTTACCGTAAAAGTAGATAAATCTACAAATGCTCCTGGCGTAACCGCTCAAATTAAAAAACTTGGCGTAGGTGCAGTAGACGCTGAGACGTCAATTAAAGGACAGCTGGCTATATTCAATGTACTCGGACTAGTTCTCGGCGGTATAGGCGGTATAGCACTCCTGGTGGCGGCTATAGGAGTAGTAAATACTATGATCATGGCTATTTTAGAGCGAACCAGGGAAATAGGGGTTATGCGTGCTGTTGGTGCAAAACGAGGTACGGTAAGCCGCTTGTTTACACTTGAAGCGGCATTGCTTGGTTTTCTAGGAGGTGTAATAGGCGTAGGAGTAGGCTATGGACTGACCACTATCGCAAATGTATTTATTAATAAACAACTGTTAACTAACGGGCTTAAGGCTCGTAACATTATTGCACTGCCAATATGGCTTATATTCGCAGTCATAATAATAACTACTGTTATAGGTATTTTAGCCGGACTTTATCCTGCTAGGAGAGCAGCAAAGCTTGATCCGGTCGAAGCCCTACATTACGAATAGACTAAACTAGTATTTGCCATTTTTTCCCGTGTGCAAGTACAGCTGTCCGGTTTCCTGACATTATAGCTAAACATTAAACAATACACATAAAAAGTCAAACAGATAGAGCATGACTGGTGGGGGTGCCTGGATTTGAACCAGGGACCAATCGGTTATGCGTACCACTACAGTTTTCACTGCCTCTTTCGAGTTTGTAGTCTGGACTGTCTCTTTATCCACATTTGGATACCTGCCGTTCAGTCTCTACACCTTTCCTAAGAATACTTAGGACTTGGCTCGGGATTACCAGGTTTAAACTTAAGGCTTCCCCGAATTTGACAGGATATACTTACTGGTTACCCAATAAGCAGCCCTTTAACTATTAGCATATCTAGAGTACTCTTCAGTTATGAATAATGTATCAAACTGCAAAGTTTGCAGCAAGATACTTGCAGGTAAACAAACCATGTTTTGTTCGACAGCCTGCAAGAACTCGGTCCATCAATCATACGCTGCCCAAAAAAGGCGAGGACTTGAGCGTAAACTTCATTTCGTTGAAACTCTTGGGGGAAAATGTTCGCAGTGTGGTTATTCAACGAACCTTGCCGCACTAGCGTTTCATCATCTCGGCGGTAAAGAATTCAAATTGGATGTACGTTCTTTATCAAACCGAAAGATTGATCCTATTCTCAAAGAAATTGCGAAGTGCAAACTCCTTTGTCATAACTGTTACGCCGAAGTACATAACCCCAGTCTAGACTTAGCCAAATTGTTAACTTGAGCCGACTGCTCTAACCACTGAGCTACACCCCCGTGGTTTAACGAGAGTATAGCAGATTTCGCATTAAGTTATATAATGGTATTGCAAAAACATGCAAATAAAAAGAAAAGAAAAAACTGCACTACTAGAGGTAGTGAATAAATTAAATGATGTTCGATTCATAGGACAAGTTATTTTTGTCGTAGTTGTTCTTCTTCTCAGCTGGAGTGGAGTTAAAGTAATACAGACTAATTACAATCTCCAGAAACAGATAGCAATACTTAACCAGCAAAACAATCTTCAGAAACTAAAAAACAATAACCTAGCTCTTCAGAATCAATATTACAACAGTGATCAGTATCTTGAGCTGTCTGCTAGGCAAAACTTTGGACTTGCTGCCCAGGGAGAAAAAGAACTCATAGTTCCTCAGCAAGTAGCCCTAGATTATACGATTGATGTGAAGTCTATAAGTACTACATCTACTGTACAAATATCTAAACAACCCAAATACCAGAAAAATATAGAATCATGGGTAAACTTTTTCCTACACAGACCGAACACGAATTAAAGTCATTTTGACAATACCACCTCTGTTTGATACACTATAGCTTCGCTATTACGACGCGGGGTGGAGCAGCGGCAGCTCGCGTGGCTCATAACCACGAGGTCGCAGGTTCGAGTCCTGCCCCCGCAACCATAAG
>JBIOIO010000046.1:0-3765 GCA_044449925.1 Saccharimonadales bacterium (SeqCode)
CCGCCATTAGCGTAGAAGACTAGCTGGTCGGCTCCGGCATTAATGTTCAGCTGTTGTCCGGCTGCTGTTTGTACAAGGTTATTAGCAAACACCGTATTGGCGGTACCTAGAGTCAGGTTACCGGTCAAGGTTAAGCCGGCAAACTGTGGAGTAGCGGCTGAGCTAATACCCTGTACGGTATTGATGAGCCCCCCTGAGGCGGTAAAGTTAGTAGCGTTAAAGGTAGCTATACCTTTAGTGCTACCATCTGCCAGGGCATCATTTATGGTTAGAGTAGAACCGGTGGAGGTGGCATTCTGAAGAGTCAGTGCCCCAGCTATACCATTTAGGGAGATGACTCCGTTGTTGGATTGAGCTGTAACGACTGTGGTGGTGCTTGATGCACTACTCACTGCCGATTGGAGAATTGAGGACGAGATACTTAGTTGGTTATTGGTATTGATGCTGAGTCCATTACCAAGGGTTATGTCACCGCTTGCTCCGCCGAGTGAATTAACGTGTGTGCCGGCGTTGCCTCCAAGGCTAACTAGTTGGGTACCGTTGTAGTAATACGGTTGGTTGGTTGCCTGGTCATAGTAGATCAGACCAGTAGTTTTAGTGCTTGGGGCAGTGCCTGGTGTTAGCACTAGGGTTTTATTGACCTGCAGCTGTCCATTGACTGCTAGGTTAGCAGTACCTACCTGGATCTGTTGGTTATTAGTTACCTTGCTCAGGGGAATGTTACTAACACCATAGTTAGCCAACTTCTGGGCATTGGTAGAAGTAGCAGATTGGTTGTTGGAGGAAAAGCCCGTTAGGACGTAGCTGCCTGCTCCTATGAGGATGATGAAGACCAGGACAATGAGGGTGAAGATGAAAGCTGACTTGTTGTAGCGTAAGGGAGATTGGGATACGTCATGCTGATGCTCTTCCTTGTAGTGGTCAACCTTTACACCAGCTACAGGCATCTCGAGGCTGGAGTTATATTCTGACTCCTCAAGATTGTTATCTATACCAAAGCGTTTTGGTTTCATACTTATTTTCAGTTTATTTTTTGCTATTTGTTTGACAGATACACTGCGCCGTAATTCTATTGTACCTCTCTGTTAGTATTTAGCAAGTGTAAGTGAGAATAAAAAAACACCACATTACAGGGGTGAGCAATTGGCTTTAAACAACAAACAATAGATTATTGGTACTTATGCACATGTTCTATGTGGTTGAATTCACCAATTGTGCGGCAAAAAGTACTTTTGATCATCGAAGAATTACTACTATAGCTACACATGCAATTGCAGCAGTAAATGCAGCCAGAGCTAATGCAGTTGCTAGTGTACGAAATACCGAGTTTTGTGCCAAAGGATTTCTTCCAATAGCAATAATACTTGCATGTATTGACGCATAGATTAATATTGAAAGTGCAATTATTGCAAAAAGTGCGATCAATATACTTAACACTATTCTGATATTGGAAACAGGGTGACCAGCAATAGTCTCTGCTAACTTTTGAATACTGTTTTGACCCAGTGAACTACCGGATGCATTCGAACCTGAGGTTACGTTTATGCGTACATAGCCGACTTCAATTGTAGTTTTATTACCGTTTTTGTCCGTAACCTCTTGAGTGCTTACATTTTGAGACGATGAATTTAAAGTTGATTGGGCAATACCAACAATTCTAAATCCTGGTAGTGCTTTCATGCCAACACCGTTAAACGGAGATGCAGTAATTTGATCACCGATGTTGATTGGTCCATTCACGGTACTGACCAGACCATTTACAACGCCACTGATTGCAACTTGCAATGTGCCAGTAGCTGGGTCTAAAACTATTAGCGAACTATCTTTAGAAACCGCAACCCCAAGTAGCCTTGAGGTGTTATCAGAATTTGCTAATACTACGTAATTTGATTTATTCTGATCTAGACTTACGAGACTTCCAGAAGGGATATTTGAACTTGTTATCCGATAAGAATGAGATATATCCGCACTGGTAGCACTTACATTAACAACACTTAGGCTAGTAAGTCCAATAACCCATATGATTACAAATATTCTCAAGTAGCGCTGTTTACGCATAACGTTTATGATTATACCAATTTGAGCAAGTAATACCTATGATCAGGGGGAAATAAATATAGTATTCACATAAGTAGTTGTATGTTATGCAACGTATTTTAGTATTTTTTACAATTTAAAAAAGATCTCCCGCAAAGGAGATCTCTTTATAATTTGGCACCGTGCTATTTTCCCAGGGGTGAACCCCAAGTATTGTAACCGCTTCGAGGCTTAACTTCTGTGTTCGGAATGGGAACAGGTGTTGCCCTCGGGCTATGGGCACCAAATCAGTAATGATACAAATTGTGTTGTTAATATATCATCGTAAAAAACATTACTCTTCTCATAATATGCTTATGAGCTGAACCGGTTGGTGTCCATAAATTTACAAATAACGGCTTGCAAAGCTAAAAAATAAACTTTTTAGACAAACGCATTGATGCTGATAAGCACCAATAACTAGTCAATTGCTATCTCTGAATCATGCTCTGCTATCTGAAAACAGAAGACAGAGCGAATCAGAGATCGTAAAAAGTCAATGCCTCTATTAGTACGCTTCGACTACATATGTTGCCATACTTCCATCTTGCGCCTATCAACCTGATAGTCTTTCAGGGAGGTCATAGGGAAATCTAATCTTGAAGTTAGTTTCGCGCTTAATATGCTTTCAGCGCTTATCTATTCCGCACGATAGCTACTCAACAATGCCCTTGGTAGAACAATTGATACACCAGCGGTGCGTTCAACCCGGTCCTCTCGTACTAGGGTTAAATCTCCTCAAATTTCCTTGCGTCCACAGCGGATATAAACCGAACTGTCTCACGCGTGCAATTTTAGGGTGTTCAAATCCTAAAATTTCATCCACCATTACTGATGGCACGGACTATATCTTCTCCCTTTCGCTATAATGCGACTAGGGGCTGACATATTATAGGGCTTGGTTTAGTTTACTGCCCTATCTTCATCCAGAGCTACCTGGATTCCAGTCTCTACGGGGAAATCTTTGCCTTGCTGTCTTAAAAAACTGATAACAACTTCACTTGTTATAGTCCGCTTCTTGCTGTAATTAAAGCTAGCAGTTTTATCAACTATCTTACTTAAATTTATCAATTTAGAAGCGGTCATCTTACGAGATGAAGGATGGCGCTCAATGAGCTCCAAAACCTCTTTCGCAAGATTCTTTTTAAGTCGAAGAAAGGGATACAGAAGTGTCAAAATATATTTCACTTCTCTTAAGCCGACTATCGTATATTCTGTCATACCGTCATTACGGTTACGTATATATCCGTAGCCCAGCTGCTCCTTAAGCCAAAGGAGAATGCTCTGGTTGTTTGACTTCTGATAGAAGACAATACTGACTCGGATCTGATAACCCAACTTATAATCCTTACGGAATATAAGCTGCGCCATTATTGATCCGTCGCCATCCAGAAACCCAGCTATGTAGGCCTTTTCTTCGTTATTCAAAGATGTCTTCCCTCGGTATTGCCCTTCTCGCCGTTCGGAGCGAGGGTAGGGTTTCACCGATATTAGTCAGGATTAGTACTATTAATGCGATGTACATTAGTACTTTACCACTTTACAGTGGTAGAACGCAATGTAATTTACGTTCTGAACCCAGCTCACGTACCTCTTTAACCGGCGAACAGCCGGACCCTTGGAAGGTGCTCCCCCTCCAGGATGAGATGAGCCGACATCGAGGTGCCAAACAGCGCCGTCTATGTGAAC
>JBIOIO010000047.1:0-3690 GCA_044449925.1 Saccharimonadales bacterium (SeqCode)
AAGCTACCGAACCTACTAATGATTAACAAAAAATCTAAACTCGGTGGTCTGGATATCACTGATGCTTTTGACGAGAAGCATACCATCTCGCTGGAAGGTGATTTCAATGACTACTTCACTCTTTACGCCAATCAGAATAATGAAATAGAGGCTCGCGAAGTATTTACTCCAGACACCATGGCTTTAATGGAAGATAATTCTAAACACTACAGCGTCGAGTTTGGTGGTAATAGAGTATACATTTACGCAAACGGCTACATAGGCAATAAACAAGAGCTTATAGGAGCATTCACACTAGCCAAAAAACTAATCGAGAAAATAGGTCCATTGGCTGAACGCCTGGCGAGAGATTCTACGATTATTCCGAAGCCCCTGACAATAGCAGACGTTCGTCCTAATGTCACAAGGAAACGAACTATTAAGACCTTCCTGGCTATTATCATTGGGGTGCCAATAGTTCTATGCATCTTGCTATTTGTTATTCTAGTTGTTGCCATGCTTCTAAGGAAGCAATAACTAAAGAGTAGTTTTTATCTTAGTCAAAAAATAACTTCTACCCTGTTACAATAGATACTAAGAATGAAAAAGTTTTATGTCACTACGTCTATTCCCTATGTAAATGCCGATCCGCATATTGGCTTTGCTCTTGAGCTGCTTTACGGAGATGTACTTGCCAGAAAAGCGGTCCAAGATGGCAAGGAAGTAATTTACAGTACCGGCACGGACGAACATGGAGGAAAAATTGCCGAGAAAGCTGAAGAGCAAGGACTTGGCCCAAAAGAATATGCCGATCAGATAAGTACCCGTTTTAAAGACCTCGGAGCACTTTTGCATATAAGCAATAATCGGTTTATCCGGACCACTGATCCAAACCATGAATCACGAGCCCAAAAAATCTGGCAGGCACTTGAAAAAGACATATACAAAGGAAGCTACGAGGGCTGGTATTGCACAGGAGATGAAGCTTTCTTTACTGACAGTGAAGTAAAAGCCAACAATGGAATTTGTCCGGCTCATAATCGTCCTTATGAACGAATTAAAGAAGAAAACTACTTTTTTAAACTGGCTAGTTACTCAGAGAAGATAAAAAGTGCCATAGAGTCTGACGAATATAAGATTGTTCCCACGTCTCGAAGGAATGAAGTACTTTCGCTCCTAAGGAGCGGCTTGGAAGATATCAGTATTTCTAGACCAAAGGACAAAATATCCTGGGGTATTCCAGTTCCAGGTGACGATACCCAGGTTATGTACGTTTGGTTTGAAGCACTCATGAACTACATTACCGTACTAGATTATCCGGAAGGACAGGACTTTAAAGATTTCTGGCCTGCCGATGTACAAGTTATTGGAAAAGATATTATCCGTTTCCACGCCGCAATCTGGCCAGGAATGCTCATGAGCCTTAATGTGCCCCTTCCAAAGATGCTATATATTCATAGCTTTATTACGGTTGAAGGCAAAAAGATGAGTAAGTCGATTGGAAATGTCCTTCATCCTAAAGAAATCGTGGATAAATACGGAGTTGACGCTCTAAGGTACTACTTCCTGCGCCACATTCCAGCTTATGAAGACGGAGACTTTAGCTGGGAAAGATTTGAAGCAAGCTATAACAATGAACTGGCTAATGAGCTTGGGAATGGAGTTCAGCGAACTGGCGTAATGATCCAGAAATACCAAGATGGAAAATACGAGGAGATAAAAGATCCTACGCTAGACGCAAGCGAATATAACGAAGCGCTTGCTGACTGTCGCTTCGATAGGGCTCTAGACATTGTCTGGGAACATATAAGGCGGGTTAACCAGTCGATCGAAGAAGAAAAACCCTGGATTCTGGCTAAAGAGAATAAGACTGAAAAGTTAAGTGAAGTACTTGCGAGCCAAGTATCATCCTTACTTCAAATTGCAGATCTACTAGTTCCTTTTATTCCGGAAACAGCAGATAAAATTAAGTCTACATTTAGCGGAGGCGCCGTTCATCTTGAGAGTACTACCATGTTCCCTAAAAAAGAAGAGAAATCCGCCTAAAAAGGGAAGTTTTACTAAACCTCATGGAACTTGTTGATACCCACTGCCACATACAATCCGCCGGACCAGGAAAGCGCGGAGAGCGTGCCACGCGCCAGCTATGGGCAAAATCACCACACTTGAGCACTAAAGAACTTGTAGATAATGCCGAGGAGGCCGAAGTTACCAAGCTTATTGTTGTCGGTTGTGATGCACCTGACAGCCAGCTGGCCATAGATTTCGTAGCTACCCAAAAAAACTGCTTTGCCTCAGTTGGAATACATCCCCACGAAGCCAAAGAATATGTTAATAATGATGATCTGCAAAATGAATTTGCCAGTCTGCTAGAAAAACCAAAAGTCGTCTCGTTAGGCGAATGCGGACTGGACTATTACTACAATCATTCGAATAAAAAGGACCAGATACCAGTCTTAAGATTTCAAATAGAACTGGCTCTTAAACATAAATTACCGATCATTTTCCATGTCCGCGAAGCATTTGATGACTTCTGGCCGATCTTCGACTCATACAACGGCATTAGGGGTGTAGTTCACAGCTTTACGGATAACCAAGAAAATCTAAATAAAGCCATAGACAGGGGCCTATACATCGGCGTAAACGGAATCGCCACCTTCGCCAAAAAACCCGAACAAATAGAAGTATATAAATCCGTCCCCCTTACAAGTCTGCTGCTTGAGACTGATGCCCCGTTCTTAACTCCTCATCCGTTTCGCGGCACCATAAATGAGCCAAAGCATATAAGATCTATTGCCTCCTACCTCGCTAAGCTCCATGAAGTAAGTGTCGATGAGGTTGCGAATATAACTACGAGTAATGCTAAGAAGCTGTTTGGTATCTAAAGATGGATAAGACTATATATCTAGACTATGCAGCAGCAACTCCAATGCTAGGCGAAGTAAAAAAAATTATGGAGCCATATTACTCGGATTCCTTCTATAACCCATCTGCCTCGTACCTAAGTGCCCAAAATATAAGAAAAGATATTGAAAAAGCCAGGAATAGGGTTGCTCATTGGCTTGGAGCTCGTCCCAGCAACATCATATTTACAGCCGGTGGGAGCGAAGCAAACAATCTGGCCATCCACGGCATAATGAGGCACTACCCTGACGCGAATATGCTTTTGAGTGCTATCGAGCATGAGTCTGTCCGAGAACCAGCCAGTAAATATAGCTCGAAAGAAATTGCCGTAAACCCGGATGGAAGACTCAACATGGACGATCTTAAAAAGAAGATAGACGATAAAACTGTTTTAATTTCTGTCATGTACGCAAACAATGAGATAGGCACCGTGCAGCCAATAAAGGATATAGCTAAAATAGTAAACGATATAAGAATAAAACGCGGACCAACTGGTCTACCGCTCTACTTGCACACCGATGCCTGCCAGGCTTCTAACTATCTGGATCTGCATGTTTCACGGCTGGGAGTCGATCTCATGACCCTAAATTCTGGAAAAATATACGGACCAAAACAGGTAGGAGCCTTATTCCATAAAACCGGTGTAGAGCTGGAGCCACTAGTTGATGGAGGCGGTCAAGAGCAGGGATTACGCTCAGGTACGGAAAATGTACCTGGAATAATAGGCTTCTCCGCAGCACTCGATATAGTTCAAACGGATAGAAACGAAGAATCTAGGCGGCTAATAGTTTTAAGGGACCAACTAAT
>JBIOIO010000048.1:0-3631 GCA_044449925.1 Saccharimonadales bacterium (SeqCode)
AAGTTCGACATCATCAAGAAACTCTTTTACATTAACTCTCTCTCCGTAGGCAGCGGCAAACATTTCAATTATTTCCGACAGTTTTTGCTTGTCTTGAAAGGCAGCGGTTTGGGGTTGTACCCCTATAATTTGCTTAACATCGTCAGGTCGCTGCGCTACATCAATGCCGTTTACTTCAATTGAACCGCCGTCTATAGACCGAAGCGTTTCTATCATTTCAAGTGTAGTAGTCTTACCGGCGCCATTTGGCCCGAGGATACCGAATATTTCTCCTGTTTTCACTTCAAAAGAAATACCGTCGACTGCGGGTTTTTCTTCATAAATTTTCGTGAGGTTCTTAACCTTTAGTATGGTTTTGGGCATTAATACCTACTATATCAGATGATAATTATCTTATTAATAAAGGAATCCGGCTGCAGTTACGTACAACCGGACCTTTCTTTTGCCTTTTTGCTGAAACCGTTTACTTGCGCTTTACAGTCAAGAAACCGTTTCGTGGGTTTTCGTTTACTTCAAAACCACTTGGAAGATCTGTTGCTTCTGGTCGTTGGTCTTTGCTGAAGTAGTAAATAGTTTGCTTTTTGCCACCGCGAAGTACTACGTCCTTAGAATTTAGATGATATGTTACACCCTTTGAGTTCGTGTGCTGGTAAGCCATAAGTTGGACTCCCTCTCTTACAGTTAGTAATGTACCCCTAACATACTCTGGTGGTATTTTGTTTGTCAACCCCTTACCGATCAATTGTCCCTTCCGATAAGGGATAAGAAGTGAGAAAAGTCTTATTAAGATATGCCATTGTAAAGTTAACATATGCATTTTATCTTGCGTTCCTTGAGCCAACTGTATTACACTACTTTGGTAACCATAAAAGTAATAAAGAGGTGGATCGAGGAATCATGGATTTTACCAATCGTAGTGTGCCAGCACCGAGTCAACAAGATGTTGAACCGACTAATCACAGTCTAAATAATGTTAAACGTCCGAGCAGTTCTCCTAGCAGCAAACAGGGAGACAAATCAAAGTGGGGACGATTTGCCGTACTAGGCGGAATCACAGCAGTCGCTATTCTTTTAATAGGTCTTATCGTTCTTGTAGCAGCTCAGAATAAGAATGTTAACGATACAACAGAAGCAAACTACATCAAAACTAGCGACATGCAAGCAGTGTTTCTTAATACTGGACAAGTATACTTTGGTAAGATCGGTACTCTAAACAGCAGCTACCTTACTCTAACAAACATTTACTATTTGCAGACTTCTTCAAATGGACAAAGTTCTAGTAGTTCAAGCAGCAATAACAATGTCACTTTGGTCAAGCTAGGTTGTGAGCTTCACAAGCCATATGATCAGATGGTCATTAATCGCTCACAAGTTACTTTCTGGGAGAACCTTGATAGTACAGGTCAGGTTGGTAAGGCAGTAGCCAAGTACCAATCTAGTAACCCAACTCACCAGTGTGTAGACCAAAGTTCTGCAGCTGGAAGTGGTTCAGGCAGTGCAACTCAGAATGCACCTACTTCAAAGCCTTAGAAACTTAATAGTCTTCTACAACGGCAATTTATACCCTCGCTAACATGCGGGGGTATTTATTTAATATCACTTTAAGTATCTATATGTTAGCGAAATGGCGAATAGAATAATTGAACCAATAGCGATTAACATAGTCCAGCCGGCTAGATCAGGAGACCAGGTAGGCGAAGTAAAGGAAAACTTGTACAAGGAATCTGGTATAGCTGCTGCAGTTACGTTATGAGTTTGGACATAGTTTTCTATACAAGGTACGCGGTTTCGACCTGAGAAGTCTACGGGATCGAGTTGTTGGCAATATGTTTGCGCCTGATTATATAACGCAGTCTTTTGATCATGAATAGAGTTAGTTTGGGCTGCAACTAGCCTATCGTAGGTATATTTTAGTTGGATAGGAGGATAAACAGATCCGTTTCCAGTACTAAGATTGGTATTCATATGGGATGTAACATAGGACTGCAGATTTTTTAAGGCACCGTTTATGTCTCCATTGTTTTTATCGGCTGAGAACACTGCGTCTCTAAGGACTATCATATGCTCATTGTTAGAACGTAAGCCAAAAATACAGATTATGCCGCTAATAATTGCTACCCCCAGAAATACGCCGGGGTGGACTCTTCCGAGGAAGCTAACCTTGGATTTTTTATGGCTTTTTTTCATACTCCTATCGATTATAGCGTAGCTGGACGGCTGGTATAGCAAGCTGTACGCTATATCTATGCATATTTACTTCTCAGGAATCGGCGGCGCAGGAATCGGACCGCTTGCATTAATCGCCAAAGAAGCAGGATATACAGTCTCGGGTTCGGACAAGCAAGATTCACAGTACATTAATTATCTGCGTGAACATGGAGTCACCGATGTTCATATTGGGCAAAATAAGGAGACGATTCAAAAAGTCCATGAAAAGACTCCCATAGATTGGTTTGTCTACTCTTCAGCTTTGCCACTCGAGAATCCAAATGCACCTGAGCTTTTGTTTTGCAAGGAGGAAGGAATCAAGACTTCCAAGAGAGACGAATTGCTCAATGAAATTCTTGAAGATAAAAATCTTCAGCTTATAGCTGTTGCAGGTACACATGGAAAAACCACGACCACGGCTATGGTAGTTTGGTTGTTTAGCCAGCTAGAAGCACCGATCAGTTACCTTTTGCCAGCAAAAACTTCATTTGCAGAGCTTGGCACTTATAACCCTGATAGTCACTATTTTGTATATGAAGCAGATGAATTTGATAGGAATTTTTTAGCATATGAGCCTGCAATAAGCGTTATAACCGGTGTTAGTTGGGATCATCATGAAATATTTCCTACAAGGGATGATTATACTTCGGCGTTTAGAGAATTTATTGGCCAAAGTAAACAAACATTCATATGGCAAGAGGACTATGATTACCTAGATTTCGAAGCTGATTCTAATATTAGCGTTCTTTCAAGCGAAGAGCCTTTGATTCAGGATATTGAATTACTCGGTATGTATAACAGACTGGACGCATGGTTGGCTATTCAGGCTGTACATAACGTTACAAAAGTATCTTTAGACCACCTTAAAGAACTTATAGACCGTTTCCCGGGTCTTTCCAGAAGAATGGAGCAGATAGCCCCTGGGCTCTATTCAGACTACGCACACACACCTGAAAAGATACGCGGAGGTATGAGCGTTGCGAGTGAGATGGCAGCCCAGAGTGGTAAAAAATTAGTAATAGTCTACGAGCCGCTGACTAATCGTCGCCAACATTATATGCAAGACGACTATAAGGACTGCTTTAGCGGCGCCTCAATTGTTTATTGGATACCCAGCTATTTGGCTAGGGAGGATGAGAACCAGAGGATTATACCACCGTCAGAGCTTATAACTCACCTGGACGATCCTTCCATTGCACGTCCCATGGAGAGAGACCAGAAACTTAAATCCGTTATTAAAAAACACTTAGATAACGGCGACATGGTTGTGGGAATGGCTGGGGGCGGCGGAGGGAGCTTGGACGACTGGATGCGCGAAGAGTTTACATCATAGATGGTTCTTTGAAACCATATTCCCTGAATCGCTTACCGCTTGCAATACTCTCAAAATAGAATTTGGTAACTGGAATAATATTTTTAGGTA
>JBIOIO010000049.1:0-3612 GCA_044449925.1 Saccharimonadales bacterium (SeqCode)
CCGACACTCAGACTCGGCTGAAAAAAGAGAAAACGTGGTTACCATAACAAACCAGACCTTTATTCGTCTTGCTGTACTTACTATTGGGATTATCGTCTTGCTATACTCGGTTCGTAAAGCGTCACATGCTTTGGTACTAATATTTGTGGCCTTTTTCCTAGCAATAGCACTAAATGCTCCGGTCCACTATATAAGCCGCTACATTCCGGGAAAGCGTAAAGGCAGCCGCACGATCGCAACTTCATTGTCCTTTTTAATAGTAGTTGTCCTGCTTGGTCTGTTTGTTGCTAGTATTGTCCCACCTCTGCTGAGGCAGTCTGATACGCTTGTTCATGAGGCACCGGGTTTGATTCGTGAATACAGGGATCAAAATAGTCCGGTAGGAAATGTTATTCGAAAGTATCATCTCCAAAACGAAGTAAACTCACTTTCAACCCAGGTATCCAATAATATTAAACGTGCTGGAGGTACGGTCATACCTACGGCCTTACACTTTGGCAACAGCGTGTTCTCGGTTCTAACTGTGCTTGTACTGACGTTTATGATGCTAGTTGAGGGGCCGAGGTGGGTAGGTTTTTACCGTGAACTTATTCCTGATAAACATCATAATATGGCGGATAGTCTTGCCGATGACATGTATAGGGTTATAAAGGGGTTCTTCAACGGGCAGGTCTTACTGGCGGGTATTGCTGCATTGCTTATCATACCCGCGGTCCTAGCACTTCATATAAGCTATCCGGCAGCCTTATTCGTAATTATCTTTATTTGCGGTCTTATACCTTTGTTTGGCCATACAATAGGAGCAATTATTGTAACGAGCGTAGCACTATTTCATTCAACTACAGCGGCGATTATTATTCTTGCCTACTACCTTACATATCAGCAGCTAGAAACTTATATACTTCAGCCAAAAATACAGTCCAACTCTACTAATATGTCACCTCTACTTGTATTTATGTCGGTGATTATTGGCATAAACTTTGGAGGACTTCTAGGAGGACTGCTCGCTATACCGGTTGCAGGATGCCTAAAAATTGCAGTTTTAGAGTATTTAAGAAACCAAGGAATAATTGACGAGCCCGAGTTTATAAAAGCTACAACGCAGGAAACCAAATAACGTTTTCGCTATAGTCTTTTAGGCCTATTCCTTGTTTCAAAAGCTCGTCTCTAATTTGATCTGATTCATCCCATTTTTGCTCTGCACGCGCACTTTGCCTGCGTGCAATTTTAGACTTTTGCTCATCAGTTATATCGTTTATTTCCATAAGCCTTAGACCGGTTAATTGGTCGATAGCAGCTATCATTGAGCTGAAATCGTCTACCTCGTTGCTAGAAATGTTATTTTGAAGCAAGGCGCTGGTAATGCTTGATAGATAGGCTAATGCGCCCGGGGTGTCTAGATCATTTGTAATGAACGAAGCTAATTTTTCTGGTACCTCTTTAAAGTATGGTAACTTCGTAGCATCAGATTTGTCTGTGGCTTGAAACCTTAGGGAGCTAATGGCATATAAGTCTGCTAGCCTGTTCTTTGCGGCAATTAGGTTATCCAGACTAAATTTAGACTGATTCCTATAGTGTGACTCTAAGATATGCAGGCGTATGGCATCAAATGGGATCTCCTTTTCAGCTATATCTTGCAACCTAATCCCGTTTCCCAAGCTTTTTGAAATTTTTTCTCCACCAATAAGCACGTGATTACTATGCATCCATGTATTTGCAAAACGCTTACCGGTTGCCGCTTCACTTTGTGCGATTTCATTCGTATGATGAGTTGGTATGTGGTCGATTCCACCCGTATGAATATCTAGAGTTGGCCCTAGGACGTGCATACTCATTGCCGAGCATTCAATATGCCAGCCCGGAAATCCCTTGCCCCATGGACTATTCCATTCCATATCTCGTTTTTGATCCTTTGGTGAAAACTTCCAAAGAGCGAAATCGGTGATTGATTTCTTTTGAGGGTTAAATTGAACTCGCGCTCCAGCTTGGAGGTCGTCTAAATCCAGACGGGCGAAACTTCCGTAACCGGGAAATTTCGAAGTGTCGTAGTAAACGCCGTCATCTATTACGTAAGTGAAGCCTTTTTCTTCAAGTTTTTGAATTAGATCGATCTGTTCTTTTATATGATCGGTTGCTTTGACTATATAATCAGGGGTTTGGATGTTCAAATGATGCATCCCAATCAGAAAATCTTCTGTGTAAAATTCGGCAACTTCCCAGGCAGTTTTACCTTCTCTTTTGGCGCCTTTTTCAAGCTTATCTTCACCTTCGTCAGCGTCACTTACTAAATGACCAACATCAGTAATATTCATTACCCACTTAGGAGTTAATTTATCCGCTTTCAGTGCCCTTATAAGCATGTCCATACGCACATAAGTAAACCAGTGTCCGATATGCGAATAATCGTAAACCGTTGGACCACAGGTATAGACTGTTACAGTCGGAGCGTTTAGGGGTTCAATTGTTTCTACTTGTCTAGTAAGCGTATTAAATAGATTCATATTTTTAGTTCTCGTCTATTTGCTTAAGCAGGTCCTCAGCCTTATCTACACATTCGGACTTTATGTCGCTCACTGTTCTTCCGTCAGTTACCTTAAAACCGCTGGCAAATGCGTGCCCGCCACCGCCGAACATTTCTGCAAGACTAGCAGCAACTCCATTTCCGGGGTTGCAACGAATTGCGGCTGTAACCCTTCCATCGTCATAAGTTTTAAAAACTATCGCTACTCTGACGCCAGTTGTTTGGAGCATATCTCCCTGTATCAGTGGTCCGGG
Source organism: Saccharimonadales bacterium (SeqCode) (assembly GCA_044449925.1). Classification (GTDB taxonomy): domain Bacteria; phylum Patescibacteriota; class Saccharimonadia; order Saccharimonadales; family UBA4665; genus JBIOIO01. The sequence goes on from JBIOIO010000049.1 coordinate 2,776, forward strand.
ATTATACAAGGGACTGAACTTGCTTATTTCATCTTGAGGAACAGTGACGGTTGCAACTGTGTTTGATGCATTAAATTCAGTTCTTTTTATAAGATCTGCCTTATAGCTGTAAATCTCTTTTGGCATCTTAGAGTATTCGCGGCGCAGTTCCTCAAGCTGAGGTCTTTTTACGCCGTTATCTATCATTTCAGCCATAATTCGGTATGTATCGGCGGAAGCAAGATCATTGCTGAGACCTTGCGTGTCGCCTAGGATTGAAGACATTATAAATTCTTGGGCATCGGTAGTCATTTTCCAGCCAATTTCTTTCGATATCAAATATATAAGCTCACCGGTTGAGGCACGGTTGGAGTCGTTTATAGAAATGCTAGCAAACGGTATGGGATGTTCAACTACTTCATGATGATCTAACAAAATGCATGGTTTTGAAGAGACCCAGCCCTGCTGAGCCGATTCACTGAGTCTTTCCAGTAGGGTCATAGTTGAGGCATCGACAATTATGCTAAGATCAAAATTGTTAGGCATATCTTTACTTACACGGTCCCAGCCGAGCATATAACGAAGATAGCCAGGAAAATCTACCGCACAGTAAACAAAAACTTCTTTTTGCTGGTCACCTAGTATGTGTTCAAGAGCTAATGCACTTCCCAGAGAGTCGGCATCGGGATTATCGGCTTGAATAATTAGAATACGACCAGCACTTTTAACAGCTTCTGCAATTTTACCGATTTCGGGATACATTATTAATATTGTAGGTGTTTTATGATTGATCACCAAATGACAACGACTGTCTTCCAGTAAGCGCCCTACCAAGCGTAATATGATCGGCATATTCCA
>JBIOIO010000050.1:0-3600 GCA_044449925.1 Saccharimonadales bacterium (SeqCode)
GCTCTTGCTGCGGCTATTGCCCACTCAATGACTCTTCGTGCTTAAGATGTAATTAACTCTGCACCTATGAGATAATAGGAAGACAATGATTGCAACACTACGGGGAACAATTCAGGAGAAGCTTATCGATCAAGTAGTGCTCGACGTCGGAGGAATCGGCTATGGTGTGTACATACCTGCAGACAACTATAATTCTCTTAAGCAAGGTGAAGAAGCAACACTATATATCTATGAATATATTCGGGAACAAGCCCACGATTTATTCGGTTTTTTAAGCCGAGATACAAAAAACCTATTTGAAACGCTACTTGGTGTGAATGGTGTAGGTCCTAAGATGGCTCTTAACATGCTAAGCGTAGGCTCAATAGACTCACTAAGGGCATCAATAGCCGAAGGTAACGTTGCATATATACAGCAAGCAAGCGGTGTTGGTAAGCGACTAGCTGAAAGAGTTATTGTTGACCTTAAAGACAAGGTCGGTCTTATTGGAATTGATCTTCAATCCAGCGGACTGCTTCAAGGTGAGGCCTCCAAAACCGGCGACGAAGCAATGGAGGCACTTATGGCACTGGGATACACAAATGTCGACGCCGCAAAGGCACTACATGGAATTGACCCAGAACTTGCGACTGAAGACCGTGTAAAACAAGCGCTCAAAGGAACAAAGTAAATGAAAGTACCAGAAGTTGAACTAAGAGACGGACACAAAATCCCCCAAGTAGGATTAGGTCTGTGGCAGGTTAGGGACGAAGAGCAATTTGATGTTGCGGTTGAGGCCGCAGTAAAAGCCGGTTATAGGCACTTTGACAGCGCACAGATTTATAAAAACGAACACATGCTTGGCAGGGCTTGGAAAAAATCCGGTCTTAATCGAAAAGATATTTTTATTACTACAAAAATAGCAGTTAACAATTTTAAATATGGTACTGTCCATGAATCATTCAAAGAATCTCTGGAGAAACTACAGACAGATTACGTAGACTTGCTACTATTACATTTTCCTGTAACTTTCCTTCGTAAAAAAGCTTGGCAAGCGCTTGAGGAAATCCAGAAAAATGGCGGTGCAAATAGTATTGGAGTAAGCAACTACACAATTCGTCATCTTAAAGAAATGGAAAGTTATTCAGGAGTCGTTCCAGCGGTAAACCAAGTTGAGTTACATATTTTCTTGCAGCAGCCCGAGCTTGTAGAATACTGCAAAGAAAATAATATTGTCGTTGAAGCATACTCTCCACTTGCTCATGCACATGAAATGAACGACGAAACCATTAACTCTATAGCTAAAAAACACGATAAAACATATGCCCAAGTAATGCTAAGATGGCTTTTACAAAAAGATCTTGTAATACTTCCCAAATCCGTAACACCCAGCCGCATTGCAGAGAATATCGACATATTTGATTTTGAACTTGATGAGGATGATCTTGCTAAAATTGCTAACTTGGATAAAGATATGAGAACTTGCTGGAGCCCAGTACACGTACCATGATTGATAGAATTATAGACGCATCCAATCCCGAAGAAGAAGTTCAAGAAATTGAATTTGAAGTAACTCTGCGGCCGCACGACTTTGAAAACTACATTGGGCAAGAACGTCTAAAACAAAACTTACAATTAGCTATTTCAGCAGCCAAAAAACGTGGCGAGCCGCTTGATCATATACTGCTTCACGGACCTCCAGGCTTAGGAAAAACTACAATGGCCAGCGTTATAGCTCACGAGATGGGAGCACAAATAAGAATTACTTCCGGCCCGGCAATAGAACGGGCCGGTGACCTCGCAAGCCTGCTTACCAATTTGCAGGATGGAGATATCTTATTCATTGACGAAATACACAGGCTTAATAGGACGGTAGAAGAAGTACTTTACTCGGCTATGGAAGATTTTAAATTAGACATTATGCTTGGGAAAGGTCCATCCGCTAAATCTCTTCGACTTGATCTTCCCAAGTTCACAATCATTGGAGCAACAACCAGGACCGGTTCTTTGGCTGCTCCACTTCGCGACCGTTTCGGCATGATACATAGACTGGAATTCTACAGCCCAGAGGAAATCCAACAAATAATTCTAAGAGCAGCTAACATATTAAAAGTAAAAATAGACAAACCAGCTGCCCAAGAACTCGCCCAGCGTGCTCGTTTAACACCGCGTATTGCCAACAGACTCTTAAAAAGAGTTAGAGACTATGCTGACGTAAATGGCGATGGGATTATTGATTCCAAGCTAACACATAAGTCACTAACCCTGCTGGATATTGATGAACTCGGTCTAGATGCATCCGACAGAAGACTGCTACTTGCCATAGTTGAAAACTACAACGGAGGACCGGTAGGACTGGAAACTCTTGCTGCCCTTACCGCCGAAGAAAGAGGCACGATTGAAGACTTCTATGAACCATACCTAATGCAGATCGGACTTATAGAAAGAACGCCTAGAGGCAGGAAAGTTACGCCAAAAGGCTATCGGCACTTGGGCATAAAAAAAGGCAAGGAAAGCGACATTCAACCAACATTGTTATAGGATTACTATATGCAGTACGACCAATTAGAGCCAGAAGAAACCCCCAAGGACCGAGTATCACCTGACCTAACTGTCTTGCAGCCTGGCGAGGAAAAAATTGCCACAATTAAACGAAGTCCGATAGGTATTATCCTAATATATTCAATGAGTCTAGTAGTAATAGCGATTGTTGCACTGTTTGTTTTGTGGATACTGCCCGGTTTTACTCAAAATAGCACTGTAATTAGTATGGGTAGGCTAGGACTAGGTATAGTTCTGATCATAAGTATAATAAGCATGCTCATATTCACAGTAGTTTACTGGGGAAATTACTGGATTCTTACTTCGGATAGCATGACTCAAGTAAGCCAGACTGGGTTATTTAAGCGAAGTGCAAGCCAGCTTTCACTAAGCGACATAGAAGATGTAACTGCCGATCAGCAAGGGATTTTACCAGAGCTATTCAACTATGGCGAACTTAAGCTTGAGACCGCAGGCTCTACACAGAAATATCAATTGAACTTCAGCCCTAACCCTAATTACTATGCAAGAGAAATCCTAGCAGCCAGGGAAACATTTGTAGAGAAACCAGCTGACTCTAGACCCTAAAGTAACTAGTTTGTACTTTTGATTGTGTAACTAGCCGTACCGTTTACCGTGCCCTCGTACGTAGCTGTGAGCGTATATTTTGCACAAGTAATATCTTTTGCCTCACAACTGGTTACTCCATCAATTTGAGTTGGTGCATAGGCAAAAGCTTTTGCTTTAGGTGTCGCAACTAGTAAGGGGCTTTTATTCGGGCTTGATGGATCTATTAAGAGTCCGGGATCCAGGCTGGGAAGGTTTTTAGCCAGCCACGCGGAATTATTCATGTCGGCTCTGGAAGGATAATGACCAGCCGTACTGTCATTAAAATATTTTTCAATTTGTTTATGAATCGCCTCTAAATTGGTATTACGCGTATAGTTTCGATTCTTTTCTTGAATACCGCCGTAAGTAGTAATAATAAGTCCTATCAAGATCATAAGTACCACAATCACAATGACCAGTTCTATGACAGTAAATCCGTCTTGCGACAGATTCTTTCTGGCAACTAGTCTA
>JBIOIO010000051.1:0-3426 GCA_044449925.1 Saccharimonadales bacterium (SeqCode)
AAGTATTAGTGTAGCCAACTTCTCTGCCAACAAACATGTCTATGAATACCTACCCGTAAACTTCAGTGTTACTCTACATAACCAAGGTAATATCTACCTAGCCCCATCCGGAGACATATTCATTAGTAGGAATAGTGATATGTCCCACTCTATAGCCACCATACCCTTCAACTCATCCGGAGCCAACATCCTACCAAGTTCCAATAGAGTCTTCAAGAACTCCTGGAACGATGGCTTCCCGGTGTTTGTGCCGAAGCTAGTTAAAGGGAACACGGTATACTCTTTATCCTGGAACTTTAAGAACGCCAATAATCTTAGATTTGGAAAGTATTACGCTCAAATGGCCGTTTCATACAGCGACGGAACTAATATACGTCTAATAACCAGCAAGATATCTTTCTGGGTTATACCCTGGTTCTTGATCCTTGTCGGCACAATTGTTTGTATACTAGTAGCAGTTGGGTTATGGACATTGGGCAGAATAATTTATAAGCGTTTCCAAAAGAGAAGTGGCGTATACAGAAGATGAGAACCAAGGTAGTAATTTTAACTCTAGGAATACTCGGCAGTCTTTTTCTGCCAACACTTAGTGCTTCAGCCCTACCCACTATTACTCCAGGACTGACTGTCTCACCGGCTATTAAGCAGATTACTCTTGCAAAAGACCAAACAAGCGTGAATTTTAACGCCCTTATTACAAACAATACAAAAGATAGAATGTCGATAGAAATCTATGACACGGACTTCACAGCCTACAACGAAAATAACGGCATTGTATTTCTGCCAAACCTTAATAATAGGCCTCATGGACTTGCTCAGTGGCTACAAGCTGACATTAACAAGACAGCGCTTGATCCTGGCCAGAGTCAAACTATCCCAGTTACCATAACCCCAGACAAGAATCTGGCTCCAGGCGGTCACTATGGAGCACTGGTATACAAAGTAATATCTACAGGATCAGCCCAAAAAGGCAACCTTATTGCCAGTAATGAAGGGGTGTCGACTCTGGTATTCTTAACCACTCAAACTGGTAGCACCCAAAATGTCTCCTTAGGCGCTGCACCAATTCAAAAGGTAACATTTACTATCCCCCAATCTGTAAACGTGGTCTTAAACGATACTGGCAATACCCAGACGGCTCCCACTGGTTGGGTAAGTATTGTAAACGGTTCCAACAAGGAAGTGGCAAGGGGAGTTATTAATCCCGAGGCAGGCTTAATTCTGCCAGGAACCTCCAGACTCTACTCAGTTGAATTAAAAGCCAAGGCAAATCAGTCTCTGCCTGGCGCGTATAGGATGGTGGTCTACTACCAGGCAGCAGGCAGCAACTCCACCTCTGTATACACTGCTCGTTTCATAGTAATTAGCAGCAAAACTATAGTTGCAATAGCTATCGTAATTATTTTGCTCCTTGTATATATCTTCAGGAAATATATACCTAGTCGGCGAAAAATATCTAAAAAACCGCAGCAGAAGCCAAAAGCGGAAATAAAGAAGGAGACAAAGAAAATCAACGTTTTGTATAAGAAGGACTAACAGTGTATAATTTATAACTGTACTAGCATAAAAACAAACATGAAAAAACGATCCCCAGCCAAGGTGTCTCGTGCCGCTATTAATCGGCGAGGTTCGTTAGCGTTGGTTAAAAAAGTCAGTCGCGCCAAAGTTATACGTAGAAACCCTCAGAAACTTGCCATAAAGCGTATTATCAGGCAAAAGCGGGCAATTCACAGGAAACTGCTTCTGCACCCTGTAACTGTCTTAATATTACTCTGCGCAGTCGTATTTGTAGCTACCTGGACCTTCGGTACCAGTGCAGACAATTATACGGTCAGTGCAACCATCCAAGCCGCTCCTCTTACAGAGGGAGCGGTAATTACTGATCCCGCCGACGGACAGACAACAACGTCTTCGCCCACGACAGTCTCTGGTAGCTGCCCAACCGGTTCATATGTGAAATTATCTGACAACAACTTGTTTAGCGGAGTAGATCTATGTCGAGTAGACAACACCTTCCACATAACGACATCTTTATTCCTCGGTAGTAATTCATTAAAAGCCCAAGACTATAACATTACCGATGCCCCTGGTCCTTCAACTACTGGTATCACGGTAACCTACAACCAACCCATACCCCCGAGTCCATCTCCGGCTAATCCTTCTACCCCTGCAGCACCAATAATAAGCTCAAGCACTGAAAAAGTTACAGATTCTCAGTCCAATCCTTTAATACTTCAGACAGATTTTCAATATAATACGTCGACTACTGGCACGCAGTTTGTATGGCAGCTTGATGTGGGCGGAGGTACAGCCCCATATATAGTTACTGTAGACTGGGGAGACGGTTCATCATCAACCTATACTTTTACAACAGACCCTATATTCACCATTGCTCACACCTATACCAAGATAGGTTACTACCCTATAAAAGTGGCATCTGTCGACGCGGCTGGACAAAAGCGCGTCTTGCAGTTGGCAACAGTTGTCCGTAAACCCGGTTCACCAGTCATAGTGCCCCCAGCTGCCACAACTCAAACCCCAAAGCCTGGTATTGGCCATACTTCCGATTTGTCCCTGCTTAACGGCGTCGTAAACAAGTTTGAACTTACATCGAAGAGCTGGTTGTGGGTTGCTTGGCCGTCGCTAATAATAGTTTCTCTGATGGTAGTCAGCTTCTGGCTAGGAGAGCGCCAAGAAAAGAAACTGCTGTTTAGAAAAGTAAGCCATAGACCAAAACCCCGCAAAGCTCACTAACAGATAAGCTGGTCTAGTATTTGTATTATTTGCTATACTGGGAACTTATATAATGAAATCTAGATTTTCCAGCGAATTCTTTGCTAACAACCGACTCCGCCTCAGAGAACTGTTTACAGGTACTGCCCCTATAGTTCTGACCGCCAGCGGCCTTATGCAAAGAAGTGGCGATGTCGCATATGCCTATTCGCAGGACGCTAACTTTTGGTATTTAACGGGTATAAACCAGCCAGACATGGTACTGGTAATGGACAAGGATCAAGACTACCTTATTATTCCTAGAAAAACTGCCATTCAAGAAACATTTGACGGCAAATTAGACAAAAAGAATCTCTCCAACATATCCGGAATTAAGGATATAAGAGACCAAGACGAAGGCTGGGAAAAACTTAAAAAACGCCTGAAGAAAGTAAAACACGTAGCAACTCTTGCAGTCCCACCAGCCTACTTGGAACACTATGGTATGTACGTTAATCCGGCCCGAGCAGCCCTTGTGAGCAGGCTTCATGAAATTAAACCAGACATTGAACTCCTAGACCTATCTACGCACATAACTAGAATGCGAATGATCAAACAACTCCCGGAAATTGAGACTATTCAAGACGCTATCGACTGCACCACGGCAACCTTAAAGGAAGTTTTAAAGCCTGCAAAACTGAATAAGTATAAATA
>JBIOIO010000052.1:0-3414 GCA_044449925.1 Saccharimonadales bacterium (SeqCode)
AATGTCAGTGGCGGGGAAGCCGAGCTAACACCTGGCCAAACTACCGGTACGGTTACATCGGAATCATTTAACGCAGGAACGAACGTCGGTTTTAATCATCTAGATTTTAATACGTCACTTCCTAGCGGAACTAATGTGCAGTTACAGATAGCCACAAATAATGACAATTCTTCGTGGAATTATGTTGGTCCCGATGGAACGAGTTCAACTTTCTATACATCTCCAGGAGCTATACCACACAGTGCAATTAGCGGCAGATACTTCCGCTATCAGGCTACACTCAGTACCTCTAATTCAAGCGTCCCCTCCCTTAATGACGTAACCGTGAGCTATACACAATAATATGAATAAACTACTAGTTACCAGTCAAAAAGGAGTCACTTTAATAGAGACTTTGTTAGTTATGACCCTAATGTCGACGCTTCTTCTAATATTGGCATCAATTTTTACTGCGTCAATTGATGTTCAACAGTCATCAGGAAGCTACTCGGCAACAGTAATCAGTGGTAGATTTATTGTAGCTAAGCTAAATTACGATATTGCACATGCTGCCTCAATTATTTCTCCTGCTCCAGGCGGCAGTAGTAGCCCTACATTGGTAGTAGCAACAAACAGTACAAGCTATTTATACGGCTTATCAGGAAATAATCTCGCGCAGACTATTGATGCCAAGCCTTATTCTCTCAACAGTGATGACGTTACTGTCAGCGGTTTAAGTTTTAAATCTTACGACGTCGGCAATGGAAAGCCTTTTATTATCTACTCGTTTACTGTGACCTCCGTAGGGAAAACCCATGGAAGTCAAGTTACACAAACGTTTACAGACGCAGCGGGGACGCGCTAAATGAAACGATTAAATGAATCAGGCCAAACCCTAATAGCCTTGCTCATATTTATGCTTGTCGCCATGACCATAACTATTGCTGCAATAGCGGTGTCAATTACAAATATGCAGTCAAACCTAAGTTTCACCACGGGAGAAGTGGCTCTTCAAAATGCCAACAGCGGTATCGAGGATGCACTCATGAGGATTCAAAGAGACCCCTCATATAGTGGCGGAACTCTAACCCTACCCAATGGCAATGCTACCATTAGCATAAGCGGATCTGGTATGCTCAATATAGTATCGGTAGGCTTAAGCGGCAACTTCCGACGAACAATAACCGTAACAGCTACTTTAGCAAACAATACTTTGCAAGTATCCAACTGGAGCGAGACACCCTAAATGTTTTCTAAACCCAACTCAATAGTCTATCTTCGCCACAACGATATCATTGTTGGCGGGAAGAAAATTGATCCAGGAAGACTAGCTCTTCCAAGTGAATCGTTTATACACCTGGAAGTTCAAAATCCGGAGCTTTTTGCATCGACTTGCGCAGACTTTTTTCGCTCTCAAGGCCTAAAAGGCAAGAAAGTACTAATTGTTCTCGATGATAGCGTTGTGTTTAGCAAGGTGGTCCAGCTCGACAACGAAAATAGGGCTAATATTGCCGGAATATTGACTGGTTATGTTGATGAGATGCCTATAAACGAAGGATACCGTTCAGTCTTAGGCTACCAGGTGAAAGACGCTCTATACATATACGGCACTAACGCTATGCTCTACGAAGCCTTAGAAGACGCTCTAAACCGCTCTGGAGTATCAAAAGTAATAGCGGTAACACCTTCAGAAGCTTATGACATCGATTTTACGGCTCAGTCGGCAGAAATAATAAGCAACTTGCTCATGGATAAAACTGTTAGAAATAAAATAAATTTTTCCACTGTCAGCCCTAATTAAGGATATGCATATGACTCTAACAGTTGACTTCATAGACATGTCATCATATGATTGTCGTATTAAAGTAAACAGGTAATGCTTTTCAGATGGTCTTTTACAGAAAAACAAAAAGTTTAAAAGCAGACCAAGGTGGGTTTACTTTAATTGAGCTGTTAGTAGTGATCGGTATTTTGGCAATACTTCTAGCCGTTACCCTTATAGCTATTAACCCAAACAAGCATTTCCAGGACTCAAGGAACGCGCAGAGACAATCCAATGTGTCAGCTATCCTGGACGCTATTTATGAGTATGAATCCGCCAATAACGGCAAAATTCCACCCACTTTATCGGCTGTTACCTCGACACCTGTTGAAATAGGTCTAGGAGCTTCAGACGTAAACCTCTGCTCCGACTTATCGCCAACTTATCTAGCCGATATGCCATTTGATCCTTCAGCTGGTACAGTCACTGGAGGAGCCACACCATGCGCTATAGGGGTTACTGCCTATGACACAGGCTATACAATTGGAGTATCAAACGGTAGATTTACCGTCGCCGCCCCACACGCCGAAGATGGTGCCAGCATTAGCGTCACCAGATAATTCAATAAGTCCAATCGGATAAAAACAGATAACATTTAGTACAGTGAGATATGTCACATTTACTTTTACAAAATAAGTAGCACAATTAAGTTTGTAGTATTAAAACATATATAGGTAAAAATTATGGCAGAAACAGAAGCTCCCCAGTTTGGTCCGGAAAGGGTCCTGATGGGGTATGATAGGCATCTAGAGTTTTTGAGAAGACAAGTATACGTTGATTCTAATGTTCCCTTGAGACAAAAAGAAATTCTACATGGACAGATGACTAGAATAACAATCAGTCGTGACGAGTTTTTACTCCAGTCTGAAATGGTCGCGGTGCAAATAGCAGAAACACCTAGAGAATACCTGGGAGAGGTAACCTTAGTACACGGTGTCTTTGAATGGCCTGAAGAAGATGCACCGGTATTAGAAATTACTCCACCTTACGCCGTACCCGTTGGCGAGCTGGCTACCAGTTCAGCAATGGCAGCCTAAACTAAAAAAGACTAATTATTATTCGCTAAAAGGATTGCTCCTAGCTTGGTTGAACAGCGTCTGTACCTGTATATTCTGGTTCTGAAGCTGTTTGACTTTAGCTAGTATCTTCGGATCTATCTTCGGTTGAGCAATTGTTTGAAGCTTGCTGTCAACCTCCGCCTGACTTGGTGTCACAGAAGATAGATTGTCTATTCTAAATACCAGTAGGATATATACAACCAAGAATATTATTAAAATAATGAAGGTCATGTATTTCTTGCCAAATTGAATAATAGGATCGGCTTGTTTTGTTAATTGTTGTAGTTGTTCATTCATGGCTTTATGTAGATATTAATCACTAATGTAAAGGATAATTTTTGGTCTAGAGAAGGCGTGACGCTAACTTGGGAAACTATCGCAGTATGCCTGTTTTGTTCTAGTCCCTGTAAGAAGGCTATAAATTGGCCGTAAGTTATTGGATCATTGGTACTACTTTGTATTGTGATCGGCATAATATAAAAGCCAGAAAGCCCGTGAACAGGTAGTAACTGGCTTGGTGTGTGTACTACAGGCGCAGTTGGAGTACTGCTTGAT
>JBIOIO010000053.1:0-3157 GCA_044449925.1 Saccharimonadales bacterium (SeqCode)
TATGACTCGGCTCAAAGAAATAAAATATGATGCATCGCTTAAATCAACTTTAAATACTGGATGATTCTTATGAACCGCTCGAAGAGATTCTGGTATATTTATGGAATCGTGAAAACCATATCGCAAACTGACATGATATATCCCGTCATCGTCATAGCCCAAGTCATCTACTATTGCCCGGTCTTTTTCTGGAATATGTGAAGAGGTCGTAATTTCCACTGATACAATTACGACTTGTTCCTGTAGTTCATGTAGATCTTGAAATGTTGCATGCAGGGCGAGGGGAGCAAGATCAGCGTGGTGTCCAATGTATACTGCTGTTCCCGGCAGCCTTGTAATAGATGGCTTGTCGTGCTGGATCTTATCTATGAAATCTTGAAGAGAGCCCTCCAAAGCCCGCCTTTCGCGGACCACAACTACCTGACCCCTTAGCCAGGTGTTAATTAAGACAAAGATTGAAAATCCTATCAGCAGTGGTACCCAGCCTCCTTGCAAGATTTTTGGAAAAGTAGAGGCAACGAAGAGCAAGTCGATGGGTATTATGAGAATACCCAAGGTGAGTAAATAACTGAGCTTTCTGTGCCATATACTGCGTATGACAACTAAATAGAGTATCGTATCAATAGCTAATGTTCCGCTAACGGCAATTCCATAGGCATTTGCTAACTTGACCGACGAGCCAAACATTATTACTAGTAGAAGGGTAATTACAAATAGAGCGGCGTTTACAAAAGGTAAATAAATTTGACCGCCTTGTTTTGAAGAGGTATGAGTAATAAGCATTTTTGGTAGGAAATCCAGCTGAACAGCCTGCTTTGTAAGAGAAAACGCTCCAGATATTACGGCTTGAGAAGCAATTACTGTTGATATAGTCGCAAGTATAACGGCAGGAGTGCGCATATACAGAGGAAACAGAAGGAATAATGGATTAGCCGCTGCTGAACTATTATGAACAAGTAGTGCACCTTCGCCCATATAGCAGAGAAGAAGCGAGGGTAGCACTATCCAAAACCAGCTCCTGGCTATTGGTTTTCTTCCAAAATGTCCCATATCTGCATAGAGTGCTTCGGTACCTGTTATTGCAAGAACAACCGCCCCCATTGCAATAAATGCTATTCCTGGCTCGGATCTAAAGAAATTAATCGCAGTTGTAGGTGAAAGAGCGATTAGCACATCCGGATGATGAAATACTTGTAAACCGCCGGCTATACCAATGGTTGCAAACCAAACTAGCATTATTGGTCCGAATAAATGTCCGATAAAACTTGTGCCATATTTTTGAATAATAAATAGAGATGCCAAAATAACAAGTGTAATCGGGACTACGAGTGAATTCAGACCACTGTTTATTACTTTTAACCCTTCAACAGCTGATAAAACGGATATCGCAGGAGTAATGGTACTGTCGCCATAGAATAGTGCGACACCAACAACACCTAAGATTATGAAAAACCATTTATATTTTGCGATTATTTGGCTACGTTTTATAAGACTAACCAATGCCATAATGCCACCTTCACCTTCGTTATCGGCACGCATTATAAAAAATATAAATTTAATAGAGACAACTAATACTATTGACCAGATGATTAATGATACTGTCCCAAAGACATTCTTTGAATTAATATCAATATGAAATCCCAATTTTCCGAATGCGGCGCTAAGTGCATATAGAGGTGAGGTACCAATATCACCGAAAACAACTCCAAGGGCTCCAATGGTTAATCCCAGCGATGTTTTTTTGGATATATTCATATTTCGATCTTCTCTTTAGTATACAAGTAACTCATAAACTTCTAATAACTCTAAAGTACAATCTAAAGTATGAATGAAAAAGCAGTACTTAGAACTACTTTAAAACAACTGCGACTTGGAATTAACGAAAAAGATAGGAAGATCAAAAGTGATCAAGTATGTCATTTATTAGAATCTTTAGATTTAAGCGGTATAAACAGGCTACATTTTTATATGCCAATACTATCTATGGGTGAAGTAGACATACTGCCATATATAGAGAGTATAAAGCGGGCATATCCTCACATTGAACTATTTACTAACAAAAAAATTGATGGAGCTTGGAAAAATATTGCCGCGTTTAACGGTTCAAATTCCTATGAGGCGAATTACGATATGATTCTTGTTCCGATGCTTGGATTTGATGAGAGACTTCATCGTGTAGGATACGGAGGGGGGCACTATGATAAGTTTCTGAAGGCTCAATCTTCTGCTAAGAAAATTGGTGTATGTTTTGATGCGTGCAGGGTTGATAAAATTCCGGATGAATTACACGATATAAAGCTAGACAAGATAGTTACGGAAACAAAGGTATACTCAGAATAATTCAGTATAGTCTTAAAAATAAGTAAAAATGGGCTTGTAAATTCCTGCTAAACCATATAAAGTTGTTTTTACAAGTTGATTGGATAACTATGGGAACTTTGCACGGTAGAGCTGAGTCAGAAGGTCCTCCTGATACTGATGAGGCTCTCCGAGAAGAATTAACTAGTCTGCGCGGCGAAATAGATGCCGACAATCTTACTATTGTCGCAGTACTTGGAGTTAGGATGCAGCGTTGCAAAAGAGTTGGTGAAATAAAAGCTGAACTTGGAGAAGAAATTTGTGTACCTGAAAGGGAGAGAGAGGTTTTGGAGGATGTTGTAGCTGCAAATGAAGGCAGTGTTATTCCAGAGGAAGGGATAAGGGAAATCTTCTCCGGCATTTTGAGCGTTGGACGTTCTGTACAGCGCGACAGCAGGGCTTAAAAAATAGAAAAAGAACAAAACTCTTTACACTAGCGTACTAGTATGCTAGAATATTTTTCATGTCAACTTTTAATACTTTTATTGATCTTATGTACTCTATCCGGGATAAAAAAATGCTGGAAGATTTTCTAATTGGAATTACGACGGAAAAGGAGCGTAGAGAGCTCACGCAGAGAGTTGAGATTGTAAAACGACTTTTAGCAGGTGAACCGCAGCACAAGATTGCGAGTGATCTTGGAGTAGGCATAGCAACCGTTACGCGTGGATCAAAAGAAGTTGCTCAGAATAGATTTAAGGCTTTGAGGAGCTAGTAATGAGCAAGAAACTACATAGTTTAAATAAAACCTGGCTGGGGTATCTGGACATAAAGGGAGTTGCTTAAAAGAGCATATAAA
>JBIOIO010000054.1:0-3123 GCA_044449925.1 Saccharimonadales bacterium (SeqCode)
ATCTTTACCGTTTAGTAATCGCATTAAGTCTATTGTAACAGAGTAATGATTATGTTGAAGCTCAATTTTTTCAGAAGACGCACGGTTTGCAAAAACAGAGGTAATTTGCTAAAGTTTTTTCAGTTAGTAACGATGCATTCCAATAATCGGGCCATTAGCTCAGCTGGTTAGAGCACCTGCCTCTTAAGCAGGGTGTCCTGGGTTCGAGTCCCAGATGGCCCTCCATTACCGCTAGAATCTACTTAGTGTGCACCCCCTCTTTCCAAACCAACAGAAAGGTCATCTTGGGTATAGGCCCTCTGTAGCATAGGGTATAGCACTCTGTATCTCTCTTCTTCATAGAAATTTGGACTTATAGCTATTTTTGGATATTCTCTATCTTCATCTCTGCCCTCAATTTGAAAAAGTACGGCTTCAAATTCCCTAATTGTAGCTTTTACTTCGTAACCGTTCGCGAGCAGTGTTTCGCCTGTATCGACAACATCGACCACTGTATCGTAGCCATTTCTACGGCCTATCATTTCGATGCCTCCTTTAAAAACTTCAACTTTAGGTACAGACCTATCGTACGCTCGGTCGATTTCGTTTGAAGTACTCCAGCCAAAATATTCTTGGGTTAATTGTGGATAGGAAGTCACAATCCGGCGAATTTGGGAATCGGCCTCTCCCTCACTTCTTGCAAGAACCAACTTACATGATGCAAAGCCCAAATATCCTATTAGCTCTAACGTATCACACCGCCGTTCAAAATACATATCACCACCACAGACACCAACATCCGTTTGTTCGGCCGCAACGGCTTTAATGGTGTCACCGTTAGAATAGCCTACGACTGTTATGCCAGTCGAGCTATCAGTTAGCTCCCTCGTTCTATCAAACGGGTCGCTCACTATCGGAAAGTCTGTACCGGCATTATTGTTAAGCCACTCAAGTGTGCCCTCAGTTAGACGGCCGCTTTTTTGAATGGCAATATCAGCATTTTCTAAATTTCTCATTTTTTCTCCTTATATAAAATTTACTTAAAATAAAAACGCCAGCTGTGTGCTGGCTAAGAACTAACAAAAAATAACTAGTTAACCAGCATGAACTGGCGGAGTATGCGAGTTATTATCACTTTGCTTTAGGACTGCTGCATAACCACCGCAGCCATTTTTCATCCAATCGCTAATACGAGCTACGGTACGACTGCTCAGCTTAGTATCATTAACAATCTCACTGTATTTAATCTTATCTTCAAGCATCTGGGCAGCAGCAAGCCGCATGCTTATTTCAATAATTTCTTTCTCAGTCATGACATCCCGTAAAAAGTTACGCATATCAGTAGCATTCTCAATAGCAACCAGCGATTGTGCTAGTTGTTGCGTCGGGGTCTGACCCCAAACTTTATTGGCTTGCTTTCTCATAGCTATTCACTTTACTAAAGTAAAGTATTTTTGTCAATGTATTTAACTAGCTTGTATACTAAAGTCAGTTGATATAACACTGACGATGGCCCTCCAATCCTGGTTTAAGTTTTTCTATTTATGAAATACACACCTGATAGTATGAGCACTGAACCAATAAGCTTAGTCCAGCTATAGGATTCAGATAAAAGTAGCACTCCTACAATTGGCGTGATTGCCGGATGGCTGTTAATCAGTACAATCGCTTCGTTTGGGTTACTGTAATGGATTGAGGCATAGAAGAACTTAATAGTCAGCCAATAGCATAGTCCAGCCACGACCGGCCAAAGCCCGGCATTCATTACAAAAAAGCCGCTACCTTTGATAGCTAGACCAAGCACCACGAATAATAATCCGCCAGCTACTAGACGAAAGTCTGCCACGTAATCGCTGGTGTTGTTTTTCATGAGTACTTTTGAAAATGTGTTGGTAAAACCTAAAATTAACGCTGAACCCAGAATAATAATGTCACCTTTGTTCAGTTTAATAGTTCCTAGGCCTACTATGGCGATGTATAGACCGATAAACATGATTGCCAGCCATATACTTTGTAAGCGACTCAAGGACTCTTTAAGTATGAGTCTGGAGTAA
Source organism: Saccharimonadales bacterium (SeqCode) (assembly GCA_044449925.1). GTDB lineage: Bacteria > Patescibacteriota > Saccharimonadia > Saccharimonadales > UBA4665 > JBIOIO01. The sequence continues at coordinate 2,034 of JBIOIO010000054.1, forward strand.
ATTACTGTGGTCAAAATTGAAGTAGTTGCAATGATGCTAGCGTTAATAGCCGTTGTGTATTGTTGGCCGTAGACGATAAGGGCAATGCCGATTGCGGCAAGTATGCCGTTAAGACTAACAGGAACAGTGCCTTTATTGATAATCTTAAATTCATTTTTGTAGCGGTTAACCAACACAGCTCCAAGACCAAAGATGCCAGCCCAAATCGTGAAGGTGGCCGCGTAGTTGAAATTATTAACTGCATAGTGCTTATAGACGAACTTATCTATTAATATGTAGGAAGCGTACATAGCTGCACCCAAAAGGCCATAGATTAGACCCTTTTGGTTGAAAGAAGACTCGTGATTTCTCGCTGCCATTACGAACATCATATCAAAGCAGGCTCTACACTTTATATTTCTATTGCAACAGCATGCACGATGACCCTCCAATCCTGCTTATGTTGCATACCTGTTAATGTGTTATAGTTTTAGCTAAATGAAAGCCTTATTTCTCCACTGTAAGAATTATCGTATTGCAGTTGGAAAACTCGCCAATCGCCCAGCAAATATTCACCCTGAACCAGTTACTGAAACAACTCAGGAACAGGACAATTGTGTAGTCGTACTTATTACTGTTGAAAAAGGTGATGGCGTGGAATCAACATCTGGGATTATAAGCGAGATTACTAAAATGGCTCATGACGTTGGCCACAACAATATTGTGGTGTTTCCTTTTGCTCATTTATCTAATAACCTTGCAGAATCAGAAATCTCAATTTCAATTCTAGAGAACATTAAAGAAAAACTGTCAGACGAATTTAATGTTAAACGAGGACACTTTGGGTCACACAAAGAATTTATGCTCGATGTATTTGGGCATCCTGGTAATGCTAGGTTTAGAGAATATTAAAGTCTAGACTCGCTTTAGTTGATATAGTGCTGACTGTGGCCCTCCAATACTACTTATTGAGGAGCTTTGACAATAGTTAGACTGATCTGTTCCTTATGACAGTGTCATAAACAAACACAACGACTGCTATTACTAACAACGTATAGATTAAACCGCCAGCAATGTGTGCTATTAAGCCAATTAACCACAGCATTAAAAG
>JBIOIO010000055.1:0-3029 GCA_044449925.1 Saccharimonadales bacterium (SeqCode)
AAGCTTAAGCGGGCTCTTGGGCGACTACACTAGTGCTATACTATTTTATAAGATGAAGATTGGTCTAATCTGTCCATACAGCATCAATAAACATGGCGGTGTTTTAGAAGTAGTACTTGCCTTGCAGGAAGGTTTATCTCAGCGCGGTCACGAAGTAAAGATTATTACTCCTATGCCTAGAGGTGGCAAAGACATTGAGCACCCTGACGCTATATTTATTGGAAATTCGACTGATTTTCGCTCTCCTAGTCATACTACGGGGCAAGTATCAAGCATTACAGATAATGATAAGGTTGATGCAATTCTTGATAAAGAGAAGTTTGATGTATTACATTTCCATGAACCTTGGGTTCCATTCTTAAGCCGGCAGTTATTGCAGAGATCAAAAGCAATTAATATTGGAACTTTTCATTCAAAAACTCCGGAAACCGTAGTGAGCAGGACTTATTTAAAAGTTGTCACACCTTATCTTAAGTCGGTGATGAAGTATCTAAATGTCTTAACGGCGGTTTCCGATTCTGGTGCCGAGTATGCGGCCGGACTTACAGATTTACCAATTACTATAATTCCAAACGGAATTGATCTGAAAAAGTACTCCTATAAAGGTCCTAAGAAGGCCCCTAACAGTCAAACAATCTTGTATGTTGGACGTCTAGAACGTCGCAAAGGAGCTAAATACCTACTTAGAGCATTTGCACTATATTCCAAAGACAACCCCGACACCAAGCTGTTAATAGCTGGAGATGGACCGGAGCGTGAAAAATTGGAGATGTTTGCTGAAGATTTGAATATTAAGAACATAAGTTTCCTGGGTTTTATTACTGAAGAACTTAAGTTGCAGTTACTCAAAGAGGCAGACCTGTTTTGCTCACCAGCTATTTTTGGAGAGAGTTTTGGTATTGTTCTTCTTGAAGCAATGGCTACAGGTACTGTTATAGTTGCTGGCAATAATTCAGGGTATTCTGACCTTATGCAAGGAATCGGCGCAATATCTATAGTAAACCCAGAAGATACCCAAGAGTTTGCCCGAAGAATTCAGCTACTTCTGCATGAAACAAAAATACGACAAATATGGCAGGACTGGGCTCTGGGGTATGTAAAACAATTTTCGAATCCAATAATAATCGATCAATATGAAGCTTTATATAAAGATTCTCTAAATCAATATGGCTAAAAAAAATATTTTAAGGGTTGGGCTAGTACTTGATGATGGGTTGGATAAACCCGATGGGGTTCAACAATATGTTTTAACGTTGGGAGAATGGCTATCGGTACAAGGTCACGAAGTTCGCTATCTAGTTGGAGAAACAACTAGAGACGATATACCAGGATTATATAGCCTAAGTAAAAATATAGGGGTAAAAAGTAACGGTAACTTTATGACAATACCCTTGCCTACAAGCCATACGCAGCTTCTTTCAGTGCTAGCTACAGAAAAATTCGATGTGCTGCATGTACAAACGCCATATAGCCCGTTTATGGGAGGAAGGCTTATTCATTTAGCCAGTCCTAAGACGGCGATTATCGGGACATTCCACATATTGCCAAACTCATGGATCACACATCATGCTACTCGCTTACTAGGTTTTTACTTGCAAAGATCAATACGCAAGTTTGACACAATGATGAGCGTTTCTGAGGCAGCCGCTGATTTTGCTGAAAGAACATTTAATATTGAATCGATAGTTGTGCCAAATGTTTTTGATTACGATAGATTTTCTAGTGCGAAACCTTTAAAAAAATATAATGACTCAACTAAAACAATTCTATTTCTAGGGCGTTTGGTACCTAGAAAAGGCTGCGAAGCCCTTATTAAAGCTATACACTTACTTTCCGATCAAAAAGATCTGCCTAAGTACCGTGTAGTAATTTGCGGTAGCGGTCCTGAGGAATCTAAGCTTAGACATGATGTTAAGCGTTATGGCCTTTCGGATATTGTCGAATTTGCCGGTTTTGTAGAGGAGGATGAGAAGCCTAAATATTTTGCATCGGCAGACATTAGTGTTTTCCCGAGCTCAGGAGGCGAAAGTTTTGGTATTGTCCTTCTTGAAGCTCTTGCTAGTGGGAGATCAGCGGTTTTAGCGGGTAATAATTCCGGCTATCGATCAGTTATGGATAAACAGCCTGACTTACTTTTTGATCCTATGGATATTGAAATGCTAGCATCTAGACTTACCAATCTTCTTGAAGATAGTAATCATCGTGATGAGATGGCAGCATGGGGGCGAGAGTATTCAAAACAGTTCGACATTAAAGTTGTGGGCCCTAAAATCGTGGACATCTATATCAAAGCATTGCGCAAAAGAAATGAAAAGTAGATAATTATTAATATGCTGAAATTGCGCCGACACTCAGACTCGGCTGAAAAAAGAGAAAACGTGGTTACCATAACAAACCAAACCTTTATTCGTCTTGCTGTACTTACTATTGGGATTATCGTCTTGCTATACTCGGTTCGTAAAGCGTCACATGCTTTGGTACTAATATTTGTGGCCTTTTTCCTAGCAATAGCACTGAATGCTCCGGTCCATTACATAAGCCGCTATATTCCGGGAAAGCGTAATGGCAGCCGCACGATCGCAACTTCATTGTCCTTTTTAATAGTAGTTGTCCTGCTTGGTCTATTTGTTGCTAGTATTGTTCCACCTCTTCTTAGGCAGTCTGATACGCTTGTTCGTGAGGCACCGGGCTTAATTCGTGAATACAGGGATCAGAATAGTCCAGTAGGAAATGTTATTCGAAAGTATCATCTCCAAAACGAAGTAAACTCACTTTCAACTCAGGTATCCAATAATATTAAACGTGCGGGAGGTACGGTCATACCTACTGCCGTACATTTTGGCAATAGCGTATTCTCGGTTCTAACTGTGCTTGTACTGACGTTTATGATGCTGGTTGAGGGGCCGAGGTGGGTAGGTTTTTACCGTGATCTTATTCCTGATAAACATCATAATATGGCGGATAGTCTTGCCGATGACATGTATAGGGTTATAAAGGGGTTCTTCAACGGGCAGGTCTTACTGGCGGGT
>JBIOIO010000056.1:0-2950 GCA_044449925.1 Saccharimonadales bacterium (SeqCode)
ACTCGACGGTGCGGTTGTGGTATTTGATGGAAAAATGGGCGTTGAATCACAGTCTGAAACTGTTTGGCGACAAGCAGATAAATACAAAGTCCCAAGGATCTGTTTCATTAATAAGATTAACCAAACGGGCGGTGATTTCTATAAGTCACTAGATACCATTCACGCACGTCTAAATAAAAGAGCTTTCCCTATACATCTGCCTATTGGCTTTGAACAAAGCATCAATGGCGTAGTTGATCTGGTAAATATGAAAGCTTATACCTACAAGGAATTTACTGATCACGAGCTTATCGAGGGTGAAATACCAGAAGATATGCTGGATAAGGCTAAAAAGTACCGGTCACTTCTGGTTGAGAATGCTGTTGCCGAAGACGAAGAAATGCTTGAGAAGTACTTTGAAGTCGGCGAAGAAGGCTTATCGGTTGACGAAGTTAAGCAGGCTATACGCTCAGCAGTTTTAACGGGTAAGTTCTTTGCAGTTACCGGTGGCGACGGACGAGGAGTAATAGTCGAAAAAGTTCTTGATGCAATCACCGAGCTTTTGCCTACTCCTCTAGATCGAGGATCAACATGGGGTACTAATCCAAAGACTGGCGATGAAGTTGAGAGAAAACCATCTGAAACCGAACCTTTTTCAGGCTTGGCGTTTAAGATTGCGACAGACCCATTTGTTGGAAAGCTGGCATATTTCCGTGTATATTCCGGAAAGCTAGCATCAGGAAGCTATGTTTTGAATAGTTCTACAGGTGAAAAGGAACGGGTAGGACGAATTGTGCGCATGCAGGCCGACAAGCGAGAAGACGTTACAGACGTCAGCGCCGGAGACATCGCAGCCATAGTCGGGCTAAAAGGTACAACTACAGGTAATACACTTAGTGATCAAGCTAAACCAGTAGTTCTAGAAAGCATTACATTCCCAGAACCACCCGTATCTATAGCTATTGAACCAAAGACCAAGGCAGACCAAGAAAAGATGAGTATCGCTATGCAACGACTTGCAGAAGAAGATCCTACTTTCCGAATAAATGTTAATGACGAAACTGGTCAAACTATTATATCCGGTATGGGCGAGCTCCATCTAGAAATCATAGTTGATCGTATGAAGAGAGAGTTCAACGTTGAAGCTAACGTTGGACAGCCTCAGGTAGCTTACAGAGAATCAATCCGCAAAAGCGGTACCGAAGTACAAGGCAAGTTTATTAGGCAATCTGGAGGTCGTGGACAATATGGTGACGTATGGCTACGACTCAGCCAAAACGAGCAAGGAAAAGGTTTTGAATTCATTAACTCCATTAAAGGCGGCGTCGTACCCGGTGAATACATTAAGCCCGTTCAAGAGGGTATTAAAGAAGCTATGGCCAACGGTGTGATTGCCGGATATCCGGTAGTAGATATTAAAGCTGAACTTTATGACGGTTCTTACCACGATGTTGACTCCAGTGAAATGGCCTTTAAGATTGCCGGATCAATAGCCTTGCAAGAAGGTGTTAAGAAATCTGATCCAGTACTACTTGAACCTATAATGAAAGTTGTCGTTGTAACTCCTGAAGAATTCATGGGTGACGTCATTGGAGATTTGAACTCAAAAAGAGGAAGAATTGAAAGCATGGAAGACCTAAGTTCTGGTATTAAAGAGATTACCGCCTTTGTTCCATTGGGAGAAATGTTTGGATACACGACTACTCTAAGAAGTAACACTCAAGGAAGAGCTAGCTCTAGCATGGAACTAGATCACTACGCCGATGTTCCGAACAACGTTGCTGAAGCAATAATTGCTAAAAACTCAAAGTAAGCCCTATAGCTTTATTTTAGTGCTAAGAATGTTGAAGGGTCTGGAAAATGACTTAACCTCTATTGATGTATTCCCAGGAATTTGGATAGCTTCACCATCTATTTGACCCCAAGTCGGATCATTAATTGAAAAAGATCTCTCAGTTCTCGTGTGTCGCTCAACTGTAATGCCTCTAAAAAGTTCCATTAAGTAGGACAGAATGAGTGGATGCTTTCTGACTATCAGTATTTCAAAGAAGTTCTTGTCTGAAAGTTTAATCGGTATTCTGCTTACCTTAGCAATTCTCGGACCGTTAATAAGGGCTATATCATAAATAGAACGCTTTAGGCCTTCTATATCACTTTCAAATGTGGCGGCACCAACGAATGCTCTGGTCACGCTTGCCATATCGGTCAAGTTTCGTGCTCCCGGCAAGCGGTATATTCGTTTATGTCTGTGGCCTGGACTGCTGATGCGTACAGAGGCATAAGCTGATGCGCCCAGGCTTACATAGTTAACTGCTAGTTTTGAAGTACTTTTATTACCAGTAACTGTCGTGACTAAAAGCGGATAAACCGGAATTTTTTCTCCATTATTTAAAATACTCTCTATAGAAGAAGGTGGATTACCATTCACCATATGCGCAAGATCATTAGCGTTGCCCGCCCAAAGCGGAAGTATCGTGGCCTGTTTTGCCAAGTCGCTTACCGCAGAGCTTCTAAGCATCGAATCGACAATAATATTTACAGTGCCGTCTCCTCCGGCTATACAAAGCAACGTATTGCTATTTAAAACAGAATTTAGCCTAGTAATAAGCCAACTAGGACGTTCATAGTCACTCATTCTCATTTCAATTACTTCAAGATTGCTTTTAAATAAAGCGTCGAGCTGCCTTATATACTGTTGGCCCTTGTCATAGCTTGAGCTAGTTGGATTAACAACTACCACGCAGTTATCAAACCCTTTAGCCCCTCGCTTCATGCTTTGATCTTACTCTTATAGTAAATATAGCGAGTGTAGTTGGCGATACTCCATAAACCGGTAAATATAAATCCTACAAAACAGACTTCTGCGGCAAAAGTAATATATTTAGAGGATCCATCCGCATTCTTTATTATTTTTTCAAGCACGTATAAGGATACACAGACCCAGGCAAAGGCTGTTGCATACTTACCTGAG
>JBIOIO010000057.1:0-2724 GCA_044449925.1 Saccharimonadales bacterium (SeqCode)
GGGTAGGCTTGATGTACTGGCAGTCGGTGATTTCGGAATTAAAAAAGGAATTCAGAAACTCTACGGCTATGATTCTTTGCCTACTGCAGCAGAAATACAAATTTTAGCTACTAAGAATAACTGGTCACCATATGAGTCAGTCGCTTGTTGGTATATCTGGAAGACCTTAGACAATAAGCCAAGTATTTAGGGAGAGAGTCTGTTAATGTCTCTTGGAAATAGAATTGCTTCCTTAACATTTCCTAAACCGATTGCTTTTTCAGTAAGCCGGTCTATTCCGAAACCAAAACCTCCGTGCGGTGGCAAGCCGTGCTTCATGGCAGTTACATAAGGAGCAAACCCGGAACTATCTGGATCCACTCCGGCTTGCTTCATTTGCTCTATAAGCTCTTTATATCGATGCTCTCTTTGTGGTACCGTGCTTATTTCAATCCCTCTAAATAGAAGGTCTGCTGACTTTGTGGTTTCCCCCTCGCCCTTCATGTGGTAGAACTTCATTTTGCTTCTAGGAAGTTCTGTAGCAAATACTGCTTCACAACCATTTTCTTTCTTGGAGTATTCACAGATCCACTTTTCCTCTTCTGGTGTAAGATCTGTCTCTTGGCTCATGTCTTTACCGGTCTCCTTCTGATACATTTCATGTATTTCTTTCATGGAGTACCTGGGGAAAGATTCCGTGAGCTTGAGTTCAGGGGCCTGAAGGCTTTTTAGATCGGCTTCATGCTCTTTGTACAGCCTATTTAGTACGTCGTATACAAGCGATTCAACAAGCTTCAGGACTTCTTCATGGTCTTTGATGAATCCCATCTCAACATCAAGCATAGTAACCTCGGATACATGTCTGGTTGTAGCTGATAGTTCTGCCCTGAACGCGGGAGCAATTTCAAATACTCGCTCAAATACACCGACCATTATCTGTTTATATAGCTGAGGGCTCTGGGCTAAAGTTGCTTCCTTACCGAAATAGTCAGTCTTAAATACTTCAGCTCCTCCTTCGGCAGCACCGGCTACGAGTTTTGGAGTGTTTATTTCGACAAAATCGTTTTTATATAAAAATTCTCTTATATACCTTGTCAAGTCGCTGCGTATTTTAAATATTTTTGTTTCTTGTAGATTCCTAAGGCCAAGGGCACGATGATCAAATAACGTATCGAGGTTGTCAGGTTTATGACTTAGGGGTTTATCTATTTCTATAGGCGGCTCTTCAGTTACCGGTACTTCTATAGTTATTACCGGTTCGTGTATTTCTGCACCCCCCGGCGCTCTGGGTTCCAAAATAACTTTGCCTTCAATGCTGAGTACTGTACCTATCTGCAGACCACGAAGTTTCTCTACTTCGTCTTTATTCTGCAATACGACCTGAACAAGACCCCTACGATCCCTGACATTAATAAATGTTAGACCGCCCAGCAGTCGTTTTTTATGCAACCAGCCCTCAATACGGACTGTTTCATCGACGTGGTCCTTAACATCACTACTTAAAATTCTCATTATTCACTCCATTTTTAGGTATTATTCAGGCTTTTTATAATTTTACGGGTCGATGACCATAGTCAACCAGCGCCAGCTAGTTGCTGCCGACCCACAAATTTAAATTATTCTGCCACTTGATACCCATATCTCTGTTATTCTACCACTTCATCATCTGTTTTTACAGATTCTTCTGTATCCGGTTCGTCTTTTTCGTTTTTATTGTGTCTCAGTGATACGGCCTTTAGGTCAGTGTACTGGTCAAAGTCCTCGCCTGGAACATGGCCAATTAGCTTCTGAATAATATTTTCTATGGTAATAATACCAATGTATTCTTCAAACGAATTTATGACTATAAAAATTGGGTGGTTTGTGACAAAAAAAGCATGCAGTGCTTCGGATAATGAATCGTTTTCATGCAAGTAATAAACTGTTGGCTCCATTAACTCTTTAACTTTTCCTGAGCTGGATAAGTCCAGAGCGTTATATTCAAGCGTGCCTACAAAGGGTCCTTTTTTGGACTCCCTCACAAGTACAAAATCTTGTGCATTTTTATGGAGCTCGTCAATAAGAACTGGGCCGACAGTATCATCTTCAAGGATAGTTTTTACGTGAGTCCTTGGCGTAAGTATGTCTCTGACTTTATAGGTATTGAAGTTAAGTGTTCTATGGAGAATATCTAGTTCTTCATCCTGAATACGGCTGTCGGTTTGGTTTTGCTGCATTTGGATTAACTCTAAAATGTCATCTCTTTCGTACAGACCTGTATGCTTTGGCACTATATATTTGGACTCAACAAGGCTAGATGCCCAGTCTAAAATGGGATGCAGATAATTTAGAAGCCAAGCCAGAAATGGAGAAACAAATCCTGCTAACCAGGTACCGAACGCTGTAGTTCTTGTAGCCGGTATGAGCGAAAATACGATCCATAGAATAGGGCCAACGATCAAAATAGAAAGCCAGACAGGAAGCTGCCGTGCAAATAGTATTAGGCTTAAAGCGCTCATGAGTCCGATATAGAGCCATAAGAAACTTTTTAAACTATTCCCATAGGCAGCTGCCCTATACAGTTTCTTGGCGTTTTCATTCTTTTGCTGGGCTCTTCTTTTTAGCTCTCTCAAAGGAATAGCGAAGTATGTTTTTTTGAGAACCATTCCTAGAATAGCTAGTACCAGAAAAAGTATTGAGTAGAGCAAGTTTGTCATACAACATAAGCTTATACTACAAATCGGAAGTTTGAAAAGGAGTGTTGTA
>JBIOIO010000058.1:0-2613 GCA_044449925.1 Saccharimonadales bacterium (SeqCode)
AGGCTAATAATATCTTGGGATACATGCTGCTGGGATACCTCAAATAATCTTGTTTCAGCTTCCTCAATAAGTTCTCTCAGCTCTTTGGATTCATCATATCCAAGTCCGGTAATCTCTTTTGAGGCAGATATTAAGCGTCGCCGTAAGGCTTTTTGTGCAACAATGTTCGCGTACTGTTCGACATGTGCGGCAGTCGGTACAAAATTTGTTAATTCGGTTAGATACGAAGGACCGCCTATACTCTCTAGAAATCCTGTGTTTTTTAGCTGGTCGGAAAGAGTAAGGACATCTATTGCTTTATGCTGATCATATAGTTCAATGATGGCGCTATATATGCGCTCGTGTCGCTTGTCATAAAAATCCCTGGCCGTAACGGTATCGGCTATCTTAACAATCGCGTCACTATCTATTAAAAGAGCACCGAGTAGACTCGCCTCGGCTTCGGCGTTTTGGGGTGGTGATCCTGACCCTGTTGTTGTTGGTTCCATCTAATTTGTTACCCTCTACTTTTGGTACTTATGATTCTAGCAGTTCTGCACCGCTAAATATATTGCTAATGGCAGTTAAATTCTCGTCTGTCTTTGGAGTTTCTTTAGTATCTACTGAGGATGGGTTTTGTGGGTTAGTAGTATCTAGTATAAATTCTACTTCTATGGGTCTACCGGTAAGCTCATTAATTGTTGATTCCAATAGTTTTCTATTGGCTGATTCGTTTAAACGTTTTTGGTGAAAGGCGAATGAAAAAGTAAGTTGCAATGTATCATCTGAAGGAAAGCTGGCCGCTGCCATTCTAACGATCCCGTATAACGTATTATGCTTTTGCTTTAATGCTGCAAGTACCCTATCCCATAATTCTGCATTGACGGCTACTGATTTAGTGGAAGATTTCTTGAGAGCTTTATCTTTTTCATCAGTTTTAGGAGCTTTTTCGATAGGAGTTTCGCTAATAGTCTCATTTTTGGTTTCAACTTGCTGTGTTTTTGAGTATTTTATGGTGTCGAGTAATACAATTTCTAAATATCTTTCAGGGTCGTTCGAGGTAGGAGTTTCAATGAGTTTTTTTGTAAGATTAATTCTATCAGTGTTATCCGCACCCGGCTCATTATTAATAATTGCGTTTCGGAGCCTATCGATCAGTTGTTTTGCGATTAAAGTTGCTTGGAATCCCTGGTTAAAATAATCGTTCAGCGTCTTGACTAACTCGGATGGATTATTTGAAAAAAGAAGCGAATATATAGCATCGATAGCTTTTAATGGGGGTAAACCTAGCAGATTTTCTACAATTTCTTCAGTTATTGGCGAGCCATAGTTTCTTGCCTGGTCCAAGAGACTTAGACAATCCCTGTAGCTGCCATCGCTATGAGAAGCAAGAAGTGTGAGAGCGCCCTGATCTATGGCTATTTTTTCTTTTTTACAGACATCAGTTAATAGCTTTTCCAAATCTGAGACATTCGCTGGTCTAAAATGAAACCTCTGGGTTCTACTTATTATAGTTTCCGGCAGTTTATGCACATCGGTTGTGGCAAGTATAAATACGACATGCTCAGGGGGCTCTTCAAGAGTTTTTAAAAGTGCGTTAAAGGCCTCTTTTGTAAGCATGTGGACTTCGTCAATAATGTAGACTTTGTACTTTGCACTTGTCGGTGCAATTCTGACTTTGTCTCTAAGGTCTCTAATTTCATCTATACGACGATTGCTTGCAGCATCGATTTCTATAATATCTATGTGCATAGAATCGTCTGTGTAAGGCAAATTATTTATTTCATGAGCAAGTATTCGCGCAACGCTAGTCTTACCGACTCCTCTAGGTCCGGTAAAAAGATAGGCATGGGATATTTCTCCCTGTTTCAAGGCATGCAGAAGCGTTGTAGTGACGTGTTCTTGCCCTAATACATCCTTAAGTGACTTTGAACGGTATTTTCTATATAAAGCTTGCCCCATACGTATAAAGTATTATACGCGCAATGCAAGCAAAATCGTGTTGTACTTATTGATTAGAACTAGAGAGCTGCTTCAAGTGCTGCCCATTCGGCAGTTGAATCGTCTTCAGGTACGTTAACGCTAACCTGATCGCCCGGCTTGGCTTTGAAATACGTAACGCTGGCAAGAAGTACTCGGAATTTCTTACCGTTAACTTCTACGAAATAGTGGCCGTTTTCTAGCTGTAGGCTTCCCACAACTTGTTTACGGGGTATAGGACCGATTTGCTTATATAGAAAAGCACCATCTTCGGCTATTGTAAGCTTTAGGATGTCACCTTGGACAAGTTTGGACTTACTTGCGTAATTAGCTGGAACTGGGTAGGTTTTGCTATCTGAGCCGACCATATTTTGGCCGTCGAATACGCCTTCAATAACTTTACCTAAGGCTTCGGTGCTCTTTATGGGGGCAATTTTCTCATCGTCACCTACAAGACTGATTAAAAGTTCTTTAGCCGCAGCTAGACTTGTTTCGGCTTCTTCTATTAGAGCTCTAAGTCTCTTGACTTGTTTGTCTGGTACGTCTGGCATTTTGTCTGTCTCTCTTAGAAGTGTTTATTGGTACACTCTCCCCTTCAAATTACCATGTTTGTAATTTCAAGTCAAAAAATGTTATGGCGTTGTGGATAAGTGA
>JBIOIO010000059.1:0-2396 GCA_044449925.1 Saccharimonadales bacterium (SeqCode)
AGCAGCACGTGGAACAAGCTAATTTGGAGGACGTCTTTATAGATCTTACAGGGAAAGGACTTCGAGACTAATGGCGACTGAATATTCTCAAGATTTGAAAACAAAACTTCGTACAGTCAGAGTCTTTACCAAGCTTAGTACTAGAAGATTCTTTCGGGACCGCCTAGCTCAGTTCTTTAGTATCCTTTTCCCGCTCATATTCCTATTCGTTTTCGGAAGCCTAAATAGTGGAAGTAAGAATGTTAGCTTTAATGTAGCTGTCCTTAACCAATCTAAATCCTCTTTCTCTAAAAGCTTCACCAATACCCTAGAAAACAATAAGACTTTTAAAGTAAACAAAGATCTTACAAGCCTAAACGCCGCAGAGGATAAAATGACTAAAGGTCAGATCGATGGCATCATTATTCTTCCCAGCAACTTCGGAGTAGTAAAACCCGGACAACACAATCCTTCAGGTCAGGCAGAGATTCTGTATAATCACACGAGCTCGGGAACCGGACAAACTCTTACATCGGTGCTTCAGACCGCTTTTAATAGCATTAACGCCAAGTTTGTGAGCGTCACACTACCTTTTACGGTACAAGGCAAAGAGCTCAATAAAAAGAGCCTGTCGTCGTTTGACTATACGTTTGCTGGTCTGCTCGGTTTCTCGATTATAGGTCTTGGTATCTTTGGACCGGTTAATGTTTTTCCCGAACTTAAGAAACAAGGAATATTGCGTAGGCTACACACCACTCCACTCAAGACTTGGCAGTACTTTATGGCAACTATGTTCAGCCAGTCGGCAACAGGCGCTATTTCTATAGGCATACAGTTTATTGTGGCGATCACAGTTTTCAATCTTAAAGTAGATGGTAACTGGCCTAGTATCATCATATTTACAATATTCAGCATCTTCATGATTCTAGGCATTGGCCTTGCTATAGGAGGCTGGGCGAAGAACGAACGCCAAGCAGCACCGCTAAGTAATATTATTGTGTTTCCAATGCTTTTCCTCTCCGGTACCTTTTTCCCGCGTTTTCTCATGCCACATTGGCTTCAAACGGTTACCAATTACCTTCCTCTAACCCCCGTTATTGACGGTCTTAGGCTACTTACTACCGAGGGCAAGACATTATTCGAGATAGGCCCTCAACTAGCGCTTGTTGCCGTATGGTTTTTCATTATCTATGTCATTGCATTCCGCGTGTTCAAATGGGAATAATAGAACGCTCTAGTTGCTAATTAACATAATTTGTTGTATAAATAGTATATGACAATAGATGGCGGCGCGCCAAGAGATCCCGCACTAGGCAATGTACAAGGAGTCAATCCTGAATCACCGGAATTCGTTCACGGCTGCAGTGCTATTGAGCAGCTAATAATTGCGCAAGGTCATCAATTTACTGCCTCAGTTGCATCGAATAACTATTTAAAGAATGCGCATGCCTCTCCGTTCAATGACTGGGCATCACACTATCTGCGTGAGGAAGCTGTCGCCTTGAGAGATAAAAGGTTTGCGATGGATATGGCTAGATACCATGTGGCAACCGCTATGGGCTATGAAGCATTCGATCCAAGCGATGAAGATTCAGGAGCAGTTTTTGCGCTAAAAGATCCTGCAGAATCGGGTACATTCAGTGCGGCATTTATTGGTTTTACGGGCAGATATGATAAGCCCGATGCAGGCCTTAAACTTCGCCATATACGAGAAGGAGCCGAACAGCTTGCCTTTAGAGTAAATTTTCTTGAAATATTTGGAGCTGAGCTTTCTGAAGTTATTAATCCAGCATATGAACTTTCCGAAGATAAGCAAGCAGTATTAGATGAATGGCTGGCAAGCGGATGGCGGAAAGACCCTGATGAAGTAGAAAAAACCGATCAAATATTCGAAACTGACATGAGTGAATCACAACTGCAAATACAAAAAGGAGCATTGTTACTAGTGGCTGCTCAATCGGCCATAAGTATCACAAATATGCGAGAAACTTATGATTTTCTAATTCACGGCAGCGCAGAAAAGCCCATTAAAAGTGAAGAACAACTAGCAAAACTTAAGCCTGAAGCTAGAATGAGAGAGCGTCTGCGCCGTCTATCCAGCACTCAACTAGCACAATTTGCAGACGCATGTATCGCGAAGGCAACGCCGTACATACCTATTCTAAGAGAAGCAGGAATTCTACCCAATGACTATGAATCCAGTGAAACTAATCCAGCAGTAATCGTTGCTCATTATAGGTTGCATTTTGGAGTTCCAAGCGACGAAGTTAGAGAAAGTCATAAAAAAATCCTTAAAAAAGCTATAGTAAGCCCCAAAGTGGGATTTGTGTTAAAAACAAGAAGTCCGGAAAAACCAATATATGAACAGGGTACATTGCCGCTGTAGATAAACTTTACAAAAGAACAGATAATAGAAG
>JBIOIO010000060.1:0-2352 GCA_044449925.1 Saccharimonadales bacterium (SeqCode)
CCGTTTTTAAACTGATTATTAAGCTCTGTTTGGTCTGCGAATACCTGCACTACGAAAGTATCTAGTTTTGGTGTGCCGCCTTCATAACCGTTAAACGGTGACAGCTTTATCTCTTGTCTATCGGTATTTGGATCAGTGCCGTTTTGAGCACTTAGTGACTTCAAGGCAAATGCTCCTGAGCCAACCATGTTAATAGTGTTAAAGTCGGCTGATCTTAGGCTAGCTGGAGGTATATTTCCAAGAAGATGTTTTGGCAGAATTCCGGTTGTAAGCCCATACGGAAATGATGCCAGAGCATTTGGAAGTGTAAATACTATTGTATGAGCGTCGGGCGTCGTTATATTTACGCCTGTCCAACCTCTTAAAAGAGGTGAGAGGGCATCGGGATTCTTGATAGTGTTAAACGTGAATGCTACGTCGGAAGCCGTGAGAGAATGGCCATCTTGCCACTTAAGATTTGGCTTTAGTTTAACCGTAAAGACTGTTCCCTTGGTATTAGCGCTGTAGTTGTCCGCAAGCTCTGGAACTAAGGTTCCGCTCGTATCCTGAGAAAATAGTCCGGCGAATACTAACCTGGAAACTGTGGTATCTGCTTCGGTGGTAGCATAAATTGGATTCGCGTTAGTAAAACGACCCAAGACGCCTTCAGTATATATACCACCAGGTACTGTTTTCAGGGTCTGGTAGTAGTTGCTGAGCGATAGGCTTTGAGCTACAACGCAGGCAAGTAATATTATTAAGAGTCCTGTCCAACCAGCGACGAAACGCCTAACAGGCAGAAGGTTCTCAAAGCGTTTATATAGGTGCTTTTCTATATTTTCTTCAGCCTGAGTCCCCATCTCCTCAACTTGTTTTTGTCGATGGCGAAGTTTTCTTCTAAAACGGAGACGAATAAGTCTAAGTTGCATGGACGATCTGCCTACCCTCCGGTTTTATATGTAATTACTTAGGCTAAAAACTATGATTTGCACTTTGCTAAAGTCCTTAACCCTATTTGACGATAACGCCGAATATGAGGGAAAGGCTAAATACAAGAGCGCATACTATCGTCAACTGGAAGATAGTCTTGTCTGTTCCGCGGCGAGTAGTGTTTACTTCACCTGCTCCGCCCAGACCTGCACCAAGACTTGCTCCCCTAGTTTGAATCAGGATTAGAAAGGTCATAAGACCCATTGATACGAGAGTAAGATAATTGAAAATGCTCATGGGTTGGTTGCGTCCTCTACAATTGCTGTTACTAGATAGTTTACCAGTCCAATGACCATACCAGCAAATACTGCTGCCCAGAAATTAGTTATATGAAGAGAATGATAAAGCTTAGATACCAAATACACTGTGAAACCGTTAATAATTAGCATAAAGAGTCCTAGAGATAACAGTAGTGCTGGAATAGATAGGAAGACAAGAAAAGGCTTTAACACGGTGTTAATCAACGCAAGTATAAATCCGGATATTACAATTACTCCGAACTGGCTGCTAAAAGTTATGCTGCTTGAGAGTAAGGCAGCAGAAATCCATAGTCCCAGTGAACAGACAAACCACCTGAGTAAGAAGTTGTATCCCGGTTTCTTATAAATCATCCTGCTACTCATTGTAAGTTAGGAGATGAATTGGGGCAATGAGCGACTTAGAATCTTGTTGCCCTTAGGCGTTATTAAGATATTATCCTCGATTCGTACGCCAATACCCTCTTTCTCTATATATATTCCAGGTTCAACCGCTAGAGTGACACCTGGTTCAATTGGTCGGTCATAGTCGCCGATGTCATGGACGTTTAAGCCTATGAAGTGGGATGTGGCATGAGGATAAAATTTTCGTACTTCGCTGGTTGATATTGTCTTAATTAGTCCTAGCGAACGAAGTTTTTCACCCATTATCTGCTCAACCTGAGCTTCGTAGTCTTTTAGGAATACGCCGGGTTTTAAGATGTCTATAGCAAGCATCTGTATTTCAGCTACAGCATCCATAATTGCTTTTTGTCGTTTACTGGGTTTACTAAGAGAAATTGTCCTGGAAATGTCGGCAGAGTAATGATTTACTTCTGCCCCAACGTCTATAATTACAAGCTCATCCTTAGATAAAGCACTATTATTACTTAGGTTATGGATAGTGACACTTCTTGCACCTCCGGTTATAATCGGCTCAAATCCGTGACCTTCGGACCCGCGCTTTCTAAAACCGGCGGTAATTGCAGCCTCTATCTCGTACTCGTATTTATACTTATTCAGTTTTGCAGGCTTTAAAACTTCCTTTAAGGTTGCCGTGGTGCAGTCGATAGCGTCTTGAATAGTCTCAATTTCCGGGAGTTGTTTGATCATTCGCATTCTAGTTATGTGCGTAGATAGGTCTAGG
>JBIOIO010000061.1:0-2276 GCA_044449925.1 Saccharimonadales bacterium (SeqCode)
ACTACGGAGTTTTTCTAAATTGTTTTTTGCAATTGTCTCTAACGGGATATCCAAATAATTGGCGAAGACTGCTAGATACCATAATACGTCCCCGACCTCTTTTGCTAGCTCCTCTTTGTCTTCGAGGTTTATTACACCGTTTTTATCCCGTATTATTTTCTTAACTTTTTCGGCTACCTCACCTGCCTCTCCGTTGATTCCCAACACCCAGTGAAGAAGATCTTTAAAGTCATCTCCCGTTGTCAGCATGGTAGTAAGTGCCTGCTCCTGATATTCCTGCAAAGTCATTACAGTTATTGTAGCAGTTTGTTATATCTCTCCCGCACCCTGGCGCAATACGTCTACGGCGTCATCTATCACTCTTATGAGCGTTGAGGGTTTTCTTGCTGAAAGATCTCCACCGTCTTCGTAAAAATCTACTTCTTGCCCAAAATATTCACTAGCTACTTTTATAGTTTCAGCTGGTTTTTTACCAGGTAGGTTGGCACTTGAAGTGAGCAGTGGGCCCGTTTTGAGCAGTACCCCGATTAGTTTTTCGTCATCCGGAATACGTACGGCCAAACTCAGCTTTCCTAAGTGAAGATACTCCAGCTCGGGATTAGAAACAGGAATGATTACGCTAATAGGTCCGGGCCAGTACTGTTCGACAGCTTTTAGATATCGATGTTTTAAGCCCAGAGTTTCAAGTTGCTTTATATTTGCTGCGATAATCGTTCCGGGTTTTTGTTCCCTATTTTTTAAATCATACAGTCTTTTTACCGAGCTTTTATCTTCGGCCCTGGCTACTAATCCGTAAACAGTATCGGTAGGGATTACGGCTATACATCCCGGCTCTAATAGCTTATTTGCAGTATCAATTTCCATACTATGCAGTGTAGCGTTAGTCACTTCATCTACAAAAATAGAATCTATTTCTTAGATTGCATGTATGCCATTACGGCCAGAGCAGCAAGACCAAAAACAATAATTACTGTGGCAAAAATAGCCATAGTAACGGAGCTATCCTTTTCTTTTTTCGGTAACTTGGGCTTGGCTAGCTTA
This sequence comes from Saccharimonadales bacterium (SeqCode), assembly GCA_044449925.1. GTDB lineage: Bacteria > Patescibacteriota > Saccharimonadia > Saccharimonadales > UBA4665 > JBIOIO01. The sequence goes on from JBIOIO010000061.1 coordinate 1,042, forward strand.
ACTTTGTCATTTGAAACATGGGCTGCTGCTTCGGGCTTGATCTCTTCTTTTTGATCGGCAAAGTTTGCCTGAGCTTGCTCTAAAGCGTTTGGGACTGGGGTAGGTGCAACGGCAGCCTGAGGGGGCTGTGCGTGTACGGGTTCTCCGGTTGATTTGACTACATCATCATTCATGGGTTAACTTTTTAGAATATTTTGCTTATATTTCAGCTAAAGTATATCACGAAACCATAAGCTTTTAGGGATGGCTCCTGCCTTTGACCAATTCTCGATTTACCTATTCGCAATGTATTATAGATAGAACCAATGTATCAGTTAACTTCAAGGCTAGCTAAGCGCTTTGCCATTTTGATTCCAGGAATTATTATCGCGTACCTATCAGTCAGCGATGTATATCCTTATTTTCACCGACGCTTGCCTGTAGCTTTGGCATTATTTGTAACATACGTGCTCGGAGCTTATATATTTGTTCCTGGACTGATCAGAGTTTTTAGAATTTTCTTTCCGGTTGATCATTTGCCTATCTATTGCGTTACGCCCGATGGTCTTGCATCAGATCCAGTTAATATAGGGATTGTCGCAACCAGGAAGCAGCTAATTCAGGCAATGGAAAAGTCTGGCTGGTACATGGCGGATCCGCGTACACCGCGTTATCTTGCCAGGCATTTTCTTAGTTTTTTTTCTGGTTGGGAGTATCCTAACGCTCCTGTCAGCAATCTGTTTTTGTTTGGTCGTAAGCAAGATATTGCTTTTGAAATCCCACTACATGATGCCGGCAACAGACACCATGTAAGGTTTTGGGCTACCACTTTTGAAGAGGGCAAAAAATTGTCTGTCCGTAGTATTCACTGGCACCATAGAAATAGCCATGTTCAGGGAGATAATCTTCTCTGGGTCGGTGCCGCTTCGCAGGACGTCGGCATAGCTCCAATAAAACATAATCTTCAGTTAACTCATATGATCCACCCTGATACAAATCAAGAGCGAGAATTAATTGTCGATCAGCTAAAGGCACAAAAACTTATTAAACGAACCACGAGCGTAAAGCTTGAAAAGCCATACAGGCTAATAAACAGAGCGTTTCGCGGCTATCTTCATACCGATGGAATAATGATGGTTATTTGGCTGGCTACCAAGTAGTATCTATCTTCTTGGAAGAGGAATAAGAACGCTTGTCCTCTTTTGGTACTCAACATATTCTTTTTCTTTAGCATGATGACGCTCTATTGGAGGAAT
>JBIOIO010000062.1:0-2181 GCA_044449925.1 Saccharimonadales bacterium (SeqCode)
ACATGTGCAATAATTTTGTGAAAGTGGCAATTATTCTCCCGAATTAGCGGGCACTTTTTTGCATACAATAAAAAATCAAAAAAGCACCCGCGAAAAGCGGGTGTTTTTAATTTAATAAAGGAGAGAGGTAATGAGTAGGACAACGTTAGAAAGAGAAACACCACCTGACCTGGAGGGTGATATAAAAGAACTGGATGAACAATTTATAGAGGATCCAGATCCTCCTGAAGAAGAACGATTTATAGAGGAGCCAAATCCTCTTGAAAAAGCTATAGCCCTAGGCGGCAGCCTAGCCTTAGCAAGTCAAACTGCCGAGGAAAGAGAACAACAGATGGACGAAATAAGCGGCGACGGCAAGTCGGGATATTACTCGGGGTACAACTAATATGTCTGGCATTCAACCCTCACGCGCTCGTCCGGAGATTGAGAGAAATACTTCGGACCCAGAGCCCTCTGCTGAAATAAATGCAGCTCCTGCCGCAACTCTAATTGAACACGACCTGTATAATTTAAACGTAATGGCGGCCGGAAGATTGATGGTTCACGGGGCGCGAAATGGCTATAGTGGACCGGCTAGAGAATGGTGGGTTCCCAGTCTCCAGCGCGTTTTAGGATCTGTTGATCTTGACGAAGATAGCAGAATACAACTAGGCGAATTCAGCTTTGAGAACGATATGGTTCCCAGAGACGCAGCCAATCTCGTTATTGCTGCCTATGATCGCTACCTAGCACCAGTAGAATCAGTGGTGGAAGCATAAAATTGTTATGGCTGCACAAACTTTAGAAATGCAGCCAAGTACAGATAGTGAAGCAGTATACTCATTTGAAGACATACGAGGTTTTGAGCCAGAAAGACTGCTAATAGCAGCCAGGGCCATTGCATTAAAGGTTCAAGAAGAGAGAAAAGCTAGACTAGGTGCGAATGCCCCAAGCCCTGGTTATACATCGATAGCAGATGAACTCGGATCTTCTGATGAATTATCGACGCGTTACCCGCACTATATTCTTCAGAGACTCGGACACCTTGGCGTTCAAGAACATCATCTTGTGCTCCCTGAGGGCTTTGAGGACACTCCAGGATTGTATTTTGCTAGATAATCTAGTACAATAGTGCATAAGTTGCCAGAGACAGCGACGGCGCTAAAGAAATTTAGAGCTTAATAATGTCGCCGAGGTACAAACACTCTATTATTAGAATAGTTTGAACGTCTTTGGAATAACAAAGGCGTTTTTGTTTGGCAACATAAATAAGGGCCCCTAGGTCGAAGTCCTTATAACAATAAAACTCTAAGGAGTATATATGGCACTAAAAAAAGCCGAAAAAGCTCAAGTAATCGAAGAAGTTACAGAACTACTAACTAGTTCTAAGATGACAGTTGTTGCCAAATATCAGGGAACGACAGTTAAAGCTCTTCAAAAGCTGCGTAAAGACGCAAAAGCTAATGGTACAAAGGTGAAAATCATTAAGAACCGCCTTGTGATTCAAGCATTGCAGTCTTCAAGCAATTTCAAAGAATCGGACACAAGCGCACTAGAAGGAATGCTTCTTTATGCGTTTAATGACCAAGACGAAGTTGCCGCAGCCCAAATACTCAAGAATTTCGCAAAGGAAAACCCTAACATTGAGTTTGTAGGCGCATATAGCGGCGAAGGTCTCTTTGTAGGGGCTGACGATGTAAAAGCTCTTGCAAATCTTCCAGGTAAGAATCAATTACTTGCTGGAATTATACGAACATTAAACAGTCCATTAGAAGGCGTTGTGAGCGGACTTGGTGGAAACCTTACAGCATTACTAAAAGGACTTGAAGCCAAGGCATCCTAAATATAGGAATTTTTTAAGAAAGGAATTTATATAATGGCAGATTTAAAGAAATTAGCAGAACAACTAGTAGGACTAACTGTTCTCGAAGTAAATGAACTAGGAACAATTTTAAAGGATGAGTACGGAATCGAACCAGCAGCCGCAGCCGTAGCAGTTGCAGCATCACCAGCAGGCGACGCAGCACCAGCAGCTGAGGAGAAAAGCGAATACGATGTGATCCTTAAAGATCCAGGCGCTCAAAAAGTAGCAGTTATTAAGGCTGTTAAGGACATCACGGGCTTAGGTCTTGGTGAAGCTAAGGCTATCGTAGACGGCGCACCAAAGCCAGTACTCGAAAAGGCTAAGACTGAAGACGCTGA
>JBIOIO010000063.1:0-2156 GCA_044449925.1 Saccharimonadales bacterium (SeqCode)
CGCAATGCAATTTCGGAGAACATTGAAGCTACTGAGAAACGTGAAAAATGAATTGTTGATTTATATCACAGTATGTATAGCCACTAATTTGCTACGATTATCATCATGATTTTGGTGTTTAAAAAAATATGCAGATAGCTGTTATTGGCTCTAGCGGCAGAACTGGCATAGTATTTGTAAACGCCGCTCTGGAAAAAGGTCATTCTATTCGAGCTGGCATACACAGGCAGAACAAACTCCCGTCACACCCCAATCTTCTTGCTCTTCCATGTGACACTAATCATGTGGATGAAATTAAGACTCTCATTAATGGCTGTCACGCAGTGGTAAGCTTGATAGGCCACACTAAAGACTCGCCTCCCGACGTACAAACCAGAGGAACTAGAAATACTATTCAGGCAATGCAGGAACTCGGTATTAAGAGATTAGTATCTCTAACAGGCACCGGAGTACGCTTTAAATTCGACAAAATTACACTAGCAGATAGAGTGCTGAACCTAGGAATATCCATAATAGATCCAAAAAGAGTAGAAGACGGTAAAAATCACGTGGAGCTTTTAAAAAATAGCGGCCTCGACTGGACACTAATTAGAGTTCTAAAGCTACAGAATACCCATCCGATGCTATTCGAACTAAAAGATAATGGTCCAACAAAACTTTATGTTAGCCGAATAGAAGTATGCGCAGCCATACTTCAGGTACTTGAGCTTGGAACATTCATACAAAGAGCCCCGATAGTTAGCTATGTTAGCAGAAGGACATAATCCAATTCGCTTAAATTTCTGATATAATCAGATGCACAATTTAGATTAACAGCTAGATTTACGTTATGGCAGCCTCCAAACCAGTAAAAATTAGAATCGCCGTTGCCGGCATTGGCAACTGCTTTTCAGCCCTCTATCAAGGTTTTGAATATTATAAGGTCAACAAAAACGAAAATGTTCCGGGATTAATGTTTGATGATATCGGCGGCTATAGCGCCACAGATATAGAAGTGGTCGCAGCATTTGATGTTGATAAACGTAAAGTCGGAAAGCCTATAGGCAAGGCTATCTTCGAAAAACCCAACTGTGCCCGTATATTTATGCCTAAAGTGCCAGATGGTCCAATAGTCCAAATGGGACCAGTTCTTGACGGCATATCGGATTATATGGAAAACCAGCCAATGGATCTAGGCTTTAGGGCATCGACCCAAAAGCCAGTTGATGTTGTTAAGGTGCTTAAAGACTCTAAAGCGGATATTTTGCTTAACTACCTCCCTGTAGGCTCACAGGAAGCAACCGAATTTTATGCTCAAGCTGCAATCGATGCAGGTGTTGCATTTTTAAACTGTATCCCGGTGTTTATAGCCAGTGACCCTCAATGGGAAAAGAAGTTCATTGACGCCAAACTTCCAATAATTGGGGATGATATGAGAAGCGCTTTTGGGGCAAGTATTCTCTCTCAAGTACTTCAAGAACTTGCGTTTGACAGGGGTTTCCAGGTAGATTTTCACCAGCAACTGAATATAGGCGGCAATACCGATTTTAATAACATGATGGTTCAATCCCGTCTAGCCTCCAAAAAGAAATCGAAGGAAAACGTTATCAGGGCCCAAAACGATATCCGCGGTATTCCAGTACCAGAACACAGCCTGTTTGCCGGGCCTTCTACGCACTTACCATATCTAAAAGATAACAAGGTTGCTTACTTTAACTTGCGCCTCAGAGGTTTTGGAAATGCCCCGGTTGATTTGGATATAAAGCTATCAGTTCAGGATTCCGAAAACAGCGCTGGAGTTGTGATTGACGCAATAAGATACCTTAAAGTTGCCAAAGAAATGGGTGTCGTAGGCGCGCTTAGAGGTCCTAGCGCCTGGACGCAAAAGACTCCTCCGGAGCAAATGACATATTCCGATGCCAAACTAGCCTGCGAAGACTTGGCATTACGTAAATTAGATGCCAAGCACCGAAATCATAGTTCTAAAATAGTGTCTATTAAGTAATAAAGCTAGCTGCTGCTTCATCAAGCAGCCAGGTTACTTTACCGCCACCTGCTTCGATTGCAGCAATGACCTGGTTGATTGGATATTCTTCTCCACCGTTAAATACCTTGGACATAATTTCACCTTTTTCGATTCCGGTAACTAAAATTAGACAGTTGCTGACATTTCCGAG
>JBIOIO010000064.1:0-2119 GCA_044449925.1 Saccharimonadales bacterium (SeqCode)
CGAATTAAAGTCATTTTGACAATACCACCTCTGTTTGATACACTATAGCTTCGCTATTACGACGCGGGGTGGAGCAGCGGCAGCTCGCGTGGCTCATAACCACGAGGTCGCAGGTTCGAGTCCTGCCCCCGCAACCATAAGTACAACCCCTCTGTTATTAAGACAGAGGTTTTTATTAACCTAAAAAGTTAATTGATTCCAGCCCTAACTGGTCTTTGCTATCATAAGCAGACGTGAGATATAACATTACGATAGATACAGACCCTGGAATAGACGATGCCTTAGCATTGCTATTTAGCTATCGTAACAAGTTACCAGTTCGAGCAGTCACTACCGTTTATGGCAACTCTACCATCGATAATGTGACAAAAAATGCTGGCTATATCGTTAAAAGTATTGGAACTGGTTGGGAGATATATAAAGGTGCAAGTAGACCTATTTCAGGTCAAGTTAAATTGGCAGAAAGTCATGGTCAGGCTGGATTAGGAAATGTTAAGCCAGCTGAAGCTCAAATGAAGCGACCAAATCTAAGAACTGCAAATGATTACTTAGAAAGTCTGGATGCTCAAGAAAATAATGTGCTTTTTTGCATAGGACCGCTCAGTAATCTTGCTCTAGCTCTTAAAAATAATCCCGCTTTATCACAGAATATCCACAGACTAGTTATTATGGGTGGTGCATTTGCAGAAAAAGGGAATGCAACAGAATTTGCGGAGTTTAATATCTATAATGACCCCGAAGCCGCAAGACTAGTGCTTGACGCTGCATATAAGGAACAGATAAACACAACAGTTATCCCCGTAGAAATATGCAGAAAGATATTGCTTACAAAGAGTGACTTGGAAATACTTCAAAGTGCAAATCTGTTGCCTGATTTGAAATCCATTGTTGAGCCATATGTAAACTATTACATTAGTGACTCAGTGCACGGAGGTTATCAAGGTGCCGTACTCTATGATGTGTTAATACCTCTTTATTACCTTTACCCTCAATTATTTACAACCGTTTTGGCGAAGGTAAGTGTGGTGACCGACGATACGTCTCAGAGAGGTAGGACGACGTTTACACATGACAATGCATCTTCGGTCAAACTCTGTATTAATATTAATGCATTCAAAGCAAAGGAGTTGGTGATGGATAGCCTAGCTCCACTACCAACTACCAGTCGAAATTAACGGATTATCTTCTCTAGATAGGCTCTTCCATCTCGTTAACTCTGACAAGAGCTCGTTCCAAATCGAACGAACGTGTTCAACCATAAGTATTTTGACCTCCATCAATTGTTAAAACTGCTATAGGAGGGCTAGGTTTATTTTAAGTATGCTTACGGTTGGTATGGCTTAATAGGTATGTTGACAGGAATAGGACCATCCTGATTTTCTATTTGCAGGGCACTGGGTGTATAAACGGTAATGTCCATATTGTATGTAATGGGAATGCAAATTGCGTTACAACTACGATGTGGATTAAATTGATTTGAATCGATGAAAAGAGTCCCGCCCTTCACGTAAGTTTTTATTGAACCTAGGTTAGGATGGTCGTAATAGTTGAAGCTAACATAGTATTTACTTGAAGGCTGAAAATCAATGTTTACGTTGTTAGCGTTATCAAGATTAATTGCTGTGAACGGTTGAACCGAGCGAACAGTGCTATGGACATTAGAATTATACCTATCACGTATATTTGGATAAACATCTGCTCCTAGGGCTCCACCAACTGCCAATCCAATGAATAGTAAGCCAACCAATATACCAGTTACCCAAGTATGAATTGGCCATTTGCGTCTAAATATTGCTACGCCAAAAACTACAATAAACAGAGCTGCAATGCTAATTACTGACATAGCTATGCTAAGAAGTAAACGCTCCTGAAGACCAACAGGAAAAATATTATCTTGGAACGGTGAGCCGCTGTGGAGCAACACATATGTTCCTGCGGCTACTATTCCGAACATAACACTTAACCCAGATAGAATAAAAACTAAGCCGATTATTTTTAATATTATTCTAAAAATAGTGTTAACAGGCCCAGCAAAAGTGGAATTCGCTCGTTTGGCAGCACCTTTAATATCGGCACGATCTACCACATCTTTGAGGCCCTCCACAGTCACTGGTCTTCC
>JBIOIO010000065.1:0-2103 GCA_044449925.1 Saccharimonadales bacterium (SeqCode)
GTAACCATTATCTTAATGGCAACGCAGTTATTTCAAAATTTGGCAAGACTACAAAAGCAGAAGCATTTGTCGGTGTGGCCTTGCTGGCCGCTGTAGCAGTACTAGTTAATACTGGATTGCCTGCAGGTGAATTTCAGACGCAACTACAACAGCTACAACAACAACAACAAAACCTCCCAGGCTTGAATATAGCAAATGCAATTACTACGCAGCAGCAGGGTTTTACAACGACGAATTTTGTTGAGAATAACGATAGAGTAACCCTATCAATTAATCCTTATACGCCAGGAAATAACAACTTTAAAATTTCATATACTGATTCCAACGGAAATCCAATTGATATATCATCTGTTCAGCTAAGATACACCCAGACTGAGAAGGGGATTGGACCGATAACTGTAGACGCAAATAAAGCCTCAAAAGGGATATTTTCAGTTAATGCTGCATTTGGACTTGCTGGACCATGGAATCTACAAATTGAAGCAATGCAGGCAAAGGCGAACGCACTTGATATAGTTACAGAATACAATCTGTTTGTTAAACCCAAATTAGGAGATTTCGTCTTCGGCATTAAAGAATACAAGATGCCTGCGAATAATACTCAGCCATTATTCATTCTTTATGACAAAGGCAGAAACCTAATTTGGACAGGGGATAGTAGCATAAACAGTGGTAGGATTTTTGACTTTAATCTGAACACGACCAAATATACTGAGCATAAAATTGCTGGCACAACTCTAATTACTTCCATGGCACTAGATCCCGCAAGCAATGATATCTGGTTTATCGATCCTATAAACAAAAACATTGGTCTTTACAAGCCAGAAACTAACACAGCGCAGTTGTACAAGATACCAGTTCAAGGAGTACCATCTGGGATAGCCGTGGACTCCAACTCGACTAATGTTTGGATTTCTCTGGCAAGTGCTAATGAGATCTTGAGATTCAATATTCAATCGAAGAGCTTCTCAACACCGATAAAACTTCCAAGCATCAATGCTGCTCCGCTAGGAATAATCATAGACCAGGCTGGTCAAATATGGATAGCGGAATCAGGAATAGGAAAATTAGCTAACATAGATCCCACGAAAAACTACAAAGTGAGCGAATATGCTCCTATTGCAGGTACAAATAATACACTTAAAAGCCCTACTGCCCTGCTCGCTGATCCGACAACTGGAGATATCTATATCTCTGAACATGATGGCCACGCAGTTTCTATTTTTAACCCTCTGCTGAAGACTTTTAATCAATACCCGCCCCTCAATCCAAACGGGCTTCCATTTGGAATGACGCTAGACAACAATCGCAATTTATGGGTGGCAGAACACACAATAAACAAAATAGCGGTCATAGATCCCAGGACAGGAGAAAATAAAGAAGTCAATATTCCTCAACAATCACCGTTTGTACAGTGGATAACATCTGATTCTCATGGTAATGTTTGGTTGGCAGAACAAAGAGGGAATTCACTCGCTGTAATAACTAGCACCGCAAAGCCATCGCTATCCAACTCTATTGCAAGCCTACCAGGTACTAGTCCTACTAACAAAATTAATAACAGTCAAGCAAGCATTCCTTCGCTGGGATTCAGCTATGCCGAGATAGTAGGCCCTTCTGTCGCAGCTGGTATTATAGTAAGTGCCCTATTCTATGCCAAGACCGTGATGGATTTGAAGCATAGCGAACAACTAGTGAGAAAAAACGGCGTCAGACCAAGTCATTAACTATTAATCTTCTTCATTACTTTGATTACTAAATCTCTGTTTTTGAGTCTATACGTTTGATTCCTACCTACCCCAACTGTTATTATCCCTCCTTCTCTGAGCCGGGAAAGATGCCATGATACGGTTGAACGTACTTTTTTCGTAAATTGTACTATATCTTTGAAAGTACGAGAATCATCTTGAAGTAAGAACCGCACGATTTGTCTGGCAGTCCTGCGTCTTATGAACTCGATGGCACGTAATTCTCGAGCGGCTATGCTCAAAGGGTAAAACCTTGTACTCCTCCTATGAGATCTGCTGACTTTGATCCGTTTTGAATTTTCAAGTTTTTTTAGATGATATGCCATCACTCCATTCGAAAATCCAGTCGCTCGTA
>JBIOIO010000066.1:0-2061 GCA_044449925.1 Saccharimonadales bacterium (SeqCode)
GGATCAGGCAGTCGCAAATCTTCAAAGACAGATATTTATGGAAACCAAATAGATGATGATATGAATGAGTCAACTAGCTGGCATGGCGGGAAAATATATAGAAATGCAAAGTGCCAGGGCTGTGACAAAATAAAGGCCGAAATAGGGGCATGCCGTATATGTAAAGAATGTGTCGGTAAACCGGATATGTTGAAAAGGAAGTATGATCAACGGAAAGTCCAGATCCTATTGGAAAAGGAGCCAAAGAGTTCAGTTAATCAAGGTGATCAAAATGTCGTTTCTTTTTCCGAAAAGCTAAAACAAAAAGAAAGGCAAGCTAGGGAAGCTGCAAAAAGACTTGCAGTTGGTGAGAAGGTCGTACGTTTAGCTGCCTAGAAAAGCTAGTTGAACGTATAATATCTACATGGCTAATATAGGAATCTACGCTGGAACATTCGACCCCGTCCACACCGGGCATATAACCTTTGCGCTGCAAGCCATGGAGGTTGCAAATCTAGACCACGTATATTTTCTGCCTGAGCGAAAACCAAGATCCAAAAAGGATGTGGAGCACTATGCCCATCGCATGGCGATGCTTAGCCGGGCTCTAAAGCCTCATCCAAAATTTCACGAACTTGAGATGGTAGAGGCACAGTTTTCCATTAAACGAACTTTGCCATTTCTAAATAAAAAATTTAATGGCGATAATCTAGTATTCTTATTCGGATCCGATGTAGTAAGACATATAGGGGAATGGCCTAACTCGTCACAGCTATTGAAAAACGGCGAATTTATAATTGGGCTTCGTAATAAAGATAAGAACAAAGAAATAAAAGGCATTATTTCAACTTGGAAAGATCAGCCTAAATCAGTATATATAGTTAGTAGCTATGCTCCTGATATAACCTCCAAAAAAATAAGGGGGGCACTTCGCAATAATCAGCAGACAAGTGGACTCCTAAAGAGCGTTGAGAAATATAGTGGCAGTAATTGGCTCTACGTAAGCCTTTCCAATGTTGACGTTAATAACAACAGTCTGATAGAATAACCATTACTTCAATGGGCTGTTTAAATAAATGGTCTATGAGAGACAAAAATAACTAAAAAAGCGCGGTCTATACGCCCTAAGTGTATTGAGAGCAATTAGGCATTTAAGCCGTGAGTGGGGATAGGTGTGAGTGTAAAAATAAAAATAGTTGTTACGCCAGAGGCGCACGTTGAGGTTCATGTTGAGAAGCCAGAGTGGAGAAAGTACTTATATTACTGAGGTCTAGTGGTAGATTTTGACTGAGAGGTTGTTCCTGTAGGTGCGGGTGTAGTTTGTGTCGTTGCCTTGCCTGCTTTTTTGGCGAGTTCGTTATTTATTATAGTCTCGAAAGCGGTTACTGATTCCCCAACACTGATTTGTTTACCGTCTAGGAAGAACGTAGGTGTACCTTGTATATCTTGATGACTATCTGCCTGAGAGGTTTTATTACCTGCAGCAACGTCGGCGTTTATTGTGCCGTTAACCTTATCCGAATTAAAATCGCTATTAAACTTCGTGACGTTTAATCCAAGTTGCTGGGCATATTGATCAAAAACAGTGAGAGTATCAGACGCATTAATCCACGTAGATAATGAAGTTTGTCGCTGGCCAGCCAAGTTCTCCTGATAAAGCGCATCGTGCATCTGCCAGAATTTTCCTTGAAGCGAGGCGGCTTCTGCTGCCCGTGCTCCGGCAAATGCATTTTGGTGTATTTGCGTAAGAGGATAGTTTCGGAACTGAAATACAATCTTATCGTTATATTCTTTTTGAATCTGTTGAACTATCGGGTAGTACTGTCCACAGTAAGGACATTCATAATCTCCGTACTCAACCAGAGTTACATTTAATGGGCTTGTACCAATTTTATGTTCACTTGGAACCCCGGTAGTTTTATTATTAGACGAATTTGAAGACTTTCCGTTTAAGGCAAAAATACCAAAAAATATGACAACCACGATTGCTATAACAGCCCAGAACTGTTTGGACATACATCAACTCCTTCAAGATTTGTAGTATCTAGTATACAACACTCCTTTTCAAACTTCCGATTTGTA
>JBIOIO010000067.1:0-2003 GCA_044449925.1 Saccharimonadales bacterium (SeqCode)
ACACACAATAATTCAAACTGAGCTGTATTCAGCAGCAGAGAAAAATGATGAAATACTAACCTTTGCCCAGGAAAACCACAAATCATATAGATTTGTACCGGGAAATAGCGAGCTTTTTGTGGGAAACCTGGAGGTAGACCTATTTCACACAGTACCAATTATTGCCGTGCACCAAACTGCTCTTATCGGCTGGGGAAGAGTTGTGAAACGTCTTTTTGACATATTCGTAGGAGGGTTGTTGCTTATTATTGCCTTGCCTTTCATGCTCCTCATTTCTTTGTTAATTTTACTAACTGACGGCAGCCCGGTACTGTTTCGGCAGGAACGCTTAAGTAGATTTAATACGAAAGTAATGATAAATAAATTTCGGACTCACAGGCGCAAATATAGCGGCCTAAGTCCGGAAGAGGCATTTGAGAAAATGGGCAAACCTGAACTTGCAGAAAAATACAGACAAAACGGAGACATGTTAAGGAAGGATCCTAGACTAATTATTATTGGCAGTTTCCTACGAAGATACAGTCTGGACGAACTACCTCAGTTATTTAATGTTGTGAAAGGTGAAATTAGTCTTGTGGGACCTAGAGCCTTGGTGCCCTACGAGCTCGAAAAGTCCGAAAAAAAGAACCTTATATTAAGTGTGAAATCGGGACTTACAGGTCTCGCTCAAATATCCGGAGTAAGTGATCTAAGCTTTAAGGAACGGCGTCAATTAGATCTATACTATGTTCAAAACTGGAGCTTTTCTGGAGATCTGATCATTCTTTTAAAGACGTTTTGGGTAGTCATATTTCATAGGGGCACAAGAGGATGAGTGCTCAATCAAAATTACGCGTGGCTTTAGTATGCGACTGGTTAACAGGAATTGGTGGAGCGGAGAGAGTTGTATTAGAGCTTCATAAAATGTACCCGGATGCCCCTATATACACATCACAGTATGATCCAAGCAAAATAGATTGGTTTTTAGATGCGGATGTTCGTACAACCTGGCTACAGAAGCTACCAAAGCGACTCAAGAAATTTCTACCGATACTTCGTGCTTGGTCATTTAGCCGGCTGGATTTAAGTGATTACGACCTCGTTATTTCTTCCAGTGGTGCGGAAGCTAAGGGAATTAAGACAGGACCTGGTACTATCCATATCTGCTATTGTCATTCACCTACCCATTACTATTGGATAAGAAAAGACGAATACATGGATAATCCCGGCTTTCCTTTTGGTTTCAATTGGCTTGCACGAATTGGTCTTGGGCTTCTCATAGACCCCTTAAAAAGATGGGATAGGCATGCTTCAAAACAACCGGATTTCTATATCGCTAATTCATCGCATACCCAAGCCATGATAAAACGCTACTATCGCCGAGAATCGACAGTTATCTACCCGCCTGTAGACAAAAGTCGTTTCCAAACGAGGGATAAGTCAGTGCTTCGTCACGGGTTTGTCGTCGCGGGGCGTCAGACGCCATATAAGCGGTTTGATCTGGCTATAGAAGCATGTAACGAACTTAAGGTACCCTTGGTTGTTATTGGTGATGGACCGGATCATAAACGCCTGGAAAAGTTAGCCGGCCGAAGCACTACGTTTTTATCTAATGTAAATGACTCTGAAATTGTTGGGCACTTTGCATCAGCTCTTGGATTCATCATGCCCAACATGGATGATTTTGGAATTGTAGCAGTCGAAGCTATGGCGGCCGGCACGCCGGTTGTCGCCTATAATAAAGGCGGTGCCGCAGATTATGTGGTCCCAAATAAGACAGGTCTGTTCTTTGAACGCCAGACTGTCAAAAGTCTGACGAGCGCTCTAGAAACAGCGAGCACAAAAAATTGGGACTATTCCTCAATTGCAACTCACGCAGATCAATTTTCAGTAACGCAATTTGCACAAAATATGCAAAACTATATCAATGAACGATTATCCGAAAAGGAAGAAAAATAGTTTATGTGCGGAATAGTTGGCTACATTGGTAAAAGACCCGGTAAAGATATCGTATTGCATGGTCT
>JBIOIO010000068.1:0-1921 GCA_044449925.1 Saccharimonadales bacterium (SeqCode)
CCAAGAGCTATACCTGTGAACCAAGGTGGCATTGAATACAAAATCAATGAAGGAACAACAAGTATACCACGTGAGCTTTCAGGAAAATGCGAAAGAAAATTCATCGCAGGTGGAACAGCATATACAAGAATTCCCATAAGCGCCATAATAGCAAGTCCTATTCCGTAACGCGGCAGGAGTGCAGTACTCCTTCTAAGTTTATGTACACTTGCTGAGCTCAAAACACCGTTTATTGCGTGAGGATAAAGATACAGTGCAAGCGCGCTCCCCAATACCAGAGTTGCATATCCAGTAACAAGTGAGTTGGGTACGGTCACGTAACTTGGCTTTACATCCCTGAAGGCAGTACCAAAACCGCCAATACTCAGAGGAACTACAATTATAACCGCAATAACAGTTATCCAGATCAGTATGTCTTTTAAGATTGCAGTAAGAGTTGCTCCCCTTAGTCCGCTAGTATATGTGAAGGCAGCTAATATCACGAATGCAACTAAGAGTGAGATTTCCTGAACCGTATGAGAATTAGTTATACCTGAAAGCATTACAATAAGAACTGATTGCATTCCTACTATCTGTAAGGCTATGTATGGTAGTAGTGATACAATTCCTGTTATTGCAACTAGAACAGCCAGGGTTTTGCTACCAAATCTGTCTTTTATAAAATCAGAAGCAGTGATGTAACCTTTTTCTTTCGACAAAGCCCAAAGCCTAGGCATAGTAACAAGCGCCACTCCAAATGCTAAGGCAACATAAGGAATTGCAAATTAGAGGTTAGCATAAATGATAATAAAGATTAGTCAAAATAGTACTACTAGGCTGTTGTAGCAAAATAGTGAAGCACGGTGAGTGCCGTTGGATAAAATATGAGATAAATTGTATGGCTTCACTTCCACATACGTATTTATCATATCCTAGTCGTATTGTCTCATATTACTGGCTGCTGTGTTCATAAGTCAGGCTGGCCAGCCAACCCCGCAACAAAACCTGGGATCAACCCTAATAGGGAATATTATCATTGAGAGTAGTTTACTGCGACACCCACACAGTCATCAAGCAGGCTCTTTACCACTGTATTGATATTAGACTCAAAGCCGCCTATGAGGAACGTTAACATGAGAAACGAGGTTGAGTTAAGGTCTATACTTACAACGTTTTGTGAGGATAATCTAGACGTAAACTGGTAAAGCGATCATAAAATGGTCTATGTTCTATATATTCTTCTGGGACCAATTCCAAAGAGTACTTCCTTAATCTTTTGATTACAGATCCGCCTTTGGTTTTGGGATGAAATAACTCGACAATTTGCGGCTGTTGTAGTACGTCAGCTGTTCTGTTGATTGGTATGGGTCGGGTCCACATTCTAAGCAATTCTAAATAATTTCTTGCTTTTGTTTAAAAGTCGGAAACGCTTTTTTTATCTTACCTTACCTTACGACCTTGGTCTCAAGTCTTCGAGGAATATCTGAATACAAAACTATGTTTAACTCGTCGGCGTGCAAATAATTTACACCAGACCAAAATCATCCAAACACATATTTTTTATAGTCAAATCTCGAAAGCGTTTTCACAATTGAAGCTCGAATTATTAATGTTGCTCTCATTTTGTATCATCCTTTTGTTTGCGACTTATGGCAAGCCAGCTCATGCTCAGTTAACAAAAACTTTAGATGTTAAAATTACGTTGGCAGCAGCAATCAACAATACCACAATAAGGCAGGAACAACACAGCAACGGCTCTACGCCGTTCGTCTTTGCGTCACCATCGTCTTCCTTAAAGAACCCCACATCAGCAGTATCCACAACTTCGAGCTTTAACAATAATCATCAATCTTTACAACTTCCACCCATTGCTAACGCTGGGCCCGGTCAAGTTGTTACTGCGGGATCGGCCGTGATTCTCAATGGGTCAAACAGCAGAGCG
>JBIOIO010000069.1:0-1894 GCA_044449925.1 Saccharimonadales bacterium (SeqCode)
TCCAGTTAACGTTATTGATCCGTATGTCCCGGGTGACATACATATAGTGTTACCGGCTTTGGCATTTGATACGTCACTAACTGCTTGTGCAACTGTAGTAGCGGTAAAGGTGCAGCCAGAGCCTCCACCACCGCAAGTACCGAAGGTAACCTTGGAGCCGTCGTTTGTAGTACTATCTGCGCTTGTGCTGGCTCCGCAACCTAAGACACCCCTATCGGCATTAACAAGTGAGTAGGGGTTGGCTGCATGAGAACTAATTAAGAAATAAGTACCAACTCCCACAATAATTATTAAGAAAGTGAATAGCGGTATAAATTTTTTTAAGTTTTTTGTCTGGTCGGAGTTTTGCAGTATTTTTTTAAGCATAAGCTATCACGCTTGATTATTATTAATATAAATGCAGTTTAACATAAAAGATGTATATGACTGCTTACCAAATGCTCTCTGTCTAACCTCGAGTGTCCGGATAACTATTATTGACAAAGACTTATAAAAGTGATATCATTGATGCTAATGAAATCCTCACACAATAAACAACCATCAGCAAATGCACTCCGTAACGCAGCCGCTGTTTCAGCCGGCATACTAGTCACTGCTCTAAGCGGCCCGATAGCAAATGCAAGTGGCTCAACGCATAAAAGTAGTTCTAAAAGTCGTGCGGCTCTAACTAGAGTTATTGAGCGATTAGACAGGGGCGGGGATGCAAACGTATTATCAAAGAAAATTGATATTGCCGGTAGAACCGGAGTCGTGACTGGACGACCATTGGAATTTAGAGCCAATGGACAAGAATATATAGCTTTTAGAGAAGGTGCTCATCCAGATTTTAATGAGTCAGCTGCAAAAACAGCCGCATCTATGACCATTAGAGTAATGCAATCTCCTGGTGATAGTGGACCGGCAGTAGTTGAAGCAGGTCTGAATTCTGATCACGTTCTTGTCGATGAACATAGTGGTGCACCAGTAGGATACGCCACTCGCGTACAAGGCTAAAAATCAAACTATAGCTTATTGTTCTGGCTGGTTTCTTGAATCAATTCGATAAAGATTTTCAAGTGGCTGAATGGCCAAGTATTCTTTTAGTTCTTCTGCGCGCTGAAAGTCCGCTGCGGCTTCTCTGGTTTCTCTGCCCGAAATTCCGAAACTGACCAATACACCCATCAGAGTCAATGCAGTGATACCTATACCAGTACGGGGATCGCCGTTTTCCCCTATAACTCTTGATGCCTCAGTAGCCGCGGATAATGCAAAAGACACAATAAATCCTGAACCGAAACCACAGGCTACAGTTCTTCTGCGTTCATGTAGTTCAATGCTTTCTTCAAATATTTCTACACCTTCTTCTATTAAAGAGGTGTTTACAGGAGGCATGTTTTCAAAATCAAATAGTTCTGGCATATTTCTCAAATCGATCAATATGTTATATTAACATAAATAGAGATAAATTACAAATACCAGAAAATTATATGAAGCGTACAATAATAGGATGCCACTTGTATTTACTGTTGTTATTGTTTTTGTGCTTCTATTCTTAAACGAGCTCTGGTGGCGGACTCATACCGTTCATAGCGAGCTTAGCAGAAAATTCATTCACGTCAGTGTAGGCACCTTCGTAGCGTTCTGGCCTTTCTTCTTGAGCTGGCGCGAGATTCAAATTCTTAGCCTGGCTTTTTTGGCTATTGTAGCCTTGTCTAAGTACCTAAATATCTTCCAGGCAATCCATAGTGTAACTAGGCCAACATGGGGTGAAGTATTCTTTGCCGTGGCTGTCGGGCTAACGGCACTGATTACCCAGGATAAATGGATCTACACAGCAGCCCTTCTTCAAATGAGTTTAGCTGACGGGCTTGCTGCCATAATCGGAACTCGGTTTGGCAACAAACAAAAATACGCA
>JBIOIO010000070.1:0-1797 GCA_044449925.1 Saccharimonadales bacterium (SeqCode)
CAAATAGTTGAAGAAACAGGCCAAAGTCAATCCAATGTGTCAAATCATTTATCCTGTCTTCTAGACTGCGGACTTGTCCAGAATAGAAGAGAAGGAAAGAACATATTTTACAGTCTTAGAAACAAGAAGGTTTCAAAGATTCTGGTGGATGTTACCCCTGATCGGTAACTTATCAAGAAATACTATAACCGTATAGTACCGAACTATTACTAAATTTTACCCCTCTCCCCGCCTTAGTGTATCTCTCCTAGTTATAAAGAAGACATGAAACGTACAACGTAAAGAGTATGTCTCAAAATGCTAGTGAGTTGCGGCTAGAGGATCTACCTGAGGTTAAACCACATTTAATAACTAAGCTCAAAAATGCAGGAATAATGTCGCTCTTTGATTTAGCTATATCTATACCGCATCAGCTCCACATCCCGAACAGCCCCCTGCTCCAGATCCAGGATGACACGAACATCCGCAGGAATCATCGTTTTCACGGCTACTTTGATTCTCCATTTTTCATTTATTCACTTGTTATTGGAGTAAGTAAGGGGATAATTAAATATGGCAGTCATTTCTTGATAAGTTGGTTAGATTCATGTTACTAACTAGCAAGTGGATTACTATCTTACTTAAGTAGTGTAGTGTATTAGCAGCCTACAGAGAATAATACGTGGCATCTTCGTTATCTTCAGCCAACCAGAAGGTTGCTGTAGTCACTGGCAGCTCAAGCGGGATAGGATTTGAAACATCGCTAACATTGGCAAGAAGTGGCTTTCTTACATACGCCACCATGAGGAATCTAGGTAAAGGCGCAAGAATAAAATCAGTTGCAACCAAAGAGGGGCTGCCGATTCGTGTTGCGCAGCTGGACGTTACCGAAGAGAGATCAATAAACGATGCGGTACATTCGATAATATCTGACGTCGGCAAGATCGACGTATTGGTAAACAATGCCGGGTATGGACTTATCGGAGCGTTTGAAGACCTAGCAATGGAAGAGATGAAGGCTCAGTACGAAACCAATCTATTCGGTGTTATGCGGGTAACTCAAGCGGTCCTTCCCATCATGAGAAAACAGAAATCTGGTATCATCGTAAATATTAGTTCAGCAGCGGGGAGATTTGGTTTTCCTGGATCATCCGCGTATGTAGGCACAAAATTTGCAATCGAAGGTATGAGCGAATCTCTTGCATATGAATTAGAGCCATTCGGAATAAGAGTGGTCTTGGTAGAACCTGGACCTATTAGAACCAACTTTGCTGATGGAATGGTTGCTGCCAGTAAATCTCGAGATCCGAATTCTCCATATTTGCAGATGATACAAAAGATGGCTACAGTCTTAGAAAACATGATGGAAAGTGGATCTCCTCCTGACCTTGTAGCTAAGGTAGTGCTTACTGCTGTTACAAACGAAAGTCCCAAGCTCAGATATTCAGCTGGAAAGGATGTAGAGACATGGTTGGATGGTAAGAGAAACATGTCTGATGAAGAGTTCTATACAATGATGAAGCAAAATCTGATGAAGTAAACCATCGTGAAAAAGATTGGTTTACTTGGTTTAATCAGTATACTGTCAAACTTGAGGATATCGATAAGTTCTTAAAGCAATTTGCCGATGTAACAGAAGCTTTCAAGCTGCTCAGTTGTACCGTGGTATTGGTGGTAGTACGTTTTTTTAACATTGCCGTTCTCGAGTCTGCAGGAGACTTGAAGCAAGCTTTTACTAAGCCGGAGGTCAGGTCAAGTCTTGGCGACCTTGATACAGTGGCGTCACCACATTTATTCAAGAAAGTTGCAGTCCCTGGG
>JBIOIO010000071.1:0-1748 GCA_044449925.1 Saccharimonadales bacterium (SeqCode)
ACGTGTTCGTATGCTTAATTTTAACAGACCTAAAATGAAAACAAGTCCTGTGACAAAAGCTAGTGAATTAGTAGTTAGTCATTTTGCTGTAGTAACTGCTGTTTTTCCTGAAGGAGATAATGATATCACTTTAAGCAGCGAGCATGACGACGCCAGATGGGTTCCCAGGACAGAAGTTGGTGAACTGAATCTACCAAACAAATATAAGCTAGTAGCGAAGATTTTTGAACCAGAGTTCCTGAGTCTTGTAGAACTAGCTCGCGCAGATAGATTCCAGGCAGAGCCTCAAGAAAGACCGCATCTAGAACTTTTGGAAGCTGCTTAGCACTTAATTAAATACTGATATAACTCTCTGTCTGGTAAGAAATAGGATAGGTAGTACAGATATGGACAGCCCTTCAAAATAGCGGAAAATTATTGCTATGTTTTGATGCTCAAAATTAAATATAGTGTTGTAGTTCCTAACCGCGCTGTAAACTGAAAATAATAAAAATATTACAGCTATAAATACGTAAATTGACCGAGCACGTTCTTTAAGGAATGCTATTCCAATACCTAAAATTAATTCCAAAACAGTCAAGACTATTACAAATATGAGTAAAGGATTGGCAGTAAAGTGAATAAATCCCGCATATAGTGACCAACTGTAGAGCGAAATTGATGAGAATAGCACGATCAATAAACCTATGACCACAACTAAAACCTTGATAAGTAAGGTTGTATTATTGTCTTGCCTTAAGTCTTCTGCCTTATTATCTAGTTGTTTCTGGTCCGGACTACCTGAAAGCAAGTGTGTGGCTTCCGGATAAATTGAGTCGGTACTTGAAGTATTTAGCGGCTTACCGCTTTCAGAAGCTTGCGGAATTGTCACCGTGTTTTGAGTATTTACAGGTTTTTGTGTCTGAATCTCATCAACCAAAGTGCTGTCGAGGGGTCGAAGTGTCTTAAGGCCTTTTCTGCTCAAATGAGCTTTAGAAGCTTCAGTTACATTTTGATTAGGATCAGACGAAGGTGTGTTTTCTGGAGTAGGATCCTGATTACTTTTTGGATTGTTATCCATGATATTTGATTTTTTACGCTAATTACAATCTTTGTAGCCCATAACCATTATACATAAAACATGCTAATGGTCGGGGTGAGAGGACTCGAACCTCCGACCTCCGCGTCCCAAACGCGGCGCGCTAGCCAACTGCGCCACACCCCGATACTACAGGGGCTGATTATACCGAATATGCGCTTTTATTACTACTCAATAATTTTCTGGATTTGTTCTATAGAATTAGAAAGTCCAAAATTATTAGTATCAATTAATACTGCATTGAATTGTCTAGGACCTTTATTTTCTAAGGTGTTTCTAGTCTGTTTACCATCTTTCCATCTGGGGAGTATGCTTTCATAACTTACTCCTAAGGAAGAATTAAGTGCCCCACACATACCTACATCACTGATATGAGCAGTCTGATTTGGAAGAATTCTGGCATCGGCTGTTGGAACATGCCAGTGGTCCCCAACAACAGCCGATACCCTGCCGTCCAGGTAATGCCCTATAACTACCTTTTCGCTACTATAGTCACCGTGAAAGTTTACTATGATAGCCGATTTCTCTGTGTCTTTCTCTCTTTGCAGTATTTCATCCACCTTGCTAAGAGGATTATCTACTGGCTTGTCTGAATCTTTTCCCACAATTTTACCTAGCAAACTGATGACCAGTACTCGCTTATTATTGATTGAAATATACTTATACCCCA
>JBIOIO010000072.1:0-1744 GCA_044449925.1 Saccharimonadales bacterium (SeqCode)
ACAGTTGCGATAGCTTACGCACTTATTTCCTTGTTTCAGCCCATTAGACAACGTCTTGCCGACCAGACTGAAAACGTAGAGGAAGTTAAGAAACTGCTGAAGAAATATCATGCTCCAAGCGAAGAATTCTTCAAGATTTGGCCTCATGATAAACAATACTTTTTCGACCAGACCGAAGAGAGCGTAATAGCCTATCATAGTTACCGCGGTGTTGCTCTTTGTGTGAGCGATCCAATAGGCAACCCCAATAGATTTACTTCGTTACTAAGAGATTTTAGAGAGATGTGCTTCCATAATGATTGGCTACCGGCGTTTATACATGTGAGTGATAAAAACAAGCAGCTATACCTGGATAACGGTTTTACTATGCAAAAGCTTGGTGAAGAAGCAATCGTTAATGTAGCGCACTTTAAAGAAGCTGTTGCGCCCGAAAAGTACTTTCGCCAAATTAATAATAAGTTTACAAAACAAGGTTATACCGCCGATCTACTTTCACCGCCTCATCACAATGCTGTAATGGATCGAATTCGCATAGTTTCTAATGAGTGGTTGTCTCAGGGCGGTCGTGCCGAACGAGGCTTGGCAATGGGCTATTTTACTGAAGAATACATGCAGCAGTGCGAGTTGTTAGTAGCACGTGACGCAGCAGGAACAATTCAAGGCTTTGTAAACTTGATACCGGCTGAATTTGACCGTGAGGAAGCGACTTATGACCTACTTAGGAATGCGAATGGTAGTTTGGGTAATATAAACGATTTTATGCTTATGAATTTAATTAAATTTATTGATGAGCGAGGCTATAAACGTTTTAATATAGGGCTTGCACCACTTGGTGGACTTGGTGATGATGAGAGTGAAGAGAGGACTTTAATCGATAATATTTTGCAATTTGCATATGCTAACGGAGACAGGTTTTATTCATTTAAGGGACTTCACCGCTTCAAAGCTAAGTACCAACCTGAATGGGAGGACCGCTACATTGCTTACCAAGAAGGAATCCGTGGTTTTTCTAAATCTATGACCGCTTTGGCGCGTTGTATGAGTAAAGTTGCTAAGAAGAGTTAGACAGTAGGCGTTGGGGTTTGAGGGGGGATTAGCTTAGAAATTAACAGCATTGTTTGTTCGTGAACTTGTTCGATACTTAAGTTACTGTCGATAATAGTGGCATGATATTTTTCAGCCGCAGCACTATAACCCGAAACTACCTTTTCGAAATAACTATCAGGCTTACTCTCAAAGTAGTCGAATTGGTTTGCAATCTGTCTGGCACGATCAAGTGCAACCTTATAATCACACTGAAAGATTAGTGTTAGATTTGGTTTTATTCTATTCATTCCATCGTCCACGAAGTGCCAGCCAATATCGGGGTTTATCCCACTGCCATATATCTGATAGCTGGCTATCGATATAGGGCTTCGATCCATAAGAATAATTGCGCCTTTAGATCGTTGCAAGTCTACTTCTTCAATTAACGCCTCTTGTACCGCTGCCGAAATGTATAGATCTGTCATAGCCGGTCTTGGGACAGGACGCATCATAGTAGTTCGGAGTTCTTCACCTATAGCAGTACCGCCCGGATTTCTTCGGGTTACAACCAGCCATCCGTCATTTTTTAGGACTTGCTCGGCTTGATGAAGCTGAGTTGTCTTGCCCGCTCCGTCTATACCTTCGAAGATAATGACAAGTCCGCCGTTTATCGTTTTGCTTTGTGGTCCCATGTCAGCTCTTAGTATGACATAAAAAG
>JBIOIO010000073.1:0-1709 GCA_044449925.1 Saccharimonadales bacterium (SeqCode)
CCGCAGTGATATATATCTCTAACAAGCTTCGAGTTTGCACAATAATCTAATATACTAACTGTCATCGAGTAATCTGGAAAGGAAATGAAGAGACCAGACTGGGATACGTACTTTATGCTTCATTCAGAAATAGCAAAACTCCGCTCGAACTGTGTTACAAGACATATCGGTGCAGTAATTGTGAAAGACAATAGACAAATAGCAACGGGCTACAACGGAACTCCTTCGGGTGTAAAGAACTGTTTTGAGGGGGGATGTTACAGGTGCATGGCGAGAATCAGGGGCGAAATCAAATCAGGTGAATTTTTGGAGCGATGTATGTGTACTCACGCAGAGGCAAATGCTATAATGCAGTGCGCATTATTTGGAAATGCTGGAGGCACTAGGGGCGCCTCATTATATTCAACCTTTGCTCCGTGTCTAGAATGCAGCAAGATGGCAGTCAGCGTAGGTATTAAGAGGATAGTTGTTCTTGCTGACTACCCAGAAGATGGGACGCAGCTGCTATCTGAGGCTAATATCAAATTAGTAAAGCTAAACCCGGACCTTCTACAACCTTGGATCGCGGTTATAACCAAGGATCCAGAATCGTCGGCAAAAGAGGCAAATACGTTGGAGTCGTATTAGAAGATGACAAATCAAAGAATTAGTTGTCATGCCGCCTTTACGATTTTTCATAAGGCGGCCACAATTTCTTTATAGCATGAATACGATAATAACAATAACTATTAAAACTACTACTCTGTCGTGATAGTTAGAACAGCTAAAAAATCAGATAAAGAAGAAGTTCTAAAGTTTTGTAGCAATACTTTCGAATGGGGCGATTATATTGATCAAGTATGGGACATATGGTCTGCTGACCCGCATAGCAAGCTCTACGTAGTTGTTCATAATGAAAGAAGCAAGAACAATAATAACTTCCCGGTAGCTATTTCCCATGGCATCATATGTCCTGGAAAAAGGCAGATTTGGCTTGAAGGCATCAGAGTCCATCCTGATCACAGACGAAAGAGGATCGCTACCGCCCTGATTGCAAAAATGCTGCAGTTTGGAATGCGACAAGGAGCCATTGAAGCATCAGCTGTTGTAGCAACTGACAACATTGGATCACGGCTCATGCTGGAAAACAATGGTTTCAGTGTAATCTCGCGATGGGTGTATTACGCAAGTACTCATAAAACTGTGGGATCCAGTCGAATAAGACATACAAATGCAAGGATTGCGTCTTTAGAAGATTTAAACGACATATGCAATTATCTAACAGATTCTCCAATATACAAGTTGTCAGGAAAAAGGTACGTTAAAGCGTGGCGATGGTATTTTCTCAATCGTAATACGCTGCGGCTTTTTATTAAAAAGCGAAACTTGATCGTGACAGGCTATCCGTCTCCTAATGGAATCGCTCTACTTAATAGGCGCGGTTATTGGCATAGGAGAGATGCCTTGCAAATAGTGTATTTAGATTCCTTATCAAAATCTTCCTTACAAAATCTCGTCGCTTTCCTAACAAACTTACGTATCTCATCAATCAAACCGCCGCCTAATTCTAATTCATATGTCTTACAGCTTCTAGCTTATCAGAGTGAGCACTTGTCAGTCATTATGAAAAATTTTAACATTAAAGAGTCGGAGCAATTTCTTTTATATGCCAGAAGGCTCTGATTGCTTAGAATAGAACTTAAAGTTGTAAAGTGAGAATTTGGCGATAA
>JBIOIO010000074.1:0-1674 GCA_044449925.1 Saccharimonadales bacterium (SeqCode)
ATGCTTCTCGTCAAAAGCATCAGTGATATCCAGACCACCGAGTTTAGATTTTTTGTTAATCATTAGTAGGTTCGGTAGCTTACCATTTAGATCTAGCTCGAGAATTGTATCGTTATAGTCTCTCTGATTACGTCCACTGCCCTTCACTAAACGAAACAGAAAAATTCTGAGACTTGCACCCTTATACTGCCCGGTTAATACATCGGAGACTTGCTTAGCTGTACTGGGTATCCGAAATATACTGCCATAGGTTATGTCTATCACGCCTTTTTTAGCAAAGTTAAAACCATTGCTCTTTGCAAACTCTTCTAGAAATGCATCTTCAAATTCTTGACGTAGTTTAGCCAGCCAGCCAGCAAAGATAACAATCGGTGCCATGGCCATATATAGCGGTAACCTAATAGCACCGTTATTACCGGTGGTCTGGATTTTTAAAACCTGAATCAGCACAAACACTGAGAGCGCTTCCCACAAGACAATGATTGGTGCGAGCAGAACAAATTGCTTAAGTTTTTTGTTTTTTATATATGCCCATAGACTCTTATTAACATCGTCAATCTGAATGCCTAGAGCCGGGTCTTGAGTGGATTGAATTGGTGTTGTTTCTGCCATGGCTATTTCAGAACTTAAAACTTTAAGCAGCGTTATTTGTTCCCATATTACTATACGCTGAGTCTAATATTTTAATATTCTGCTTATTTTTGGGTAGGTTTTATTGACTATCTGTAAAGACAGCGCCAACTAAGTGAGAACTTATCCTATTGCTCAGAGGGAGTGACGACTAATTTCCATGGGTTAGACCAAACACCGTGGGTTCCGTCGCTAAATACTGGTCGCTCTTGCCAATAGTATGTACCCGGAGGCGTGCCAGTAGCATCGATTTGATTTGTCGATACATTAGCGTTGTATATAGGGCTAGTTAACTTGTTGTAAGCATCTACTGTTTTAGAGTATGACGATTCGTAGTCATAGCTCACAGCGATACGTACCTTGTGCCATTTTAGAATTCCAGCGTTAGCTGCGGTATAGCCATTCTTAGGACTCTTGTTGTGTCCTTTTATGAAGAATCTGACATAGCCAAGCCTATCACTTTTAATATGATCAAAAATGCGAGTTTTCTCATCCTTAATTTGTGCAAGTGTCATGTTATCGCCAGTTATTCCACCAAATGTTGCCTTGAGTGCAAAAACACCCTTTGTCTGATAGTTCAATATGTCTGTAGTATTGCCGCTGAAAACAGCAGTTCCCAGATCTACACGCTCCTTATTTTTCCCACTTATTACGTATCTGGGCTTTACGTGCGCACCTAGATTAGCGTCACTATCGCCTTCAATGAAGATACCTTGTCCTGTATTTCCGCTAAACGTATTGGTTCCTTGGAAATAAACATCCCTAATACTATTTCCTTGTCCTCCAGCACTATTAGTTGTATAGAATGCTAGTCCAGCCCATCCTATGCTCGAACCATTGTTAGTTGAACTCACATTATTTAAGGTTATGCTATTTGTAACAATGTCACCAGGTGCATATTGGGCCGTAAACGAGATTCCGTTTTTACTAAAATCACTTGCCGTAGTGCTTGAAATTTGAATATGGCTACTACTATTAATGTCTATTCCGCCTACGTGGTGGGTAGCTGTCTTGCCTGTACCCGTAAAGTTGTCGTTTAGTAGG
>JBIOIO010000075.1:0-1667 GCA_044449925.1 Saccharimonadales bacterium (SeqCode)
ATCTTTACCGTTTAGTAATCGCATTAAGTCTATTGTAACAGAGTAATGATTATGTTGAAGCTCAATTTTTTCAGAAGACGCACGGTTTGCAAAAACAGAGGTAATTTGCTAAAGTTTTTTCAGTTAGTAACGATGCATTCCGATAATCGGGCCATTAGCTCAGCTGGTTAGAGCACCTGCCTCTTAAGCAGGGTGTCCTGGGTTCGAGTCCCAGATGGCCCTCCAATACCGCCTATGCTTAACTATCCTAAAAAGTGGCTACATGAAGGACTAAGTCCTGACTTATGTAAATGTGTTTAGCCGCTTGAGCCACCAAAGATAGATACATCTCGCTCACAACTTTCATCAAGCCAAACAGATTTGACCGGGCTTGGGCCATCGTTGGCGTATGTGAGCGAAAAATAACATTTGCTATTGCCGATCGTTTTGGAATAATCGATTTCTGCAGCATCTTGGTCGGCAGGACTACGGTTTGGAACATTAAAAATATTGGCAATTGCTTGCTGGTTTTGAGCATTAGTAGGTAGGTCAGAGCCACCTACTAGATTTCTTGTCATTTTCCAGCCGTTCATAGCAAAAGCTGATACAAGGTTTGGAGCACCAGAAGTCCATAACGTTGTAAATGCGTCATCCGGTACAAACGGATTGGCAACAATATGTTTGATACATGGGACTGTCTCACTTAGGCCATGGTAATAGCCACTCTGACCGCCATCAGTCACATGGTTGTAGCATGTCGCTGTCTGCAACGTAGGGTGAAAACCCCCTACCCTATATTGTGTAAACCCTAAAGATACAAGCTCGTTATTAACGTTAGTAAATGCTGCAGCAAAGTTATCATCGACTGGCTGACGATAGAAAGTATTTACATATAATGGGACTGCATACTGCCTTACTACAACCGCCAAAATGTAGAAACATATTAAAGCTACGCAAAGCGCTCCTATACCTATACTAGTTTTTCTAAGCTTTGTCACAGTGGAGATATAATAGCAGACTCCTGTACTTTAAATTTAGTTGATATAGCAATGACGGTGACCCTCCAATACGCTTATGGTTATCAAATTCTGTGTTTGTTGCTTGTAAAATGCTGGATCTTTTTTTTAGATATTAGACCAACCATTAATGTATTGGTGATGATCATTGCTATAGAATGAAGTGTGGTCGCAATATTGTAAGCTTGTAACGAAAACAGAGTCAAAATATGTCGTAGAACATTAGAACCGTAAAGAATTGGTGTTTCCGTCTCTGGATGTTCATAGGTTTTGCGTAGAGTTGGCACGAATGCGATCAAATCGATCACTACGGCGATAATCACAGAAATTGTAGGATTATCAAAAATAAGCCAAGGTATTATTCCAAACAAGGCAGCGGCCAAGAAATACTTGTCAGTTCTTTGCACATATTTAAATCCATATTGTAATGAAAATATAAAGATAATTATTGTAAATAATTCTGCGACACCGGCCGGTAATGCACCTATCCCAGCTCCCTTTGCTAGTTGCCCAAAAAACACTATGGCGGATACAATCGTCCAGACAAGCCATGTGAAAGGATGAGGCTTTACTCGGTGAGTAAACGCATCTCGGATGTATGGCAAATTCCCAGCTATCGCTAACACTGCTGCTATAATTGCCAAAACGTCTTTCATTACTTAAGTCTAGCAC
>JBIOIO010000076.1:0-1606 GCA_044449925.1 Saccharimonadales bacterium (SeqCode)
GGCCATGACGTCACTAAGGAACGTGATGATGCAAGAAAAGCGTTCGGAATTGTATTCCAAGATCCTAGCTTGGATGAAGAGCTAAGTGCCTACGAAAATATGGACCTGCACGCCAGTCTGTATGGTATTCCAAAAGCCGATCGACCTGCACGTATTAAAAAACTACTAGAGCTTGTCGAACTTTGGAACCGAAACGGCTCGATGATAAAAACATTTTCTGGAGGCATGAGACGACGTCTGGAAATTGCTAGAGGACTTTTGCATGAGCCCCAGATCCTTTTCCTAGACGAACCTACATTAGGTCTCGACACACAAACCCGAAATCTTATGTGGGATTATGTTCAGAAGTTGAGCCAAGAAAAGGGAATGACAATTTTCTTTACTACCCATTATCTCGAAGAGGCTGAGGCAGTTGCTGAGCGAATAGCTATTATTGACAGTGGCGATATTGTTGCCATGGGCACGACTCCGGAACTATGCAAGCAAACCAAGACTAAAACTCTTGAGGAGGCTTATCTTAAATTAACTGGAAAAACTTTGCGGGACGAGACAGAGTCTGGAAATAATGACGGCATGAATTTTAAGATGGCCCTGCGCAATAGAAGGCTTAGATAGGCAAGGATACATATATGGATGTAATGATTATACTCTGGCAACGACAAATGAAACGCTATGTTAGAAGCGGTTCAAGACTCTTAGGAAGTCTCGGGCAGCCAATTCTTTTACTTCTGTCTTTAGGCTACGGAATTGGAGCTATATATTCAAAAGCCGGCGAAGGTAACTATCTTGAGTTTTTGGTACCGGGCATCATAACTCAAACGGTACTTCTATCCTCTGTTTTTTGGGGAATTATCATCTTGCAGGATAAGCGATTCGGATTCCTGTCTGAACTGCTTGTAGCACCAGTATCCAGGATAAGAATACTTCTTGGAAGCGCAATCGGAGGATCCACAATCTCAGTTATACAGGGGACCATGGTATTCGTTATATCAATAATTTTTGGGTTTCGACCGTATAATTGGGCGCTTATCCCCGTAGCTTTCGCCACTTTGGTGTTCATGAGCGTAGCTCTGACCAGTTTTGGCGCAGGTATTGCATCAATGGTGGAAGACTTTCAAGGGTTTCAGGGCATAAACAACCTTCTAATTCTTCCGCTGTTTTTCCTATCTGGAGCTTTATATCCGCTCAACAATATTCCTATTGGACTAAAAATAATTTCAATCTGCAATCCAGTAACTTACATGGTGGACGCACTCCGTGGCCTCCTATCTAATCAATCACATTTTGGTCTAAAGATAGATCTTTTAGTTATGACTCTGACATTTATTGTAGCCCTAGCATTTGCCGTCAATCGGTTCAATGAAATAGAAGTCTAGTTTCTACTTAGATTCAAACAAATGATTTCTCTGTACTTCTATAAACGCTAATAGGCCTATTCCTAGTGCCAGCCAATAGCTTATAAGGCGATACAGAAGGGCGATAGCAAGCGCTGGAGCAACCGGAACGTGGAAAGCTACAAAACCAGCAAAAAGACCGGCCTCAAAGCCTCCTAATCCTCCAGGTGTGGGAGTTATCGTTCCTGTGCTGATTCCCAGCGTAAATATTA
>JBIOIO010000077.1:0-1523 GCA_044449925.1 Saccharimonadales bacterium (SeqCode)
AAACTAGACGATATTTTTATAACTCACATTCATGCCGATCACTTGGATATAAACTTTGTTAAGAGGCTCGTTAATAAGTTTCCGGACGTTCGTATTACATCGACATCTCAAGTTGTAGAACATCTAAAAGAGGTAGGGATAATTGCGAGTAATGATCCCCCGGAAGGCGTGGAGTTTTTCGAGGCGCCTCATGAGAACGTTCAGCCGGTTTTCGAGCAGCCGGAAAATATTGGTATCCATTATCTCGGATTACTTACTGATCCAGGAGACAGTCACAGATTTTCGGAGACAAAATCAATCCTAGCACTACCGATAACTGCACCTTGGGGCGGGTCAATAGCTGCTATGAATCTTGTTTTAGAGCTTAAGCCTAAGTATGTAATCCCTATACATGACTGGCACTGGAGTACAGAGGCGAGAGAGCAAACCTATTCTCTTTTTGAGAGGATGCTTGGAGAAAAAGGTATAACATTTTATAAGGCAAAAACAGGCGAATCAATAGATATACATACTTAAACAGAACATTGACAAAATAGATAAAATTTGTTACTGTAAATATGTGTCTAATGTAAAAAATAAAAATCAAACTATAACCCAAAAAGTAGCCAGCTTAAGCGCCCAAGCCGGTATTATCATGATGGCTGCAGCTGCCACTGCCGGCGTTATGGATATGAATGACCATCAGAAAATAAAGGTCATTGTTCCTAATCAGCCTATATTTGCTTATGAGACCGAAAACACTGAAACAAATAATCCTGTCCGTTCACAAAGGGAAGAAACAGCCCCACATTTTATCAGTTATAACGTATCTCAGCGCACACCTGGACGACACGGCAGGGTATAAACAAGACTGCCGACTTTATAACATACCGATGCAATAACCAATTTTACAGACAGCTAAAGCCAATACGTCTTAAGGTATAAACTCTTAATTAATTAAAAGTTAGGGGGTGGATGTCGGGTAATATAGCTAAAGTACCGGGTGAAGTAACAAAAATGGCAACTGCAACAGCAATGAGGACGGCGGCGCTAGGGGGCCGCCTAGCTGTAAGGCTTGGCGAGGGTGTAGTGCAGCAAGCCCAAAAAGCTCAGCCAGATTATGTACCGCCTGAAATTCTTGAACAACAAGCTGTGCTAAGGAACTTTGAAAATAGATTTGGAGTGGTCGGTCATCTTCTAGAACGAGATGGTACAGAACGACAATTGCGAGATCGTGTAGCCTCAACGGCCTATGCCATGGTAGAAGGTGGACTAGTTGATGAACATACGGCAGTCGAGATACGTCCGGTATTACCCGTGGATGCACTTCGCGATCCTGTACTAAATGCTCGCCGAGAAGCCGCTGTAGACCTCTTGAAATTCACGCTTGCACATGATCATGATGTAACGGCTATTCCTAACTCTCATCCTATTATGCCTTCGGAGCATGAGGACTCACCGACGGATAAAACGAGGACTTGGAGCGTTATTACAGCTGAATTAGATGGATTTTCTCACCAAATCGACGAAACTTTTGAAGACCG
>JBIOIO010000078.1:0-1503 GCA_044449925.1 Saccharimonadales bacterium (SeqCode)
ACCGTCTTCGTCTTTAAAGCCCAATATTTTTGCTGTAATTTCTATCAAGTAGCTATCAAGTTCTTTTGAATTCCAGTCACTGAAGATTTCCGCCATTTCTGCGTCAGATAAGCCGGCGTAATTCTTCATTAGCGCGTATGCCTCGCAAATTAGCTGCTCATCACCGTATTCTATTCCGTTATGAACCATCTTTACATAATGGCCTGCTCCGCCCTCTCCCACCCAGTCGCAGCACGGGGTGCCGTCATCGAGTTTTGCGGCAATAGACTGGAAGATGTCTTTTATGTGCTCCCAGGCGGCTGGAGAGCCTCCTGGCATGATAGATGGACCATGGCGAGCTCCCTCTTCGCCTCCGGATACGCCCGTACCTATGTATAGGAGACCTTTCTCTTCAACTTCTGTAACTCTTCTTATTGTGTCTGTAAATAACGAATTGCCGCCATCTATGATGATATCCCCGGCCTCTAGATGCGGAAGAAGACTTTCGATCGTTGAATCTACTGGATCGCCGGCTTTTACCATTAGCATTATCCGTCTAGGTTTTTTTAGTTTGCCCACCATTTCCTCTATAGAGTGAGTTCCTATGATGTTTGTTCCTTTAGCCTCATTGTTAATAAAGTCATCTACTTTACTAACCGTACGATTGAAAGCGACCACTGTAAAACCGTGATCGTTCATATTTAGAATTAGGTTTTGACCCATTACGGCTAATCCAATGACGGCTATGTCAGCGGTTTGGTTTGAGTCATTCATGTGTCTTTACAGTATAATATAAAGTGAACGAAAATAAGGATTATAAGTAAGATAATGGCTAGCCTAGCAATTCAACAAAATGTAGTCTCTGTTTCAAATGTAGCGGCTGAGATCACTATCGAAGTACTCAGGGGCGCGATTGCCGAAAAAGACGCAGCTTTCTGGGTTTTGTCCGGCGGCACGGCTCCAATGGAATCATACAAAATACTAGCAGCAAACTATAAAGACACAATAAATTGGGGAAAGGTATTTGTTGCTATTGGAGATGAGCGCTGTGTTCCTTATGACAGTCCAGACTCATCATGGACTAAGATTGAGTCAACTCTCATGAATCCTATTGGCCTTTCGGAAGAAAATCGGTTACGACCGAGTAGCGATCAACCATCGATTGAAGCTGCCAAAGACTACGAAAAAGTAGTAGCCGGTATTTCGCCTAATGCTGACGGAATACCTAATTTTGATATGGTTTGGCTTGGAATGGGTGAGGATGGACATACTCTATCTCTTTTTCCGGGAAATCCAGCGCTCAATGATACCGAATCTCTAGTGGTGGCTGTTCACGATTCGCCCAAACCACCACCTGAGAGAATTAGCCTTACACTTAAAGCGCTCGGAAATGTCAGCAACTGTCTAATTTTAGTTACCGGAATCGAAAAAGGTGAAATTATGTCCAAGGTATTTAACGGTGGAGAAGAATATCCAATCAACCAGGTCATTGCTGCAATCGAAGCAGGTGGCGGTAAAGTAACC